>CAMHLN010000072.1 GCA_946186155.1 uncultured Clostridia bacterium | reverse complement strand
CTTTTTTACAACTTTTTTAGCCATCTCGACACTTTCTCCATTATAGCAATGATACACTAACCCAAGAGAATTTACAAGCAGTTTCATAATACACCCCCTGGGGCTGCGTAACACTTTTATGGAGAATGCACGGAGAGGGGGGAGCAAGGAATTTACGGGAGACAAATAAAAATGTAAAATAATTGAGATACAGAGAAGGCGGATTAAAAAAAGACACTGTAAGAGATAAAAGTATAAAGCACAACAAAAACTTTCAAACCGTATTACTTTATATGCCGTATAACATCTCTAGCTAAGAGAGAAAACATTTTTGTGAATATACACGTATACGGTCAGTTTAAGCAATTCAAGGGTAGACAAAAATATTATAATGCTTTAAAATATATTTAAAAGGTGTCTTTATGCAGTTTAAATTGATTTCGCAATATCGCCAATTCTATATTCCAAAATTTTTAGCTCTATTTTTAATATTACTTTTTTTCCTTCCAGTAAGATTTTTTGCGCAGTCTAACACAAATCAAAACACCGAATACAAGATTAAGAATGCTCTGATTGGATTCGGTGTCGGATCCCGACAGCAGGGAGACTTAGAATCCGCAAAAAACCTTTTGACATGTGATATAACAGGGCTTTCTCTAATGGTTGTGGGTGGAGTAGGACTTGTAGTAACTGACATAGCCTACGGATACATGAAAGCATACTGGGGGGATATAACAACTGCTGACTACTGGATCAACGGGTCGATTCTTGGAGCCGGTGCAATCGTTTTTATAACAGGCAGGATTTTTGGGATAATTCTGCCCGATAAATTCACTATCACTGAAAATGTAGACATAAACTTAGATTCGTACGATGAAGGCCTCACATTAAATTTAAAAATTAAACTTTAGGAGACACCCCTATGGAAGCAAAAAAAATTTTCTTCATCCTACCTTTTTTCTTATTTACAAGTTGTTGTGCTTTTATAGACTCAAGCATACGAGAGTCCAGAACAAAACTTGCATTCGCACAAAACTGGGAGAATTCCGGGGGCAGAAAAATTGCAGACCTAGAGTACAGAACTCCCGGTCCATATAATACATACGACCTTTTTCTTCCCCCAAACAATACATCAGAACAAAGCAAACACCTTATTTTATTTATCCACGGCGGAGGATGGATGGGTGGTTCAAAAGAAGAAGGTGAAGCTTACTGTGAATACTTTACATCAAAAGGATATGTCAGTGCATCAATAAATTATACCCTTTTGGACGGAAAAAATAATCCAAATATTAAAAGCATAAATGAAGAAATAAATCTTTCTATACCGGCCATAAAAAATAAAGCACATGAATTGGGATATCCAGTGCAAGACATGGCTATTTTCGGTTTTTCAGCAGGAGCTGCACAAGCCCTATTTTATACGTTTACAGAAACTAAGGACAAACCCATTGGGAACTATGGTCGCTCCGCTTTACCTATAAAATTTATCATAGACTGGTCAGGTCCAACATCATTTAATCCAGACCACTGGACTGCTGACGCAGGGGTATATTGGTTACTGCCGCCCATAGTAGGCTTAGACGGAACAAATGCCGGAAAAGCAAGTTTGGTATCAAAGTTTACAGGAGAAAATGTCACTGCCGCAATGATTGAAGATGGTACTGCACAACCTCTCTGGGAGGCTGTTTCTCCAGTTACTTTTGTACATGCCAACATTCCTCCAATCCTCATGTGTTATGGACGTTATGACGGATTAGTCGCGAACCTACATCAGCAACTTTTGATTGACGCAATGAAAAAAAAGGGACTAAAACAAGGCGAAAACTTTGATGCTATTGAGTTTGAAGATTCCGGACACGGTCTTCACAGCAATCCCAACAAACTGGATGAATTCAAAATACTTGCTGCCAAATATTGCGAAAAATATTTCGAATTAAATGCAGTAAAATAAGAGGTCACACCGTATCTTATGAAAAGTTGCTTTTTCAAAAAAATTATAACATTGCTGTTTTCAGCAACAATAATTATAGGATCCTCCAATGCTATTGAAATAACAGTTGGAGGAAAAATACAAGGTTCTTTTGATTACATGAATTACAAGTCAAATCCTCCAGTCGCATATATGGGAATAGGGTGCGGACCATCAGCCTATTGCGAGATTGATTTTATTTATTTTGGTATCTGCAAACTTGGAATACGCCCTGAGCTTGGCATATCTTTTCCCTTAGAAACAACAGACACAAAAACAGAACATTTCAGTATGTTTGATGCAAAGCTACCTATCTGGTTTACCATCTCGCCTTCACAAAAATTAGATTTTGCAATAGGGCTTGGCTGGGGGCTTGCGGCTTATGGTCCTACATTCGATATACAAACATCGTTTGCGCTTGGTCCAGGAAAAATAGTTGTTAATCCATATTTTTCATTTGATGTTGTACATAATTCTGAACCAACAGAGTTTTGGGGCGGTCTGGGACTAGGATACCAATATACATTCTAGTACCCTCTGTTTTTCAGTTCCTTCACCAGCTGGACATAAAATTCCCGGACATCAAAGCCTTTGATGTTTT
>CAMHLN010000071.1 GCA_946186155.1 uncultured Clostridia bacterium | reverse complement strand
AAGGAAATAAAGAAATCATGTTCGGAAAATTTGGTAACTATAATTTCTCGAAGATTCATGAATAGAATAGCGCAAAAAATTTGTTTTAGAGAAAAAAGTTCTTGTTTGATAACGGGAGAAAGTTTGGGGCAAGTAGCTAGTCAAACACTAGCATCTATTAATTGCACTGGCCACGAGGTATGTATTCCTATTTTTCGTCCGCTAATTGGATTCGATAAATCTGAAATTGTGGAGATATCTAAAAAGATTGGAACATTTGAAATTTCGATAGAAGAGTTTGAAGATTGCTGTTCGCTATTTAGTCCTAAAAGGCCGAAAATTAATCCAATCCTTAGATTTGTTCAAAACGAAGAGTTAAAAATACAAAATTCTAATAATCTTATAGAAAATGCCATAAATAATTGCGAAATTTGCCTAATAGATTGAAAAATGTTATAATTTGAATGTATTAAGTTTTGTGAGGTTGATATTATGGCAAAAAAATTGACAAGCTTGTTTGCTAGTATGATGTTGTTTATTTCGAATGGTGCCCAAGCGAAACCGAAAAATTTTGAACAAAGTTTAAAGATTGAAAACAACAAAAATGTAGGTAATAGCTTAAAAATAGATAATAATAGAAGCAAAAAAACAAACAATAATTTAACAACTAAGGACTGGGTAACTTACTTGTTTGAGACGTTAGTTCTTGGCGGCGGATTGTACTATGGAGTTCCTTACTGCCGTGAGTTGTACAGAAAATATTTTCCAATTTGTAAGCTTAATAGTATATATGAACCAATTTTGGGAGAGGATGAGGTAAATCCAAAGGTTTTGGGTAAAGGAGGCCAAGGAGAAGCTTGGTTATTTAAAAATAGAGAAACCGATAAGTTGGTTGTTGTTAAAAAAATTACAGGTGGCGAAGATGTACAAAAATGTGAAAAGTTGGCTTATGACAATAGAGAAATGCTATCTGCTTGTGAGTATTTTTGTAGACCTCTGGATTTTTTTGAAGAAGATGGTGTGGCTTATGTTGTGTATGAGTATATAGAAAGTGTTGGTTACGATCAGTTCAACAATATTGTGCAAAATTCTGAAAAGGGTGCCAATTTGCTATTATGTATGATTGTTGTTCAAATTTTGGAAGCACTTAAGTACTTAAATGACAAAGGATTTAGCCACAATGATGTGACAAGAATGAATATTTTGTTAATTAGAGATGAACAAGGAAATCCTAAGGTAAAGATTATTGATTATGGGAGATTTAAAAATGAAGTTAAAAATGCGACATCGCAGATCTTTTACTTTGTGCAGTTTTTAGCTAATAACACTTGTTCAGTTAATTCTGTGTTAAGTTTATATGGAATTAATTCACATAAACCTCTCCAAGTGTGGTGGGATTTTTCTTATTTTAAAAATCAGAAGCCTTTGGATGGTCATTCGTACGACGAAACAATTAATTTTTTCAAAGATGAAATTAAAAAGTTCGGCGGGGAGGTGCACAAATGAAATCAAAAAGATTGACAAGTTTGCTCGCTGGCGTGTTGTTGTTAATTTCGAATGGTGCCCAAGCGAAACCGAAAAATTCTGAACAAAGTTTAAAGATTGAAAACAACAAAAATGTAGGTAATAGCTTAAAAATAGATAATAATAAAAGCAAAAAAATAAACGATAGTTTGACAACTGAGGATTTTATAACTTACTTGTGTGCAACATTATTTCTTGGCGGCGGATTGTACTACGGAGTTCCTTATTGCCGTGAGTTGTATAAAAAGTATGCGCCAGTTAAGCCTCTGAATACGAAAAACCAAACTGAAAAAAATGTTGTCTTAAATTTCGAAGAAAAGAATAAAGATTCAAAGAAAAATATTTGTCCAAATTTTAAGCATGAAGAAAATGAATATGAAAAATTTAAAAATGTCGACGAAAAAAACAAAGATTTAAAGAATAATATTAAATTAAATTCCAAATATGAAAAATCAGGTGACAAATCGTTAGGTGAAGGTGCGCAAGGAGAGGCTTGGTTATTTAAAAATCTAGAAACAGGTGAACTTGTGGTTGTTAAAACAATCAAAGATGAAGATGCCCAAAAATGTGAAAAGTTAGCTTATGACAATAGAGAAATGCTATCTGATTGTGAATATTTTTGCAAACCTTTGGATTATTTTGAAGAAAATGGTGTGGCTTATGCTGTTTATGAGTATATAGACGGTATTGGTATTACAGGCTTAAGTGAAATTATAAAACAGGGTAAGAACGAAAGCTTGCTAATTTCTAAACTT
This sequence comes from uncultured Clostridia bacterium, assembly GCA_946186155.1. Classification (GTDB taxonomy): domain Bacteria; phylum Bacillota; class Clostridia; order Oscillospirales; family Acutalibacteraceae; genus Improbicoccus. Next base: position 343 of record CAMHLN010000071.1, on the reverse strand, counting down.
TTTTGTCAACTTTTTGAGGCAGTTAAATACTTGAAAGACAAAGGTTTTAGTCATAATGATTTGTTAAAAAAGAACATTTTATTTATTCAAAATGATAAAAAAGAGCTTCGAATAAAGATTGTAGATTATGGAGCTTTTAAAAAAGGATTTGATGATAAAATTAAAGATGAATGTTCAGTTTGCTACTTAATTTTTTCACTCACTTGTAAAATAGATGAACTTTTAAATAGAAATGATGATCCATGGCCAAAAGTCATACCTGATTTTGTTAATTTTGTGAGTGGGAAAAAATTAAATGAAGAATCATTTGAAAAAATAAGTAAGTTTTTTGGAATAAATGTAA
>CAMHLN010000070.1 GCA_946186155.1 uncultured Clostridia bacterium | reverse complement strand
TACAAGCAGTACTTCTACCATAGTGACCATTTAGGCTCAGCTGCTTTGATAACGGACTACAAGGGCGACGAGTACCAGAGGATAGAATACACGCCTTACGGCGAGACATGGGTGGAGCGCACGGACAATAAGGGACTTGAATACCTTCCTTATAAGTTCACTGCAAAAGAACTTGATGAGGAAACAGGCCTTTATTACTTCGGCGCACGCTATTTGGACAGCAAATACTCTACATGGATTTCTACGGATCCGGCACTTGGAGAATATATTCCTCAGGCTCCTGTTTCAGACGAAGCAAGGAAGCATAACCAGAATTTGCCTGGCATGGGTGGTATTTTCAATCACATCAATACCAATTTGTACCACTACGCGGGGAATAATCCGGTACGCTATATAGACCCGGATGGAAATTATATCATTCTAAATGAATATCAAAAAGCTAAAACAAAAAAATTTGTTACATCTGAAAATGCAAAATTCAGTCCATATTTTGGGGCAGGAAATGAAAGATATATTTCTATGGGTTATTATTTTTCAAATTCGCATATTGATAACCCTCAAGTAGCTTCATCATATAATAATAAGAGTCCTAGTTTATCAATGTCTTCGTCTTTTGGAAGTATAAAAATAACTTCAAATTCAGAAGTATCTATGAATGGTAATTTGGAAACAGGTTTTAATTTTGTAGATAAATATAAAAAAACTTCTGAATTAACACCTAAAGTTTGTGCTTATATTTCAGAAATAAAAGATGGAAAAGCGACAATAAATGTAAGAATTGAAATAGGTAATAATATTTATTCTGGAACAGTTGCTTACGCTGGACTCTCAGAAGTCCAAACAAACGGTAAGGATGATAAGGCTAAAATCGATAAAATTGCCAATGAATCAATTAATTTCCTAAGAGGTACAAGTAATGAAACTAAAAATCTCACAGAATAAAATCATAATTATTGAAAGTGGTGTTATATTTGTCTTGTTGTTGCTTATTTTATTTATGGGTATAACAAAATTAAAGAAAAATACTCCACGATTATTTAAAATATCTGAATCGCAATTTGAAAAAAATAAAATAATAACTATAGAACCAAATTCTGGTAAAAAAAATAATTTTTTATACTTCTGGTTGAACAATGATCAGATTGGAAATGTAGCTTATGTAAACGGTGATTATGCCTTAACAGGGATGATTGATAATAATAATACTTTTTTTTCAACAATTGATTATACGGATTTTAAAGAGATGTCCTACCTTTTGCCTCAAAAACTGGAAGAATTTAATGATTGTAATATCAAAGATATTTTTATGTTGAAAAAATTCATTTTTCAGTCAGGTAAAATAGTAGTTTTTGCTCTTGATAAAGACGGAAACGCAAGTGTATTTGATGATAAGTAATTTCTACCACATTTAGCGTTTTCAGCATGTCTGGAAACGCGGTGTTTTACTCCCACAAATAAAGATATGGCGGACAGAAGCGGGAAACGTGCGGAATTCAGCTGATTTCCGTGTGTTTTCTGTGACAAAAAAGGAATTCTGGAGAAAAAATGAACGGTTTTCTGAACAAAAATTTAAAATCTTACGCGAAAAACTGGCTGTTACCGGTAAAATACGCCGAAATGCAGCTTAAAAACGCAGTTAGGAATCAATATACCAATTTGTATGCCTACGCCGCAAACAATCCAATTCACTATACAGATCCTGACGGAAGAAAAGTAAAAAATAAAGAGACACAAGAATTACTGGAAAAAGTATTTAATAATAAAGTATTTATTCCTTATCCGGAAAAATTCTTAAATAAGATAAACGATAACATTGTACAAGGAAGACCATCATCGAGAATTTATGATTTTAGGTATATTGGAAATAATACGGATTTGCAAAAACAAGCCGCTGACATTTTAAAAGAATCTGCTGAATCTGATTATGAAATTGTTAATAGTAAAGGTTGGATAGATAGTCCAACTTTAACTGATGTTACTGAATATTGGATTATTACCTGTGATTCAGAATCTGATGAAGGTGGTTTTATTTACAACATTCTAGTTGATATCGGAGATGACGGTTCCATTGAATATATTGAATGGATGCCAATAACTCAGGAGGAGATGAATGAATAAAAAAATTGTGATGATGCTCTGCTTGTTGCTTGTAGCCGTTATGCTGTCTTCTGAAGAAAAGTACGGAAGGCTTGATCCAAAACCCAGTCAATATTCTTCTAAGATTGAGAAGATCTTAATTTCTAACGGATATAAAAAAGTTCCAGAAGAAGATTTTAAGCGGAATGAACTGTTCAAGGAAATCTATAAAAAGGTTTATAAAAAAGATTACACAGAGCCTTTACCGAGTTATTGTATACACAACTTTTTAATCGATGGATTATATTATGAGATGCTTAATTCGTATGAATACAAAGAAAATCCACCTTTAGTGACCTATACGATTCTGATGAAAAAGAATAAAAAAATTTATTATTACAAACTCAATTATAATGGTGATTTTGAACTGTTCAAAGGTGAAAGAGAAAAATTCTGTGAAACTGGAAGTGTTTATGAAAAAGTAGAATTTAAGGTTTTTTATTGATTTTACAACCACTATACAAATTCTGTTTCGTATGGTGGTTGTCTAAGTCC
>CAMHLN010000069.1 GCA_946186155.1 uncultured Clostridia bacterium | reverse complement strand
CACCAAATAAAAAGGTGATTGATTACTCTACAGGAGAAGAAATTCCATTAGGTGGGATAGACAAGGAAGAAATTCTATCAGATGGAACTAAGTTAATTTATGTGTCTCAAAAGAATATAGAGAGCAGAAAAGAACAAATTAAAGAAATGATAAGTAACTCTATTGTTAAATACACTACTGAGGGTGAACCTTTAAGCCTATTTATCATGCTGGCTGGCGGGGTTGCTAGCTATAAGTTAGATAGTAATATACCTTTGGCTCTTGGTGTTTTATTTGGTCTAAAAGGTACTGTGAATGCTTTTAAAAATATGTATGTAATGGTAACAGGTAAAGGTAGAATGAATCCATCTCCACTTGTTGGTATACCGTTGAGGTATTTCGAAACTGCCAATGATTATCCATACGGTTTGGTTTTAATGCGAAGGCCTTCGAAGATAGATAGTAACGTAGGAGTATATTACAGTTGTGTTTATGAACAAGACTGTTTTCACAAAGACGAACTCATTAAAGAAATATCTAGAGGTTGCTGATTATGAAAAAAATAATAAGTGTATTTCTAAGTTTTATCTTTTGCTTTGCAGGAATGAGTAAACAAGTGTTTGCTGGTAATGGTGATCCTTTAGTTGAGCACGGAGACTTAATAGACAATTTCAGAAAAAACGAAAAATGTGCATTGAAAGATAGACAACCAAAGTCAGACATTGGTTTACCTGTATCGTTTATTAGAGAACCTGGATTTGTGGAATCTACTTGGGGAAGTGAGTATAGAGAAATATCTCTTTATAACGTTCCAGATTTGTTGGACCAAGGGTGCGACGAAAAAAGTGACAAATCAAATATTAAAGGCTTCTTAATAGAGTTCAAGAATGCTCTTGGTAAACTTCTTGAGAAGATGGATAAATTACAGAAATTAGCAGAAGAAAATAGAAATGATTTAAATGGTTTCTTTAATGGTGCAGCTAAGATGTTAAAGGGTGTTGTAGGTGCGGAGTTAGGGAAACTTATGGGAGTCAATGAAAATTTGATTCACATGGCTCTCACACATGCTGTTTTGTTTGTTGTTAACAAATGTGGTGGTTCATCATCTAAGACAGTATCAATTATTCTGCAAACTCTTGGTATTGCTTCTTATGCTGCTGGGAGTTATCTATTGGGTAGTGCGTTTTATGGATGGGCATTTGGCAAAGCAGCCACAGCAGTTAAAGTTGTTGGTGATACTAAAGAAGCAATTGAAAAAGCTAAAAAAGCTGCCGAGGCAGCAGAAGCAGCTAGAAAAGCAGGTTTGTTGAATAAGTTTTGGTGGGGTGCTGGGGCACTTAGTGTTGGATATGGCAGTATATGGGCAGGTGAAACGATATTAACAAAAGAAAATTCTATTGAACAAAAGTTGATTAGGGAACAAATATTGAATTATTCTAACTTTTTCAGATTATTGATGGAAGAAATTACTGAAAATAAAGAAAAAATAATGCAAAGCAACCTTATGCTTGTTGCCATAGATAAAAGAAATTTTTTCAAAGACCTTTACTGGAATGAGCACAGGAAAAACCACGGTGTTTGGTTAAGTTTTGAAACTATTAAAGATCTAAAATGTTCTCCATGTGCTAATGTTTGTAAAACGAAAGATGGATATACTATGGAAAAGTATATTGAAGAAGTGACAGCATTGTTAAAAGGAGTAGACTATAAGAAACATCTTATTGAATTCGAAGATCCAAAAGATAATGAAATTGAAAATGGTATGGAGAAAGAAGAAAAGGATGTTGATGAAGAATCTATGTGCGTTTGTTTCTAAGTTATCATCAATTAAGACTAGGTGTTTTACCTAGTCTTTTTTCTTGATTTTCAATTAAAATATAGTTTAAATATATTTGGCAGTAGGGACAAGTCTTTATGATATTGCTCCGTCGGGACGAATTTTAAATTTGTTGTCGACTGGAGGTGATAGAATGAAGATATTTGCTAAAGTCATTTTGTGGTTTGTGAGGAAATTGTTTAGAAAAAAACAACCTCATACAGAAGTTGTTAATTTCATAAATATCCAAATAAACATACATAAAGACTAATGCAAAAGTCCTTACTGCTACTATTATACTCAGGAGCCAAAAAAAAACAACCTATAATTTAGAGGTGATTTTATGGATAAAGTAGAAATTGTATTGCCAATAAAGATTAATTCGAAGTTGAGTTTAAATAGATTATACAGTTGCAGATATCATTGGAGTGTTCGAGAACGAAGAGCAAGAGAGATTCATCAGAAAGTTATTTTACAACTAATATCAAAAAAAATACCTAAAAAATTATTCGATACTAAAATTAGTATCGATTTTTTTTGGAATTCTAGACTTGACTTAGATAACCATGGTTACGCAACTAAATTAATAATAGATGGTTTGAAAGGATATCTTGTCAAAGATGATAATAGAAAATATATATCAAAAATTTCTCATAGTTTTTGGAATGGTAAGGGGGTTAAAATAGTAATTTCCAGGGTATAATATTATTGTCTGTAAGGTTACTCCTTGCAGATTTTTGTTATTTATTCGATTTTGTGGTACAATAAATGGTACATAAACGTTTTAAGAGGTAGTAGTAATGAGCTGGATAGCACCTATAACAAACAGAACACAAGAGGATGTGGATTTAGTTATTCAATACGAG
>CAMHLN010000068.1 GCA_946186155.1 uncultured Clostridia bacterium | reverse complement strand
AAACATCATAAAAATAAGACTTTACGGAAGATCTACAACTTTTTCCAAACTCTCGTAAATCATGATTTAAAAAATTAAACATTATTTGTTAACATTTACTTAGTAAACATAGTATGTTTACTAAGTAATAAAAAGGAGCGTTTATGAAATCAAATACGGTTACTTGCTCGTTCATCATGGACAGGGACGTGTACAACGCATTTAAAAGCATAGTCAGCAGGCATGGACAGAATGTCAAGGGAAGTATTGTAAGGTATATGCAGAACGTTATTCAGTATGAAACCCCGAATGCTGACACTATATCGGCCATTCAAGAGGTAGAAGCTCTGAAAAAAGATCCTGCCAAGAAGGTTTACAGTTCATTCAGTGAGGCATTGAAGGAGTTAGAAGACGATGATTAACAAACCAAAATACGGGATTGTTCTCACTTCGATGTTCAAAAAAGACATTAAATTAGCCAAAAAGAGAGGATATAATTTATCTTTGCTCACCGATGTAATTGATACTCTTGCAAATGGGCAACCATTGGCTGTGAAATACCAGGACCACAGCTTAATTGGAAAATACAAGGGATGTCGAGAGGTAAACGATCCATAATAACCTTTAAGGTAATTATGGATCGTTTACTCTTTAAGTAAATTTAGCAATGAATATTCACTTTTATCTTGCTGTTTCTGATGGTACGCCTTAATTGCGTTTACTAACTTATCTGGAGTATCAAAATATCTTATTACATCATCGTATTTCTTTCTATATCTTAATTTACGCAAATCTTGCATACAAAACTCACAAGGCTTTTTACCCGAACTTTTATACTTCTCATACATTCCTTCGCTATGAATAATAAGCATTTCTATTTCTGGCGCAGTAACAATATTTATCACATCTATTTTATCTTCGTACACCTTACTTATTTTGAAGTTTTCATTTCTGCTATCCAAAATACGAATGATAGAAATTTTGCCATTAAATTTCTTTCTTAAATACTGTTCTTGAAAACTTTGCGCCCCTCTGCACTTAATAAACCGACCTTCAATAAGATTTTCTTTTGAAAAAATCAAAAGTTTATTTTCTAACAAAATATCCATCACCGCCTTTTCAGCACCACCCTCACATATGCAGGCAATATATTTGGATAGTTCAAGTTTCTTCCTCATGCTACCCTTCTTTACTGGTTGTAATCAATGCCATAAATTTTCTTTTCAACGCAATGTATGAATCATATGAAGGAGCTGTATCAGTTTGAGTTCCACTCTGGAAAACTTCACTTTTTTTCATATCGTTTCTTTTCAGGATAGTGCTTAAGTTTCTAACAGTTATACCGTCATGATTATTTGTTATAAATATATTATCATTTCTGTCGTTTTCATCTAGTAAATCAGGGTAATGCGTCGAATATATCAACGTTCCACCTTTATTATTGAATTGATGATCTTTAAAAAGTCGAATAACCGTACAAACAATCTCTTTGTTGAAATGATTCTCCAATTCATCAACAATCAAATAACCACCTTCTAAAAAAGCACTCAGAGCAAAAGCAAATATCCAAAAACCTTTTAGAGTACCTGAAGATAAATATTTAAACAATTGCTTTGGATTAATTAATACCAATTCATCTTTTCCTTTAAACTTTAAATGAATAGAGTGCTGTTTATCTTCTTCAATATTTAAATACTCTATGGAAGGATCAAGATATGTGATTACTTCTTTAGGAACTAGCTTCAAAAGATTAGGTAAAAGATCTAAAAGGTCCAATCCGTTAGAGTTGGTTAATGATAATAAATTAACAAAATCAGGAGCATCATTGTCTTTCTTAATTTTTGCAATTATGATACTGCTATCATCGGCCAAAAATGAAAGCAACTCCGTCTTATTAGGATCGTTTCTATCTAATACAGGTTTGACATTACCAAAATCAAGCAGATTCTTACGAGTTATTGTGCTCGAGAATTTTTTTAACCATAATTTTTCAGATGTAATTTTATATATAGGTTGTCCCTCATTCCCCATATTTTGAAATGAAATTGATGTATCAAGTTTACCGATCTCCTTGGTCGTTTCTGAATAAAAGTATATGCTAAAGATGACATTCTTAGCTTGATCAAGCAAACTTCTTATTGACATACTATTTATTGGTTTGCCGGAAAGTAAATGCAGAGCAAAAAGAATAACCCTTAAAGTAGAGGTTTTCCCTGATGCATTAATTCCAGCAAAAACGTTGGTAGTATTAAGAAAAACCGTTGAAAAAAGAGGATAAAGAAAGTCTTTTTGTTCTTCTGATACTCTTTGCTGTGCATAAAAGCAGATATCAAGTTTCTCATGAAAAAGAGGTAGACCTTCAACAACTATTCTTAAAAGCTTCATAATCATTACATCTCACACGGTTAAAAACGAACATATCGTATTTAGCACAAATATATCATATAAAATTGAAAATAACTATAGAGATAACATCAAATTTAACGACAATAACAATAATCAGGAGTGTTTTTTGTTAAATTCAGAATGTCGGGTATCGAAAATATTTATTCACTTCATTGATATTTTATGAGATATTACAAAGTAATAGAGCCCTTCTGCGCTTAAGACACATTGTGTACAGCGGACCAATGAAGGGCCTTTTTCTTTTTTGTTACTATTCACAGTCCCTACAGAGCATAAAAATCGATCAATGCCATACAAGGAAAGGTTACCCGGAGGTTTCCATAACTGGAACCTCTCGAGTTGGTAAGATTGAATAGTATGAATAGTTTGTGTTGAGAGGGGAAACTCCATACTGCACCGGGCTG
>CAMHLN010000067.1 GCA_946186155.1 uncultured Clostridia bacterium | reverse complement strand
AAATCTTTTTCAAAATCTTCAATACTTTGTGCAAATAAAGTAATTGAAAATAATGCCATTAGTATCATTGATAAAATAAATTTCTTCATTTTTTCCCCTTCCTAAAAAGCAGCTCAGTGGGCTGTCGCCATAACAACTGCTTAAACTGCAAACCGGCTTGACCGCGACATCAGCTTTGAAGCTTTGTTATGTGATTACTTTATGCAAACAACAATAATTCTTGAGTAGTGTTTTGTAGCTTCATTTTTTTGAGATTCTCTAAACTTACCACAGCACCAAATTCATGAAAAACAGTTTCAAAACTTGAAATATTATCACCCCAATAAATCATAGCACATGCCATAGGAGCACCTTTATTATTAGTGCTTCCATCAACCAAAAAACGAAGTCTTGTATCATATAAGAAACAAACGGCATCCGCTTCTCCAAATACAAATTGTTTCCAATGAGTTGTATTCGTTGCGACAGGTACTAGTGCAATTATTTCTGATCCATATATTTTATGAGTGTAAGAACATTTTGAAAGCCAATCCTTTATGGTTGTTCCACGCTCCCTGTCTGCACCATAAGGAGGATTCATATATATTGTTTTAAAATTCCATTCTTGATGGAGACCGTCTGTTTCGGGAAGACGATATTCTGTTTTTGCATTTACTATAGAGTCTTTGTTTGAACAAGGGTCTAATTCAATTTCTCCTCCAAAAACTCTTTTTACAGCATCAACATATTTTGGTGGTGTACACCAATGCTGTGATTGAGAATTTACACTTCTACCTGCAAAATCTGTGATAGATTTAGTTTGTTCCATATATAGACTCCCAATTTTTCTTAGATAAAACAGACAATTCTTTCTTTAAATCCAAAAGTGTTTTATTTTTTGGAGAAATAATGTTGAACCAATTTTCTATTTTTGAGATATTTTTAGTAAAATAATTGCAAAGAGCTGCATCACTGCTATAATCCATTTTTACTTTCGTAAAAACATTTCCTTTTTTATCAGCAGAGTAACTTTTCTGGAATGCTTGTTTTATTGCGGAATATTCTTTATTCGGAGAAATCAACAAATCTGTTATAAACTCAGATATTCCTTTATCTGTTAGAAATATAAGCCAGTCATAGGATTGAGCAAGAACTTTTAACTCTTTATTTGGATTTTCTGATGTAAACCAATTTCCATGATTGCTAACAACACCTACTGTAAGAATGAAATTTTCAAGTAATGACTTTTCTTCAGACTTAATGACATTTGAAAGTAATTTATAATAGTCGTCTATCATATATTCAGTTTCTGATTTTTGCAGAAATCCAGCTAAAGTGCCATTTGATTTTCTAATTCTTTGCAAAGCAGATACTGTACGAGCGACATAAGAACCTTGTTTTGCTTTTTCTATCGTTTGAGGTCCCTTTTTAGACCCTTCTTCAACTCCAACTCGTTTACATTCGAACATTGCAAATGGCTTTGAAAAAAGTTCATATACACTGTAAGAATTTTCTGAAGAGTCTACATAAGAATTTATTATTCTTTTTTCATTTGATAAAAGAGTGCAAGCATTTCTAAGTACATTGTCTTTATCTATGAGCATTACAGACTTTTGCTTTGATATAGAATCTGCTAAATTTAGTTTTTTTACAATTGTTGAGCTACTTATCGGGATATCTGTAGATTCATATGTTGATTCTCCAATTTTTCTGTGTCCGTGTAGTGTAAACTCTACATTGTGTGTTATTTCGCTATTAGCAAATTCTGGCAATGGTCGTTCTATTGCCGCAAATGTATCAAGTTTCCATGATTTTATGAGATAATATGTTATTATTTCAAGAAAAGTACCTAAAGCCCTTCCAGCCGCCTTTTTTTTATCATTTGTATATGAAAATACATTGTCAGCTAAGAGATTTTGTAGTTTATCAACTGATTCGTAACTCATAAGAAATATTATAGCAAATTTTTGATTTTTTTCTACTCCATGAGCGCCCCAGTGCGGACATCCACATAACTATTCAGCTTTTTTTGAATTAGATGCGTGTAAACTGTAGATTGTAAATGACGTAAATAATAATATACAAAATTTGATTTTTAAACTTATTTCTCGCTCCTAAATCTTGACATCACGCTTCCTCCCGAATGCAATAATCCTTGTATGAGCCGTATAGATGTTGGAGATTTTCCCCCCGCGATTTAAAAACTCTTTTCATATTTTTTTCCGGTCAATTTTGCTCGCAGGAAAGAGAATCCTTTTTTGAACCAGTTGACGTGCTGCATGTCGATTACGCGACATTCGGTGAATGAATATTTTTTTGTGTAAAGCCATACGTCCAAAAGCCGCTCGCTCAAACGTCCAAAAAATCTTGCGTGGAAAGAATCGTATTGGGAAGCGTCCACTTGTTTTTCAACTTCGCCTAAAATATCAAAAAGCCAGGTGCAGTATTCATCAAGATAATTTTTTTTCATAATCATCATGTTGAACGCATGAAGTTTTGTTGTATGCTTCAGATTTTCAAACGCGGGTGCGTAATCTGGATATTTTTCCGCGATGATTTTTCCACAAAGGTCAAGCGGCTCCACAAACATTGTGTGCTTGTAGTGATTGTAGACTGTTTCGATATAGTAGTTGCGTTTTTTGGGAAGAACGATGTCGGCCTGCTGCAAAAGATTTTCCGCCTGCTCCTGATTCAAAACGATTTTGAATTTTTCGTCCTCGGTTTTTGGAATTTTTTTTGCGGCGGTAAAATATCGTCTGTAATGACAAAGCCCAATGTAGTCTGCATCCAGATTTTTCCAGGCCCAGTAAAGTCCTGTCAGCTCGCAGTAAAAAGGATTTTTAGCCGAAATATTTTCGCCTGTATTGTCACCCGCAAATCCAAATGGCTCTTTTCCCTCTGCCCC
>CAMHLN010000066.1 GCA_946186155.1 uncultured Clostridia bacterium | reverse complement strand
CTATAATATATCAAAATTCTTACCTTTCTATATATTTCTAGAAAATAAAGCCAATTCTATGGTATAATGTATAAATCGTAACAACAGAATACTTCAAACGCGAAGTTCTTCCTTTTGCCCCAGATGCCTGGATAGACGAAAAGAAGAATGTAGTGGGCTGCGAGATTCCATTTACAAGATATTACTACAAATACGAAGCACCAAAACCAAGTGCTCAGATTATTGATGAAATAAAGGAACTGGAAAAAGACTTGGCAGGAAGTTTGAGCGAGATTTTTTGGGAGTAGCAGATGGAAAAATATAACTTGTCAACACCCGAATCTTGTGCTATATTAGAGGCAAGAAAACCTTGCACGCCTCTAGATACCTTTTATGGTCTCAATGCGCACCCAGCGAGGTTCTTTTTTTGTCCTAAAACTACATCAAAATTTAAAGGAAGGCACAGATGAGCAAAAAGCAGTACACCAAACCGCCGCTTCCTTTAGATGAACAGGCCCAATTACTTCTCGATCGTGGCTTAAAAGGTATCTCAAAAGAAGAGCTTATTCAAAAACTCGGAAATATAAATTATTACAGATTACGAGGCTATACATATCCTTATCAGAATAATTATGCAGATAATACTCCGTTTTTTCCAAATTCAAAATGGGAATTTATTTGGAATGATTATATTTTTGATTCCAAATTGCGAAATCTTATTACGGATGCTCTCGGACATATTGAAGTTGCATTAAGAACTCAACTTGAGCTGGAAATGTCTTTAGCTCTTGGTTCAAGATGGTATACAGATTTAACTCTTGCTTATGATGAAGAACTATTTAATAAAAATCTTGAAGAACTAAAAGGACATTGGAATCGTTCCAGAGAAATATTCAAGGAACATTATGAAACTGAATACGACAACTCATTACCACCGCCAGCATGGATGATTTTTGAAACTACAACATTTGGTACAGTTTCAAAGATTTATTCAAACATAAAAAAAGAACTTCCTGCCAAAACAAAAATTGCAAATTATTTTGGATTTACAAAAGCGTCTGCAAAAGTTTTTATAAGCTGGATGCAGCATTTAAATCTTGTAAGAAATATCTGTGCACACTATTCACGACTATTTAGCCGAAGTTTTATTGTCCGACCAATGCTTCCGACATCTAAACCTGTAAAGTGGGTAAATGATGTTCCAGCACAAGATAGAATTTATATTTCTATCTGTATAATTACATATTTCTTGGATATCTGTGCTCCAGAGTTCAATTTCAGAAAGAACTTAAAAGAAGTTATGTCTATGTGCCGCCCATCGCAGCTGCCTTCCATGGGATTCCCTGCCGACTGGAAAAATCAGGATTTATTTAGGGAGGCCTCAGAATGATAAGGATGAAAAACAGTGGCGTAGAATGGATTGACGAGATTCCTGATGGGTGTGAAGTAAGTAAAATTGGACAACTCTATGAAGAACGTAGGACAAAAGTTAGTGATACAATTTATCCTCCGCTTTCTGTAACAATGCAAGGTATCCTTCCACAACTTGAAACAGCTGCAAAATCTGATGCACATGATGATAGAAAACTAGTTTTAAAAGGTGATTTTGCAATTAACAGCCGATCTGATAGACGTGGTTCTTGTGGAATATCAAAGTTCGATGGCTCCGTTTCTTTAATCAACACAGTTCTTCATCCAAAAACTGAGATGAATCCAATCTATTATAATTGGTTATTTCATTCATTCCGTTTTTCAGATGAGTACTATAAAAATGGTCATGGAATTGTTGATGATTTATGGACAACAAGTTGGTCGGAAATGAAAAGGATTTTTATTCCACTTCCTCCAAAATCCACCCAACATCGCATCGCCTCATATCTGGATAAAAAATGCAGCAAAATAGAAGAAACAATCCAGAACCAGCAGCAGGTAATAGAAAAACTAAAAGCCTACAGGCAATCCCTAATCACCGAAGCCGTCACCGGCAAAATCAAAATCCAAAACGGCAAAGTCTGTGGTAAGTATGAAAGCTATAAAGACTCTGGTGTAGAATACCTAGGCAAAATTCCTTCAAACTGGAATGCAAAGCGTTTACGTTATATTGGAAAATGTCAGAATGGAATAAGAAAAGGCGGGGAGTTCTTTGGTTCTGGCTATCCTTTTGTGAGTTACGGAGATGTTTATAATAATTTGACTTTACCAGAAACCGTATCTGGATTAATCGAAAGTACTCCTAAAGAAGAAGAAAACTATTCAGTTATGGCAGGAGATATTTTCTTTACGAGAACATCAGAAACAATTGAAGAGGTTGGTTTTACTTCTATTTGCTTAAAAACAATTGAAAAGGCAACTTTTGCAGGCTTTGTTATTCGCGTTCGTCCTTTTACAGATGAACTTATTCCAGATTACTCAAAATATTATTTTTCAAGTGATGCACATAGACGATTCTTTGCAAAAGAAATGAATCTAGTAACAAGAGCATCTCTGAGCCAAGACTTATTAAAACGATTGCCAGTCTTAATTCCTTCAAAAGACGAGCAAAAAGAAATTGCCGATTATCTCGACAAAAAATGCACAGCCATCGATAGAGCCATAGAACAAAAACAAGAACTTATTGTAAAATTAACAGAATATAAAAAGTCCCTGATTTACGAATGCGTAACCGGGAAGAAGGAGATATCGTAATTGGATAGTAAAAACTTACAAGATTATTTATGTGATGAGTGTTCAAATGGTAATTCTCCAATAACAAATGAAGAAAAAGAGTTTTTATTACTTTTTATTGATAATGATAAAATATATAATTACAAAACACATGAAGATATTTTTAAAAATGAAAAATCAGATTATTTAGTAAATCAAATTTATAAAAAATCACAAGATGATTTTAATATTGATTTAATGAATAAA
>CAMHLN010000065.1 GCA_946186155.1 uncultured Clostridia bacterium | reverse complement strand
GGTAGGTAATGAGATACTTTTAATGCAATATTTTTGACACCGCATAAATGTTCGTCCAGTTTCTGCCGAAAAGTTCCTTGTTTACGATCTGTATTTGCATAGAGAGTGCAAGTGCTTTTCCATTTTGAATCAGAGTCCTGCGAGGAATAAAAGTGGTCTCCCAGCATTAGAGAAAGTCTTGCATGTTTGAGCACTATTCTGAGCGTACCGTCTTTTGAAAATTTTTCAATATCGGGAGAAATTTCCAGCAATCTGCGACACCATTTTTTTAAGTCGCTACGCCATTTTTCTGAAAATGAAGAAAAATCATACTTAAAATCAAAGCATTGATTCAAATCTGCTTCAAACTGTTTAATATCATTTGAATTTTTATCTGTAAAACGTCTGTAGGTAAATCCTGAAGTTACATATGACATTAGTTGTGAAATGGTCTCTACCTTATCACTTAAATCATTTTTAGAAACAGGATCCCCTTGACCATTCACCGGTAAAGGTAACCTATGATGACTTAGTACAAGCCACAGTATGCTACTTAGAATTATTGATGACTGACCTTTAAAAGGTTTATATTGAGGTTCTTTTTCTTTTTCATAATCTCTACAATAACGCAACAAATCCGCTGTCTGTGGTATGTTACCAGATGCAAGTTCAGTCCATAGATCTAATCCTTGATCGGCAAAATAGTGAAACATTCCCTTTATAAGTAATGCTGATATAAATTCATGTCTGAATGGGTCTGCTGAACAAGATAATTTTCGGAGTTTCTCTTGAAAATACACTGAAGCTTTTCCCAAATCATGCATCAACGCAGCTACAGCAGTGAGAGTTTGCACTAGAGGTAAAAAAGGCCATCCAGACTCTTTATAATGTTGAAGAATTTTTTTGCCAGTACTGTTCACCGCAACATTTCCATCTTCATTGAATTTATTTTTATTACCAACGATCCATAATAATTCGGAAATTTGACGGCTTCTGATCCAATGACAACTAACCGAAGTGCTTTTGCTTGCGCTTTGTTTGAGAAGATGGCGCACCATATCAAGTCCTTCTTTGGTAATAACGGTCTGCCAAGTACTTTCTCCAATTCTATTAGCAAATGCATCTAATACTCTGTTAGTTGTCTTTATAGCATTTTTTTGTGACTCCGAAACAAATATTACCATCATAGTTTTAATGCCTCTATTTTTGAGTTGTCAGAGCAAATCTGTTGAACAGAGTCAAACATAAAATCTAGAACCTTAAGTTCGTTAAATGTAGCAATAAGTTGTTGTCTGAAGCTATTATCTTGGTAATTATGTGCAGCACAAACAAATGCCCAAGGGAGAACTACAGCATCCTTTATTAGATCCGCTACGTCAAATACCAAGGCACCACGTCTTGTTTTGCCATGCATTAGTGCAAAAGCATGTGGTATTCCCAATACCCATAGAACTGTCGCAGCAAGACCATAAGCAAGATAATTTCCATGATCCAAAAAACTATTTGCCAAATCTGAGCTATTACCTTCTCTGCTACGAGAGAATTCACTTTTAAGTAGAGAGTTTGCTACGTACTTATACAGTAATTTTGTAAAACGAGCCTCAATTGTGAGGAGTTCGCTTACTGTAGTAGCATTTTCGTTTTGCCTGGAGTAATCATTTATGATACTTTGCAATTCATCACTTATTGTCAATCCGAAATATTTTAAATCTCTACTGCTAGACCATATTTTTTCAATAAAAAGCAAACGATAATGCTGTAATTGTTTGGCTGCCTTAAGCCTTAATTCATCGTCATACCAGAATGACAGCCACTGTTGAACAAATTGAGGTGGTCTATATTCACTTTGTGGAGTGATAAATTCTATGCTATTACCATCAAACAAAGGGGTTCCTCCACCTCCACAAAATCCAAATAACACCCCGGCTTGTGCTAACATTCGTGCAGCTGCTTGCGTTATGGATGTGCCTTCAGCTAATAAAATTACAGTTGTATTACAAATAGGGATATTAAAAAATTGTTCTGTTTTATCTTTTTCTGTTAAATACAAAACTCTACCGTTTTTCTGCATTAGTCTACAGTGACTCAAATAATAAATGTTTGATCTTTTAGAATGAAGAATTGTTTTCATGTCTGTAGATTTAAAATCATCCATTTAACTTGTTATCCCAAGATTAGTACGTATAACGCACACAAATCTTAAACCTACTCTACGAACGTCATTTATTAGTACGCTTCAATGTAGATCTGCTGATAAACATCATAACCTCTACATTAGCATAAATATTTGTCTTTTGCAGTTCTCTCGTATGATTAATTTGAACAAGTGAATATTTTTTAGTTTTTTCTTTTCAAAAAAATAAGGATTCATCATAAAAATATGAGTCGACATAGATAAAATGTATCGCTGGGATTTTTTTTCGAAAAGCTTATTGTTTTATCAAAATTACTGATTACAGAGCATCTGAAAGAGGGAGGAATATTACGGGGATGCGTGAGTGAAATGCGGACGATATCTAGGACACTCAAAAGAGTTGGGCTCTGACATGTACAGTCAAACAAAAAAGCTGGTTCAGAACCATTGCACAATTCTGCATTTTGGAATAGTTCTATTTAATAGCAAATTCACCGGTAATCCTAAGGTAGAAATTTTTGTTTCCGTATTATTAAATAGTTGATTTAGATATTATATGTACTGTTTTATTTCTTTGACCATAAGTAATGACTCTGTGATTAAGGGGGGGGACATAAAATTCGTGTATTCCTGTTAAGTCTGTTAATATTAAAGACTTAATTGGAGTTATATGAATATGGCAAAAAAAGATATTAAGCGAAATCCTGCTGCTGAAAAAATTGCAGATTTAATTCTCAATAATTATGACGTACAAAATAAACTGATCCCATAAATCGGGTAGCAAAGTCTGACAGGTAGAAGTTATGTCA
>CAMHLN010000064.1 GCA_946186155.1 uncultured Clostridia bacterium | reverse complement strand
AAAAATACTACAGGTATAAATTAATGTTTGATAATACTATTACTCTTTATAACTACGATAAATTTAATGATAATTATTATTATACTGTGTTTAGAAATGTAGAAGTTCAAGAACAGCAAAGAAGTGAGCCTGATGATACCCACTATGGATCATATAATAATATTTATGAGAGAGCGCTTGATAACGCTTTGTTAATAATAAAATATCAGTTATCAAATGGGATAAAAAGAGTTACTGGAGTAGAAAAGACATTTTCAAATCCAAAAGAATGGAATAAATTAGAAAACAAAACTAATACCTTCACTTTCCAAACGGACAGTGATTTTTTTATTGTTGGAGAAAATGAAGATATAAAAAATTATGAAGAACTGAAAAACTACAAAGATAGAGTATACAAAATTTATCTTTACAATGATTATGAATATGACTTGACACACTGGGAGGTGTATGGATCATGAAAAAAGTATTTATTTCTATTGGCCATGGAGGCAAAGATACTGGAGCAGTTGGATATGTAGTCGAAAAGAACGCTAATTTATGTGTAGGATTAAGTTGTAATAGTTACCTTAGCAAACGTGGAGTTAAAACTCAATTATCTAGAGAAAAAGATGAAAATGATCCAGTGCAAGAAGAGATAAGAGAATGCAACAATTTTGATCCTGATTTAGCTGTCAGCGTCCATTCAAACGCAGGAGGTGGGATAGGATTTGAAGCATATTACCACTATCGGGGAGGAACGAGTAAAAAATTAGCTGAAAATATAGAAGATGAAGTTATAAAAATAGGTCAAAAAAGTAGAGGAGTAAAGATAAGAAGAAATTCTCAAGGTAGCGATTATTACGCGTTTATAAGAGAAACAAAATGTCCTGCAGTAATATGCGAGGGCTTTTTTGTTGACAACAAAGAAGATTCTGAAAATTACAATGAATCTCATGAGTATAAGAAATTAGGAGAATCTTATGCTAAAGGAATTCTAAAAACATTAGGAATAAAAGATGAGGATGACACTGAAGAAATAAAAGTAGGAGATAAAGTCAAAGTATTAAAAAATGTTCAATACAATTCAGATAAGACATTTAAATTATGGTTTAAAGAATATGACGTAATAAGCGTAAATGGAGATAGAGTTGTAATAGGTATAAAAGATTCCGTTACGGCAGCTGTTAATATATGTAATATAGAAAAAATTAAAGATTAATAATGGTGGTTTAAAATGGCTGATGGTGAAATAATACTTGGTGTTGATATAGACAAAAGTAAAGCAGAAGAAAAACTAAATGCACTAGCAGAAGAATCGTCTAAACTTGAATTGGACAAAGCTATAAACACTAGAAATCTAAGAAAATTTTCATTAGAGATAGAAGAGTATACAAGACAAATCCAAGAGGTAAAAAGATTAGCTAGACAAGCTAATGTCTCTATAGATAATACACCAAGTTTAAAGGCTGATATCGAAGCTATAGAAGCAAAAAATAGAGCTGCACAAGCTGCTTACGATTCAGCATTTAAATCGCAATTTGAAGTCAAAAATAGAATTAAAGAAATAAACGCAGAAATTAAAAATATACAATCAAAACCAATCAGAGATCTTGAAGAAGCAAATAAAAGAGCGTCTACTGCTGCTAAAGAATTAGCAGAAAGTGGAGGAAAGATATCTAAATCATTTAATAAACTTTCAGAAATTGCCAAAAACACTCTGGGCGGTATATCTTATGCTTTCAGAAGAATAATGTACCTTGCATCATCAGCATTTGTATTTAATGTAATAAGTGCAGGATTTAGGGCATTGTCTCGTGAATTAAGAAATTTGATAGGTCAAGATGCAGAATTTGTAATGTGGCTAAACAATATAAAAGCAAATTTATTAACAGCATTTTATCCTATATATCAAGTTTGTATACCTATATTAAGATCGTTAGGCAAAATGCTTGCATGGGTAACTGGGCAATTAGCTAATTTTGTGGCAATGCTTACAGGGACATCAGTATCAGCAAACCAAAGAGGCGCTAAACAACTTGCTATACAAAGTAAAACATCTCTTGAAAATAGAAAAGGGATTAGAAATACTTCACCAAAATATACAAAAATAAAATTACCTGTTGATGATTTAGGGGAATCTACAAGTAAAGCGTATAAAAATATAGGTAAAGCAGCTGACAGCAGTGCAGATAAACTTATAAAGTTTGACAAGATAATTAAAAGTAACAGAGCAGAACTTGCTAAGTTTGATAAAATTGAAGTATTGAAACAAGATAAATTAAAATCAAATGGGGATACCACCAAAAAATTAAAAAATAAAATTAAAAATTTAGAACTTAAAGTCCCAATTATCCCTGAACCTGTTGTAGTAGAAGGATTTGACACAAATCTGAGTGAATCAATTTCTCCATTTGTTGAAAATATAAAGAATGTAATTGATAGATTAAAAAAGCCGTTGGAAAGTATAAGTTTTGAAAATGTAAATATAGAACTTGGCAAATTATGGGACGCAGTATCAAGGTTTAGTGGAACCATTGGTGAAGGACTTTTTTGGTTTTATGAGAATGTTTTAGTTCCTCTTTCTAAATGGACAATTGAAGATTTGTTGCCGAATTTTTTAAAAGTACTGACAAGCTGCCTTAAAGCTATAGATCCTATAGTCAAAGAAGTTGGGGAGCAATTGGGAATGCTATATAACGTATTTTTAAAACCTGTTGCTGAATGGGTAGGTGATAAAATAACAAAATTTCTAAGTAAGCTTGCTGATTGGATAGAAGATATTGGGAATTCAATAAAAGATAATAAGCTTTTATTAGAATTTTTATCTGCTTTTTTAATCGGATTAGGTTCGATTGCTGTAATAATTGGTTTAGTAAAACTAGCAGGAGCGTTATGGGGTGTAATAGAAGCAATTATAGCTTTTGGAATTGCAACACTTACAAATCCTACTACATGGATTATCGCAGGAATTGCTGCATTGATAGCAGTTATTATATTATGCATTAAACATTGGGATGAA
>CAMHLN010000063.1 GCA_946186155.1 uncultured Clostridia bacterium | reverse complement strand
GGTTTGATTTAGACACTTGAAACAAGTAGTTAAATATGTATAATTCAACTTGCGTGGTTCACGTCACGGGGCATCTCTTTTCGTTTTGTTCGACGAAAAAGGAGGTGATTGTTATGAATCGTGAAGATTTATTTCTTTGGATTTCTATTATCTCTTTGATAGTTCAAATTCTAGAAATTATCATCGCAATAAATAACAACCGTGATCCAAACACGGTCGTTATTAACTACATTTTTAGTCTTTAATGGCCCTGTTGTGAACCACGCTATTATTATACTCTCATATGACAAAAAAATCAACTATTTAGAATTGAAATAAGTAATTAAAATATGTATAATTCAACTTGCGTGGTCCGTAAAGTACGGGTTTGTTACTTCTAATCTAACTTTCTTAGTTAGAGAAAGAGGTGATAATATGTTAGATTTAATCTTCTTACTAATTGAAATAATATCATTAATTATTCAATTTTTAGAATTTAAAAATAACTGCCGTACTAGCACTACGGTAGTTATTATAATAATAAAAGTATAGTAACAACCCGTAAAACGGATCACGCTATTATTATACTCTCATGGGACAAAAAAATCAACATTTTGTAGAAAGATTAGGAGGTGTTTTATGATTTTCGATGATTCATATACTTTAGAAATAGTAATAATCATTTTGCTAATTGTGGACATTATTATATCAATTGTTGATATTAAATTCCGTTCTATGACAAATCCGATAAAGCCAATAGTTATAACAATAGATCAAAATGACGAAAAGGATAAGAAATAAATATAATATGAATAGTAAGAAATATTTTGAAGATAAAATAACTAAAGAATGTGAGAATCTAAGGGAATTATTAATCTCCAAAAATAAAATGTATGGTAACAGTTTCTTCAATACTCTAGAAGAATATGGGAATTCATTGATATGTATAAGAATAGAAGACAAACTTAATAGGCTAAAACAGATAATTTTGAATGGCGAAAAAGATATGAAAACAGATGAAAGACTTATAGATACCATTACAGATCTAGCAGGATACGCAATACTTTCAAAAATATATATTGATGGTGTTAAAAATTCAATAAAATGACTAAAAACTTGACATATAATTTGAATTATTTGTATAATGAAAATACTAATATGTATTAGGAGGGAGTTATGAAAGAGTATATTTGGAAGTTTTTATCAGTTATTTTTAGTTTAAATTTATTTTTATCAGGTATTGCAAATTCTATGATGCCAACACCAAATAAAAAGGTGATTGATTACTCTACAGGAGAAGAAATTCCATTAGGTGGAATAGATAAAGAAGAAATTCTATCAGATGGTACTAAATTAATTTATGTGTCTCAGAAGAATATTGAGAGTAGAAAAGAAGAAATTAAAAAAATTATAATTAGGTCTATTATTAAGTACGATACTGAGTATGGAGGTTTAGCGGGAGCTGCAGTTATCGGTCTAATTAGCAAGATAGCTGCTGATAAATTAGATAGTAATATACCTCTGGTTATTGGTGCTATATTTGGTCTACCAGGTATTGTTAGGGATGTTAAAGCCCTGTATTTTGGAGCAACAGGTAGAGGTAGGTCACTTGATAGATACGTAGGTCATCCGTTGAGGGGGTTAGGAACTGCCAATGATTATCCATACGGTTTGGTTTTAATGAAAAGACCTTGTAATTCAGTTATATATAATATAGATGACGGTATAGGAGTATATTATAGTTGTGTTTATGAACAAGACCATTTTTACAAAGACACACTCATTCAAGAAATAGCTAGAGGTTGCTGATTATGAAAAGAATAATAAGTGTATTTCTAAGTTTTATTTTTTGCTTTGCAGGAATGAGTAAACAAGTGTTTGCTGGTAAAGATAACCCAATAATTGAGCATAGAGAATTGATTAGTGACTTCAAAAAAAGAGAGCTTGCTGCATTAGAAAATATGCTATTCGATCCAAATGTTGGTATACCTGTATCAATTACAAGGGATCCGGGATTTGTAGAATCTACTTACGGAAGCGAATATAGAGAGATATTTCTTTATAACGTTCCAGATTTATTAGATCAAAGATGCGATGATAAAGGTGCTAAATCAAACTATAAAAGCTTTTTGATTGTTTTTAAGAATGCATTAAAAGAAGTAATAGGGGAAACGAAAAAATTACAAGAAGTAGCTGAAAAGAGCAAAAAAAATCTGGATGGCTTTTTTAATCTGGCAGCTGGTTTATTAAAAAATTCTACAGATGTTAAGGATCTTGCTAAAGCTCTTCAATCTCCAGTTCCAGTAATTATAATGGCTCTTGTGCATGCTGTACTATGGGCTACAGATAGATTTGGAGTACCATATAAGCCAGCATCAGCTCTTCTTCAAACTCTTGGTATAGCATCTTCAACTATTGGTAGTTATCTATTGGGTAGTGCGTTTTATGGATGGGCATTTGGTAAAGCAGCCGCAGCAGTTAAAGCTGTTGGTGATACTAAAGAAGCAATTGAAAAAGCTAAGAAAGCTGCCGAGGCAGCAGAAGCAGCTAGAAAAGCAGGTTTGTTGAATAAGTTTTGGTGGGGTACTCGTTTACTTGGCGGTGGAACTGCTGGTGTTGTTGTTGGCGGTGTAATACTAAAAAATGAAAAATCTATTGAGCAAAGGTTACTAAGAGAGAGGATATTGAATTATTCGAATTTATTCAGAATTTTGATGGAAACAATTACTGAAAAGAAAGAAGAATTAATGCAAAGTAATCTTTTAGTTGTTGCGATAGACAAGAGAAACTTTTGGAATTGTTTGTACTGGAATGATTATAGAAAAAACCACGGTGCTTGGATAAGCTTTGAAACTATTAAAGATCTAAAATGCTCTCCATGTGCTAACGTTTGTAAAACGAAAGATGGATATACTATGGAAAAGTATATTGAAGAAGTGACAGCGTTGCTAAAAGGAGTAGACTATAAGAAATACCTGATTGAATTCGAAGAACCAAAAGATAATGAAATTGAAAATGGTATGGAGAAAGAAGAAAAGGAAAAGGATGTTGACAAAGAATCTATGTGCGTTTGCTTCTAAGTTAGCATCGATTAAGACTAGGTATGTTTTACCTAGCCTTTTTTCTTGATTTTCAATTAAAATATAGTTTAAATATATTTGGCAGTAGGGAC
>CAMHLN010000062.1 GCA_946186155.1 uncultured Clostridia bacterium | reverse complement strand
TCCAAAACTTGGAATATCAAAGAGATCAATTCAATAAGAAAAATGAACCAATCTAGCATTTTATCACCTCCCTCTTACCATTAGTTATGGTAGATAGAAGCAATAAACCCGTACCCCAAATCACGCTATAGTTATTATACTAATTAAGCAATATTTTTCAAAGGTTGTGAAATATCTTTGATTTTGTTTTTTATTTCGTTATAACTTATTCCAAATTCTATTAGAACTGCCACCTTGTTTTCTAAATCAGCAATTAGCTCTAATTCTTCAGGATTTAAAAAATCCATACATCGTTTTTTAGATATTCCTCGTTCTTTCTTTAATTCCCTACTCGTTTTACCGAATATTGTTTTATAGATTAAGTCAGTATAATGCTTATATTTGAATCTCTTATGAGGACTATCTGGCAGTTTATTAATAGCATCAGTAAGTTTTAACCTATTATATTTCCTATAATTGTTAGCTTCTAAAATTTCTTCCTTGCAATATATTCTTTCCAAATTCAACAACTCCATAGATAATTTTATTATATATTATACAAAAATATTTGTAAATATTATTACCTACAGAGTGTTATTAGATTATGCTTTATTCTGGAGTTACAGTTACACTTAAAGTGACAGAAGATTCCAAACTGTCAAGAGATTGTTTAATAGTGAAACTATGAGCTCCAGCCTCAACGTTAGTTTTTGGAGTCAAAGTGAATGTTCCGTCATTACCAACAGTACCTTCACCTGATTGTAATTCCACTGGTTCTCCATTTTTGCTTAGAGTTAATGTTGCTCCTTTTAATCCTTTACCTGTGAATGCAAGATTTGCAGTAGCAACAGTATCTCCATCTGAAGGAGAAGTTATTTCAGGAATTGATAAACATTTGATAGTCTTAGAAACACTACTTGCAGAAGTTTCCCCACTAATTGATTGAGTAACATTTATAACGTTTTCAGAGTTACCTTTTAATTGGACATTAGATGACCATCTTCCATTAGAATCTGCAATAGTACTTACAGTATTCGAAGTAGCAGCATTTGCTAGATTAACAGTTGCATATTCATTAGCTGTACCAACAAAATTGTATGAGCTACTTTTTGTTGTTGTACTTGCATCTGACGGGAATGTCACAGTAGGAGCAGATAAACTACCTTTAATCAAATTAAACGTTACAGGATGAGTAGTTACTGAACTATCTGTGTTGTTTTGTTGTTGAAATGCCAATGTTACTTTCCCATCTGGCAACTCACTGCAATTTATTGTACAAGTGCATTTATCCCCATTCCAAGATGATGATGCAATACTAACTTCTTGCCCTATACCTTTGTAAGCTTTTATGGTACTACCAGATTTTCCTTCAAGTTCAAACGATATAGTATTTCCACCTGCAACTATTGTCATGTTCTTAAAGAAGTCTTCAATGTTTACATTACCTATCTTCGTCAAATATGGGATTTCAAGGTTAGCTTTTACCCACAAATAAGAGTTATAGCTCCCAAGAGTACTGATGGTGATATATCCGATTTCTTGGTCACCTGCACTATCCATTACAAATTTTTCATGCAACGGATCTTCTGCAGAGCCCCCTATAGATTCAGGATATACAGTTGCTCTTTGCCTTATAGCTATATATGAATTTGGTACAGAATACATTTCTTCATCTTTGTTTATTCTTACATAGTCTCCTGAAGCTTTTTTACCAGTCCCCATTGTGCGTATTAGATAGTTTGCATAATTTATCAATTCGTTATCTCTGATATACGCCATATCAACTTCTAATTTCTTTGAATAAGATTTTATATTTGTTGTTTTGGTTGTTTCGCAAATATATTGTATTTCCTCAGTATCAGGATTTAATTCTTCTGTTAATTCAGTTATTCCCTCGCACATTAGCAGGAATTTTGGTGTTTCGTAACTATACGGTATTCTTGCATTTATTAAATGTGCTACAAGAGAACGACTTTCAGCTGGTGTTCCCATTATCATTACCTCTACTTTCGTTAAATTATATTAAATTGCAATGAATGCATCTATTTGAATTAATAACTTTTGATGTTAGATTCCATATTGTACCGTTAATTTCCATTGGGTATAGATATTCATTTAACACTGATTTTAAAAGCAAATCCCTATAATTAGGATTCAAATATTCTTTAGTAATAGAACCGTTGTCTCCATAAGAAATAGATACTTGCCCTGCTTGTTCGCTCTTGATATTCCCCTTGATTTCTCCTGAAGCAATTTTAAAAGAATTATCAAGTATTTTCGAAAATTTATCGAAATACTCTGTTAGAGCACAAGCACATTGTTTAATTTGAGTAACAAGCTTTTCAGGTAAAGTTGTTATTTTATAGTCATTCACTCTATCCATTGTGTTGGCTGAAATATAACTACATGATTTAAATGCTGATTTATTAAATTCATCTTCATTTAAATCTCTGCCACCATATTCACTTATATAATAAGAATAATCTATAAACATAATACCACCTTAGCTTTGTATAAAATAAAATCCAGTACCACCTACCCAAGTGGTACCAGTACTCCATTTTACAAGGTCCATTCCGTTATTACCCTCCAACCTAACAAAATCTTTTCCTGAATGAACAGTTAATGTTACAGATGCAGGGTAATTATTTTCACCTGATTTAACTAATTCGTACACGGAAAAAGAAGAATCAAGTAAACTCGGATATGGTAATCCTTTGATTACAGCATATCCATTACTATCTCCAACATTGCTGATTATAGCTTTTACATGAAAAGATACGAAACAAATGTTTCCTAATACACTATATTTGATCCAATTATAATCAGTGATATAAGTTGGAGACGTTAAAAAAGACTCGTTAGCATCTATGGTAGCTAACTGCAAAATACCATCATGAACAGTTTCTAAATCAACTAACTTCTGAATACTTTGATCTAAAACTGGTCCTGAATGACTAGATTGATATTGATCTGCCATAAATACCTCAATTAATAGTCACAGGTACACTTACATTTTCTGACTCTATACTTACAGAACCATTCTTAATTATCTGGTTTCTGTATCTTATCTGGTAAATGTATTCCTGATTTCCTTGAGATTTGAATACAGCTTGACCATTATTATCAGTTTTGATATTTGATCCTGCGAATTTAACTGTTACACCTTCTACAGGCTAATTATTACCATC
>CAMHLN010000061.1 GCA_946186155.1 uncultured Clostridia bacterium | reverse complement strand
TACCATCAGGAGTATAAAAAGTACAGTCAGGAGTTGCATTAGTCCAAATTGGATGCACATTCGGAGCCATTTGAACAGCCGAAACATTGTGCGACATCAATAAAATCGCTAAAACAGATATAAATATATATCTTAATAGCTTCTTCATAGATGAGCCTTAAATATTGGCCGTATAATACGCCAAATAAAACGAAACGCAAAGACAGCCAACAAAAAACCAATAGTATAATAAATTGGATAAAATTCTACATTCGAGTTGATGCTTGTAATATCAGAATAAGAATAACAAACGCTATTAGAAGGAAAATTAGAATAAGTTTGCTCGGCAGTTTTATACCACTTCGCACCCATCTTCGTATAAGTATTACGCACATTGTTCCGATAGCTATATATACTAGTCGAGCTATTAATCGTGTAACAGCTTGCATTATTTGGTAATTCTGTGAAATCATCAGTCATATCACTTAATACTCTTATAAATAAAACGCACAAGAAAATAAACAGCAAATACAGGAATTATTAAAGGGACAACAGCATTACAAACGGCCCAGAACACATCCATAATTGCATCAAGATATAACATAAGCAAATTATATCACACAAAAAATACCTTCCTAACTCATTTATGGGACGAGCGAAAGGCATTTTTTGCTTAAAGTGAAGGGTAAATATATTATAGCATACTTCCCCCGCTTTAACACATGCTTTGCAGCAGTTTTACACAGACAAACGAAGCTGAATGGGTTGCTTCTTGTCTGATGCAAAACTGCTTCGCATGAATGCAAAAGCATTATACAAAATTTTAAGCATATTATGGCATTAGTCAATACACTCAATACAAAATTACAACATTTACCCCAAAAAAAAAGTGTTGTATAAAATACAACACTTTTTCATTTATTAAACGCCTTTGCCTTTTTGTGCTTTCTTCATAGACTTGCGAATGAAGCCCCAACCGAAAGCAAAGAGCACCATAGCAATAATAAACGGTGCCATTGGAGTAATTACATCCCAAAAAGCACTTGCACTAAGCCCAGTGGTCAATGAAGTGATAAAATCACCAATACCACCAGTTGCCAAATACTGCACTAGATACATGTTCTACCTTTCTATTAAATAATATTTGTGCGCCTTACCAGTATTATAATTCATTTTCCGAATTTGAATATATTTCTCTTATGCTTTCACTTTCCTTAACAGGAATTGACTTTTTAGCAACTTCACGCAAGGTAATTTCTGCACCAACAGAACTATTAGAGTACCATTGAACTATATTAGGATTTGTATACCCAAGTAATTCTAGATTACTATTTGTGCCTTGTGTCAAATTCTCCATAATAAAAAATTTCTCAACCTTTGGACCAAGAATAACACGAATACCTTGCATCTCAATTGTGTTACCAGTTTTTTGATCTTGAAAACTCATGTACTCTTTGCGAATCCTTAATTGAACATTAAACATAAAAACTCCTTAACTTTGTAAATTTATGACTGTTGGGCGCGTGCTAGGCGCAGCGCGCGCGCCCCAACAATCATATTCCTTATTTGTTACTATTTTTTGATAAGTATCATATCTGTTATAATACTCATCATTTTTTTTGTATATTTGAAATTCTATTCTATCAGTTTCATATTCATTAGTTAGCTTATTATATTTTAATGTTTCACCATTCCCAATTCTTAAAATAATCATATTCAAAAATGATTTACATTTCACAACTTCTTTTACTTGTTTTCGTAAACTTATATCTAATTCTTCCCAAATTTGCGAACTAAATACTATTCTTCTTCTATCTTTTCTCTGTTGTGAAATAGCAGTTAAAACATCAACGGAAATTCCATTTTTCTTATTAAAATATAAATGCGCTTCATCTAATAAAACTAAAACACCCTTAGCACCATTTTGAAAACCCAATGCAACTTCAACATCTTTATCATCTTTTATCAAGTGATAATCTAAACCATGTAAAATAACATTACTAAAAATCTCACATTCTGGAAATTCTTCTTTAATTTCAAAAGCATAAGCAACCATACTCAAAGTTTTACCATTACCCTGAAAACCAGTATAAACACGCGATCCCACTGGGAATGCGTGTTTATCTTCGGGTGTACGGTGTTTCAAAAAAGTGCGCCAATATATTTTCATTACTCATTAACTTTCATAACCCATTTAACAGCTATCATAGCATATTTAAATGTTAAAATTCCAAGCTCAACACCAACTAAACCAAGAGCAACAGGGAATATAATCTGCAAAGCAGGCACATAATGATAAGCAACAGCCAACGCCATGCTTATAGCACTTGTAAATTCTGTAAAAGAAACACTTGGCACTTGAACATTAGCAAAAACAGCCCATAAAGCCACCATAATAACAGCTATAAGCCCAGTTTTAACAGCAATTTTAATTGCGTCACCCATTATGTTTGCATCTCCCTAATTAAACTTAAAATACGCCTTATCAAATGAACAACAAAAGGAATAGTAAAACATACAACTATAATGCTTGTTACAACAGTAAAAGCTTGTGGTACAGGTTGGGAACAAAGATTTTGTACACCAAAATCTATATGGCCCAAATCAAAATCTACATTACAGTTTGTTGGACTAATAGAAGTTAACGCAGTAACAAAAGACCCAAAAACACCTAACAAGTTGCTAGTCGTTTGATCAGAAGAATTATTATTGGCAGATGTTGAACTATTATCCGAAGCGTCTTGCGTTGCATCAGCTTGACCATTATTTATAGCGTCTGCAGTATCTTGTGATAAATCGTCTAACTTCTCGTTAATACTGTTAACACCATTTCTGATATTTGTAATACTAGAATTAACATTACCCAACTTTGAATTAATCTGATTTAATACGTCAGTATAGTTATATTCAAAGTCTGTTGTATCAACTTGCCAATAACTAGCACCACTAGTTGTTAATCTTTCCTTTGGTTGAAAGTATAATAATTCATTAGAATTATAAGAATTATAAAAAATCACAGTACCAGCAGTTGTATTGTTATTCTCGCCATAAAGATAGATATCAATTTTAACACCATTAGAAGACATTGATTCAAGATTATATCCAATAACACCCCAACCACCATTACCACCAGAGCCATGTCGAGCCTTTACAGCACGAAAGCCAGCATCAAGAGAATCATTATTTGGAATATTATCAAGGACAAAACTATAAACAGCATAAGTATTTTTGCTTTGAAGACCAGCAGGAACGCCACAACTGATATAAGAAACACTTAAAAAGTTAGTAGTACCATTAAATAAATCATTATAAAAAGTGCTACCATCAGGAGTATAAAAAGTACAGTCAGGAGTTGCATTAGTCCAAATTGGATG
>CAMHLN010000060.1 GCA_946186155.1 uncultured Clostridia bacterium | reverse complement strand
TATTTAGATCTATGTGAAAAAGCTCGAAAATACAGAAGAAGAAAATACTTCTGCGAGACCAGAAAAAATTGGGATATTATCGAATAATGTACATGAATACTTTAGAGGAGCAATCATGACAACGTTATTTTTGCACCATTATTTTGTACCGCAGAAGAGTTATTTCGGGTGCGCATATCTAATGAATTTTCACGAAGATTTTGATCAGGCAGATCATATCGGGACAGAGGCAATTCAGGAAACTTATCACAGATTGTTTGATATATATAAGGGTAATCGAACTATGTTAAGGGAATTATCTCATGTACTAAATCACAGACTTATGTTTTGGGATCAAATTTTAAAACAAGAACCTGAAAACCCTAAACCTGTTGAGTTTTTACGCATATACTTGGAACTTTTTTATAAGACACACCATTATTTAACGAGACAAAACTTTTATGGTAAAAGAGAAAATTGGCAAATTATCGAATAAATATATTAAAGTTGGTTTAGGTTAGATTAGATGCTTATGACGACACTATTCCTTCACCATTCTTATGTACCCCAAAAAGCACAGGGGCATAATACGCACAAGATAATCGTTTTGGTTGTGTCATAACTTAAACTCGGATTGACATTATGATTTAGTATTTCACCATGCAGAAAATTAAGGAATACTTTTGTGACAACAATTTACAAACCATATTACATACCCAAAGAATGTCTGGGCTATGTATTTAAAACAAACTTTCATCAGGAATTTGACGATGCAGATCATGAAGGGGTGGAAGCTGTAAAAGAAACATACCAGAGAATTTGTAATAACAACAAAGATAACATAGGAATTTTGGGGGAATTACAAATCGTTTTAAACAGCAGACTTTGTTTTTGGGAACAAAAACTTAACAAATTAGATGACTCCCAAAAAGAATATTTTTCAAATATTGCCGATACGTATTTTGACTTATTTTATTTAATTCGAAAGATAGTAAATAAAGATAAAATTTTAAAAGAAAAACGAGAACAGTGGAAAATAATTTAATCAATACTATTTTCCTAAATATGATACATAAATGGGAAATTTAACCATGACAACATTATTTATGCACCATTATTATGTACCTAAAAAGGCACAAGGCTATGTTTGCAAAACAGATGCACACCTACAGTTTGACAATGCAGATCATATTGGCACGGATGCAATTCAGGAAACATACGATAGATTGTTTGAAAAATGGAAAAATAATCTACCGTTGTTAAGAGAACTGTCTCACGTATTGAACCATAGGATTGGATTTTGGGATAAGCTACACAGAGACGATCCTGAAAATCAAAAATATCGCGATTACATTTTTTTATACTTGGAACTTTTTGAAAAATCGCACAGCTATATAATGCGAAAAAACCATTATAGGACAAGAAAAAACTGGCAGATCCTCGAATAATTGAACCTGAAAATTTTAGGAATTGTTTTATGACAACAGTATTTTTGCACCACTATTTTGTACCGCAAAAGAGTTACGGATATACCTATCTTACAAATTTTCATGAAGAATTTGATAACGCAGATCATATAGGAATAGAAGCAATCAAAGAAACCTTTCATAGATTATTTAATCAGTGTAAAGAAAACGGCCCATTAGTAGAAGAACTCTCCTATGTATTGAATCTTAGGATAGCATTTTGGGATGAAAAAAATCTTAAAGAACCTTCAAATCCCAAATTTCTCGAATTAGCCACGATTTATCTGGATTTATACGAGTGGCTGCGTCGGTACCTGTTGAGTAAAAATTACCCGTTTACTAGAAAAAGATGGCAAATCATCGAATGATATAACAGCATTAATATTTTGGGGGGAGAACCATGAAAATATTATTTTTGCACCATTATTACATTCCTAAAAAAGCCTTCGGGTGTACCTATCTTACCAATTTTCATGAGGAATTTGACAACGCTGACCATATTGGAGTGGATGCCATTCTTGAAACATACGACAGACTTTATAACGAATGGAAAGATAATTCCGTATACATCATGGAGCTTATGCTGGTTTTAAATCATCGCTGTACTTTTTGGAATAATGAAATAATAAAATCTCCCCAAAATGAAAAGGCAGTTGAATATACGTCCATCTATTTAGATTTGTTTGAAAAATTGGATGAACTTTTATACGGCCCGGATAGTTGGGAAGATGCTATTGATCTTTAGGATTTAACTATGACAACACTATTCATGCACCATTATTACGTTCCCAAAAAAGCGCAAGGTCACGTGTGTAAAACTGATGCACATTTACAGTTTGACAATGCGGATCATATTGGCAGGGAAGCTGTTTTGGAAACATACGATAGATTATTCAATCTATGGAAAACAGACAGCTCCTTGATTGTCGAGCTGAAACTGGTTTTGAATCATAGAATAGTTTTTTGGGATGAAATGCACCGTAACGATCCGGACAATCCTAAATATCTCGAGTTTACCCTGTTATATTTGGATTTGTATGATAAGACCTATAATTATATAGAGAGCAGAGACTATAAAAACATCAGAAAAAAATGGGAAGTCCTGGAGTAAAACAACTGTGATATTTTGAGAAAATTATATGACGACTTTGTTTATGCACCATTATTACGTTCCAAAAAAGGCACAAGGCTATGTTTGCAAAACTGATGCACACCTGCAGTTTGATAATGCAGATCATATTGGAACAGATGCAATTTATGAAACATACCACCGATTATTCAGTGAATGGAAGTCAAATAGTGTATTGTTGATTGAACTTGTTCTTGTTTTAAATCATAGAATAGGATTTTGGTCAGACATGATTAAACGGGGTTCAAATGTCCAAAAAGGGCGTGATTTTACTTTGGTTTACCTGGAACTCTATGAGAAAACAGAGAAATATTTAATGCGAAAAAACTATAATTCAACGCGAGAAAACTGGCAGATCCTTGAATAGAGCAACCAAAATATTTTGTCACCAGCTCCTCAGATTACCGATCTGCTCAGTAGAAAAACTGATCTGTGAAAATTATAAAATCCGATCATCTATGCTTCAGGAAAATTTATCCGCCAGGAATAATCGTAGAAAAGCTGTCTTGAAAATAACAGCAGAATATTGCCTAAAATTGTAGGTTCTGTTGTAACAACAGAGCCAAATTGTATTAATTAATATCAAACCTAAAATTTTTTTTCGCTTATTGTGACTCTGTGTTATGCGATTTATCCATGTATGAATGATGAACGATATTATCTAAAAGTTATATCTGTCCCGCTGTGATGCGGGACTTACTTTTTTTAAAGATATGATGTTCTATAGTTCTAACTTTATTTGAAATTTTAAATTGTGTTTGCACTAAGTAATAATTGTGTT
>CAMHLN010000059.1 GCA_946186155.1 uncultured Clostridia bacterium | reverse complement strand
TGGTTGCGTGCATTTTATGGATGTAGCAGCCTCACAAGCGTAACTTTTGAGGATATGAAGAGTAGTTGGTATCAAGGGCACTGGAGTGACGGATCTCACAGCAATGGAGATAGAATATATCTGTCGTATAATACTGCAGAAAATGCAAAAAGACTGACTCGCGACTATGGCATAGGAAATCATTATTTGTATAAGTAATGAGGATAATTTTAGGCGAGAGCTTTTACTTTGTGAAATTACGGGGAAATGATGCTAGGTTGACGGCCCAATGTGCCACTTGTCGTTGGCAAGGAAAGTCATCCGGCATGTGTTTCCCCGGGAACGACATTCGTTGGATGTCAAATATGAATTCTCAAGGAGGAATTTTATGGAAATAATTTCGGTGAACACATGCAACACTGGTAATCCAGCGGGGTGGTGGTATGGAGATCCAGAGCATGCAAAAAAATGTGATTATCTTGTAGAGCATAATAATGGAGAGTTTCGTGAACTGTATACATTTGAGACTGTCTCAGCACGAGACAGTGAGGGGAGATTTTCATTCATAGGATTACGGAAGGAAGGGAATCCAATTATTGTTGATAATATTAAAGCAAAATTTCATATTAATAATCCTCAGAAATCTCCTCAGTATCACCAAATTTAATTGCAATAGTTAGTAATTACATTGGGTACATATTTTGATGCTGAAGTCAAAATAATGGGGAAAACAAGTCTTTGCAGGATTATCCATACTTTTTTGAATGGGGGTAATATGAAATATCTTGAAAGCATGGCAAATGCATTACAGGTTGAATATAACACTTTTATTGAAGTGTCAAAGAAAATAGGAATACTAAATGCCAATGGTTTTCCTAGAAAGAAGTACATTGATGAAGGGTATTTTGATAGTGATGGAAATATTGCGGATTATCAAGCTCTGAAATGGTTGTATTCAGAAAAACTTAAGAACTTTTTAGGCTAAGGAGAAAATAAATGGCAGGAGACAAATCATTATTAACACAGATAGATGGTTTAACTACAAACGAAGCTTTGAAGATTGCAATAGAGATAGTAAAGGCAAAAACCGATATTGCGCCAAATGCTACAGCACAATCCACAGTCACAGAAACTAAAAAACTTAATGGCAAGACATTTAAAGAACTTGCGCAAGGAAGTGAAAAATGAATATGCATATAGGAGTTTTAAAGGAAGGAGATGAAGTTCTTTCCGTAACAAAGGAATTTATTGCGGTAAGGCGAAAAAACCATGAAGTAGATTTAATTCCGCTTGTTGAGGATCCCAAATTTGGTTTAAGAGTTGATGCAGGGAAAATCGTTACGATTGGTTTTGGTAATAATGAAATCTCCGTTGAAACAGAAGACGGTGATTTCGTAATGAATTTCTAACGGAGGAAAATTTTATGGGCAACAAGAAAAACTCAGATACACTTAAACAGGACATCATTAATACAGGTTCGGAACTTTCTGACAAAATTGCAAAGGACAATGGTTATAAAGGGGAAGGTGCAGGAAAAGCCCTTGCCAAAGATTTGTATAATGTCGGTGTCATCTCCAAAGGGACAAGAGATGACTTGAATAGAGGAGTGGATCAGAGAAACGATTTAGCACATCCCTGCGGAAAGCAAAGAACCGATGTTAATACAAACATCAGTTCATCGGATGCTTCAAAATTCTCAAATGCAGTCAATGAAGTTGCAAATAAATTAGCTGGCGATATTGATATAAAGTTTTGAATGTAGGATGAAATCTAGTTGCAAGGGGAACTGACATGATATTAGCACCGTCAAAAATAAAGTACATTAAAAATGTGAGTAGTCCAAGCGGCAGTGGACTTGTTTACATGGGGCATGGTATTAAAGCCTTGTTTGACTTGGAATTTTCAAAATGGCAGTACCAGCAAGTTGATATTGGTGACCAAATAGTGTTGGAGCAGCAAGGAAAATTGACACACGTTGTTGAAGTTCAGAATCCAAAGTTGAATTATAATCAAAATAATTTACAACATCCTTATACAATGAAAGTAAAAACGATTGCAATAATTCCAAATGGATTTAAAAAGACGGATTCTTCAATTTTTAATGCTAATTTTACCTGTCTTAGGGGGAATACAAATCTTATACCAATAAGAAAAGTTGGAAAAAACGTGGAAAATATCGGAAAAAGAATTGTCGATATTTTCAAAAATAATTTTTTAGCAATATAAGGAATTAGATAGTCAATGAGTTGAGTCCACCTGCACATATTTTGCAGGAACTGATATTCAGATGTCTGTAAAAAATAAATTATCGAGGAGGATTTTTATGCCAAATTATGAGATTCAAAAACAAAATGATGGTACTTATACCACAATTAAGGAAGGTGGTAAACAACCTACATCTACAGGTGATGGAATACGGGATTCTATGCTTACGGCAGAAGCCCTTATTCATAAACATGGAGGAGGCACAATAACCGTGAAAGATGAAAATGGAACGGTTATTAAAACAAAAGAAGTGGACTGAGTAAATTGTCATTAAGTTATACAATAGAACTTGGAGGTACGCATGGGATTGTTTGCGGATAAATTCAGATATAGCGATACTCATCGGTGTATGAGTAAATGGAGAAAAGACAAAAGCATTATTAAAAATATGCGGATTCTTGATGCCAGAATTGAGTCTGGTGAGAAATATGGTTGTGTGTTGGGAGCGGATGGAAAAAAATACGATCTCAAGAAAGCAAGAAATGAACTGTTGCACTACATGTCACCCGATGAATTTTGGGATGTCTGCGTGGGAGATTCCTCTATCTTTCTGGCCAAGGCAGACGGAAGTTACGTTAACTCAAGAGAGTTCAGTGCAGATTCTACGGCAAGTATTATTTTAAGTTGCTGGAGAAGATGTGATAACGTCGTTGATAACATGCGGGCTATGAGCGAGCTTTCCAAAAAGAACGTAAAATATGTGTTCATCAAAGGAGTACGTGGAAAATACAGAATTACGAAAATCATCAAGAAACTGACAAAAAATCTAAAAACTGAAGAACTTTGGGAACTTCGCACAAAGGATTTAGAAAGTTCTTCTTAGGTTATAAAGAAATCGATTGTTATCCTCTAAAAGATAGAGGATGAACTAAAACCTACGGATAAATCTAAAAGGACAAAAATATGAGATACGAAGACGAAAATGAACCTAGATCCTACTGGACAATAAAATGTTTAAAATGCGGTAAAGTAGTTATAACTGGAAGAATTGGCATCGATGCGAAACCTCATTTTTTTAACCCAGTTTTGTGCTACTCCTGTCAAAAAGAAGAGGAAAATAAGCAAAAGAAAATAGAAAAACTGGAGAAAAAAATAGAAAAAATAAAAAACTTATAACCACTCTCTCGTAAAATGACAGAGTGATTAAAGCAATAAACCAATAAACCAAT
>CAMHLN010000058.1 GCA_946186155.1 uncultured Clostridia bacterium | reverse complement strand
AAATTTTTCGGCCTCTTAGGGAGAAGTGAGGATATAATTATAAAGTGGGAAAATGTGGATGTTGTTGGGGAAGACACAATTTTAGTGAATTATTTTCAATCTAGAGAGAAAACAAAAAAAGGAATAATCTCTAGTTTTTTTTCAAGATTCAAATAATTATTATACTCTTTGATTATAAAAATACCTTTTTTGCAGGAAATTCATAAAAATGGATAAATATAACTTGTTTTACATTTTTATACAAAAATATAAATATTTTAAACAATAAACTCAAAAAAAATTACAAAAAAAACATCTATATACGCCAAAAGTTAAAAAAGTCAATTAACACTTTCTCTAAAACATATTTTATATAATGCTTTTTTAAAATTAGATATAATACATCTTTAATAAATATAGGTAAAACAAACCATTTATGGATACATTTTAAAACTAAAAAATATACAAAAATCTAAAAATAAAAAAACGCACGTTTTAGTTTTTAATTTTTGTGTAATTAAATACAGATTAAATCATCAATTTTTGAAAGGAAGCAATTTTGAACATTTTTTTAACAAAAAAGAGTACAATAATATACTTCATAATTTTATTTTTTGGTTTCATTTTCACAATAGTTTTTATAACTTTTGTATCCCCAAAAGCACAGAAAAAAATTCTGAGTCCACTAGTAATTATAGACCCTGGGCACGGAGGAGAGGATGGAGGAGCAGTTGGACATGACGGAATAGTAGAAAAAGATATAAATTTGAAGATATCTCTAATCATAAGAGATGCCTTGCAACTATTGGGATATGAGACCATTATGACACGAGAAAAAGACAAAGCAATTTATGACGAATCAGCTATAAATTTGAGGCAAAAAAAGAGATCAGATTTAAGAAATCGTCTATCCATAATACACAAAAATTCAGGAGAAGATAGCATTTTTTTGAGTATTCATCAGAATAAATTTCCAAACGAAAAGTACTCAGGATCTCAGATTTTTTTTTCAAAAAATAATCCTCTAAGTGAATCTCTTGCACTATGCATCAAAGATAGTATAGTATCTCTTTTACAGCCTCAAAACACTAGAGAAATAAAGGAAGCTACGTCTAAAATTTTTCTTCTTAATAACTCAAAAATTCCATCAGTTACCCTCGAATGTGGATTTTTATCAAACAAAGATGAGTCTCAAAAATTAAATGATAGAATTTACCAAAAAAAAGTAGCACTTTGCACAATTCTCGGTATTAACGATTTTTTTTCGAATTATTAAAAAACGAGTTTTTGAGTTTTCAACAAGTTTTCCACAATTTTCGAGTTTTCCACATTTAGGTTTTATTAAATTTTCTAAGTTTTCAACATTTTCAACAATTTTTCCACAAGTTTTCAACAGGTTTTCTAAGCCTCAAATCACTTGAATATCAATGCTTAGAGATAGTTTTCAACATTTTCAACAGCCCCTACTACTACTACTAAAATAAATATATTTCATATCATAGCAAAAAAGTTGAAAAAGTTGATTTTTTAAACTAAAAAATCCAAGTTTTCAACAATCACAAAAAATTATAAAAAAATTAACAATCAATCGGTTTTCGTTATCTATGTAAATTTTTACATTTTTATACAAAAATAATTTACTCTTGCATTTTTAATTCTTTCACGCTAAAATGTCCCAACATGTTTTGAATTAAATTGGAGATTTTATGAAATTTGTTTGTGAGAAGTCTGTTCTTTTAAAAATTTTGAACAACGTTTCGAGGAGCGTATCTGCAAAATCTAACATATTGTCCATAGAAGGAATACACGTAACTGTGGAAAATTCTGTCGTATGTTTTGAAGGATTTAATATGGAATTTGGGGTCAAAACATTGCTGAGCGTTGAAGATTCAGAAGACGGTTCCATAGTTATTCCAGCCAAGATTTTTACTGACATAATCAAGAAAATGCCTGACGCGTTGATTTCAGTTAGGACAGAAAATTTGAGCGTGTTTATAGACTGTCTCGACTGCAATTTTGTTATTCCAGGAATTTCTCCAGAAGAGTTCCCGAAATTGCCATCTATTAGGAGTGAAAATTCTATATCTATTTCTTCGGAAATTGTTAAAAACATGATTCAGCAGACTATTTTTGCTGTAGCAGATTCAGGAGAGAACAAAAGTGTTCACTCAGGTGAATTATGGGAGATAAAACAAGGAGTTCTGAGTGTGGTTGCTGTTGATGGATTTCGTATGGCAGTTAGAAGAGAGCCCGTGAACATAGACTGCGATTTCAAGATAATTATCCCTGGAAAGGCTTTGTCTGAAATTTTAAAACTTTTGCCTACTGAGGACAAAGAAATAAAAATCTATTTAAGCGAAAGATATGCATTTTTTTATCTTGAAGATTATGTTTTTCTTTCAAGATTACTTGAAGGAAACTTTGTAGATTATTCGTCTGCTATACCTGTGGAGTGTTCTACGAAAGTCAAGATTAGTGTCAGAGGGATTATTTCATCTTTGGAAAGAGTTTCAGTAGTTGTGAGCGACAGATTGCAGAATCCAGTCAAGGCTGTCATAGAACCTCCGGAGCGCATTAAATTCTCTTGTCATACACCTATTGGACGTTCCAACGATGAGTTGGATTGTAAAGTTTCAGGTGAAGCATTAGAGATATCTTTTAACGACAAATTTATGGTTGACGCTCTGAGAAATTGTGATACTGACGAGGTAATTCTGGAGACTACTTCTGCTCTGAAGCCTATAAAAATAGTTCCTGTCAAGGGAGATTCTTTTGTTTTCTTGGTTCTTCCCGTCAGAGTAAAAGACGATAATCCATGATTTATGATTAACTTCGCAATAAATATAAAGTCACCTTTGAAATTGATTTTGTTTTGAGACCTGTAAAATAGTTCCTGGTAAAGGAAATTTTTTAGTTCTTTTGTCAGAGTTAAGGACGGTAATCCGTGATTTAGGGTTAATTTTGTGACACATGCAAAGTCATCGTTCAAACTATTTTCACATTTAAACCAGTAAAATAATTCCTGTTAAGAGAGATTCTTTTGAGTTGTGGTTTTTTTGTAAGAATTAAAAACGAAAACACGTGATTTGGTGTTGACTTTGTGAAATATGGGTGGTAGAATACTGCTCACTGTTCCTAAGACAGTAGGTGCTTTTGCTTAAATATGCCTGCCGAGGAGACTTCGTTTGTTGTTTTTTCGGATTATGAATTTCGAGGAGGTGATTTTTTTGCCTAGTGAGAAGGTATTGAACAGAAAGAAGAAGCAAGTTCAAGATCTTTCTAGTGAATTTAAAGAGACTTTAGTTGGAATTCTGGTTGATTACAAGGGAATAGATGTCTCGCGAGATACTTCGCTGAGAAAAGAATTGAGAGAAGCTGGAGTTAGTTATAGAGTTCTGAAGAACAATATCATCAAAAGAGCTCTTGAGATGGCTGGAATAAATGGGTTAGATGATTTTCTAACTGGAACT
>CAMHLN010000057.1 GCA_946186155.1 uncultured Clostridia bacterium | reverse complement strand
GTTCTACTTGTGATGGTAGCATATCTTTTTGCATCAGGTATTCCTGCAATTTTTAAGATAGGCATATTTAACTTCTTATTTGGAACAGAATGGTTTCCTACTAGAAATGAATTTGGAATACTGCCATTTATATTATGTTCCATAGTAGTCACTTTGGGAGCTGTTATAGTCGGAGTTCCCATTGGGGTTTTAACATCTGTCTTTCTTTCAGAGTTTTGTCATCCAAAATTGTCAAAAATAATAAACGTATTTATAAAACTTCTTGCTGGAATTCCTTCTGTTGTTTTTGGATTTTTCGGAATGCTTGCAGTTATTCCTATAGTGAGGAAAGTGTTTTATGATAATACCACGGGAGATTGTCTTTTAACTGCTATAATAATTTTATCAATGATGATTCTTCCGACTATAATAAGCATATCGGAGAGTTCAGTAAAAATAATGTCGGAAAGATATCTTGAAGCTTCTCTTGCGCTTGGAGAATCGAAAGCCAGGTCAATATTTAAAGTGGTCGTTCCTGCTGCAAAAAAAGGAATATTATCAGGAGTATTTTTAGGCCTTGGAAAAGCCATAGGAGAAACTATGGCTGTGATTATGGTCTCAGGAAATGCTGTGAATTTTCCTAATTTGCTTAAATCGTCGAGATTTTTAACCACTGCTATGGCCTTAGAGTTTTCTTATGCCGCAGGATTACACAGAGAAGCTCTTTTTTCTATAGGATTAGTTCTATTCATTATGATATTTTTCATGAACATGATTTTCGTTAAAATTCTAAAAAAGGATTGAAAATAAAATGAAATTAAAGGTTAAATTTTCAGAGATAATTCTTAGATTAATAGTATATCTTGCAACTATTTTAACTTGTTTTTCTCTAATAGCTATAGTTTTTTATATTATCGGAAATGGAATAGGTAGGATTAATTTTAAATTTTTGACAAGTTCATATTCTGAATTTCCTGGAGGAGAAAAAGGAATCTTGCCCATGATTATAAACACATTCTACGTTCTTGTGATAACTATGTTAATAAGTTTTCCAATTGGATTAGGCTCAGCTATATATACTACTCAATATTCTAAAAGCAATTTGCTTAAAAAAATAGTATCTTTTTCATCTGATATTTTGTCAGGAATTCCTTCTGTAACATTTGGTTTATTTGGTTATTCTGTTTTTTGCTCAAAATTTAGATTAGGAACTTCTATAATCGCAGGATGCTTAACTATGGCCATATGCGTGTTGCCCACAATAATAAGAGGATGCGAAGAAGCATTGGAAAAAGTTCCCGAAGATTACAAAGAAGCAGCTATATCTTTGGGAGCAAATAAGCTGCAAGTAACATTTGATATTGTTTTGCCGAGTGCTATGGATGATATTATTAATACGATTTCTTTATGTATAGGAAAAATTTTGGGAGAATCTGCCATCTTGCTGTATACTGTTGGAATGTCATATTTGATGCCTAAAGGAATTTTTTCTCATATATTCGAAAGTGGTAGAACTTTGACTCTTCATCTGTACCAAATAGCAAAACAATCAAATGATGCTGATTCTCTTTCCATTACTTTTGCTACAGCTACGATATTGTTGATACTAATATTTTTATCTAATACGATAATTAATTTAATCTCGAGATTTTTTTATGCAAAAAGATAATAAATTATTTTTTATCTATACAAATTATTGAATAAATTTTATAATAGTGTTATAATACATTTGTGGATATTAAAGAGAGAGAGGGTGATATATATGGATTCAAAAACTGCAAAAATTATTTCTGATAGAAATTTCATAAAGGAAATTCTTTTATCGAAAAGTGAAGAAGAGATAAATAATAAACTTTTGGAGAAAGGAGTTTCTTTAACAAAAGAAGAATTTGATCAGTATATATCACTTCTTTTTAATTGCATTAGTAGATTCAAAGATGGAAACGAAATTTCGGAATCTGATTTAGAAAAAATATCAGCTGGAAGTCTTCAAGGAGCTGTCAGAGCAG
Source organism: uncultured Clostridia bacterium (assembly GCA_946186155.1). Lineage (GTDB taxonomy): Bacteria > Bacillota > Clostridia > Oscillospirales > Acutalibacteraceae > Improbicoccus. The sequence continues at coordinate 1,525 of CAMHLN010000057.1, read as the reverse complement.
TAGGAAAAGTGATTTCTTTTCCATTTAGGTCAATTGCTTACGGTGTTGGTGCAATTGTGTCTAGTGTTCCCAAAGGATTCGTAGATGGTGTTTACGATGCTTGGACAGATTGGAAAGATTATGATAATCCTGTAGAAAACAACAACCAACAAAATCAACAGAATCAACAAAACAATTGATTTTTGCAGAGAAGGTTTTACTATGGATGAAATTAAGTTGTTAGAATCTCTTAGGAACCCGTCATTTGTTTTAGAGTTGGTGAAATCAAAGACAAATAATGATTTTTCTGAGCTATTTTTGAAGTACGATATATGCGTAAGTGAAAAAGAGACATTGGTATTAAGGGAAATGGTCGATAATATACGACAGAACGTGATTGAAGAAAATAAGCTAAATGATAAGGAATTGTCGAAAATTTCCGGAGGAAAATTCAGTTCGCTTAAGATGATAAGCAAACCTTTTTATTATATGGGGTATGCACCAGGATATATCTTAGGTAAGATTCCTATTGTAGGGGAAACCGTTTATTACTCGATAAAAGATGCAATTAAAGGATTTTACGAATCGTTGCATAGCTACTGAAATCCACATTTTTATTGGAAATTTTTTCTAAAACGTTATTTGGTATTTTATATAATACGATAATAGTTTTGATTTTGAAATTATTTTATACAAAAAGATGATAAATTAGTATTGCATTTTAGTTTTTATTTTGATACAATGGTGAAACTAGATTATTTTTAAAGGGAGTCTTATGTATTTTTCTAAAAAAATTATTGGATTTAGTTTGTCTCTTGTTTTTGTATTTCCAGCAATTTGTTTGTCAGCGAATGCTGAAGAAAAGATAGTCGCTAATGGCATGTCTAATGTTGTAGTTTCGAATGATAAATATGAAGAGAATAAAAATTCGGAACTGGATCGTAAAACTATAGATGATCTGTGCTGTATTCCGTATGATAAGATTTCTGTGAATTTTAGAGAACCTTTAGATAAAGCATTTAGTGAATTAAATCTCGGATTTAATTCAGAGTATACGAATGTGAACAGGGAAATTCTGGAAAAAAAAATAAAGTCAGAGGGTTGCCATTTTTTTAATGTTGATCTTGGAAACGATGAGTCTATGAAAAAATTAGAAGAGGACTTGAAGAAATTAGAAGAAGATGAAAAACAATGCGGAGCAAAACTTCAGGTATTTTTTATAGATTATTTAAATTGTTCTGATTATGGGAAGTACGAGTCTTTCAAAAAAAAGTTAAGTGGCAAATTTGGTGTTTTCTTTGAAAATGTGAATATGTGTGGTAAGTCTGATTGCAAAAATTGTTATAGGATGTCGAAAAATTTTGAAGTTTTAAAATTTGATCGTGGTGCTTCAGTTGTTGATATAGGTGAAGTGATTTGTTACCTTGTGGAAAAATGTTCGAGTTATTTAAATGTTAAAGTTAATATTTCAGATGAGCAGATCAGATTTCTCTCAGAGTTAGTGAAGTACTCATATCGGAGCTTGTATTGGAACCTGGAAGAAGTG
>CAMHLN010000056.1 GCA_946186155.1 uncultured Clostridia bacterium | reverse complement strand
AACATAAAGAAACTCCATGAAGAAGAAAAAGACATTAAGAAAACAAGAGGGTTCTCTTTAGATCATTAGACTGCGCAAATAAAATGCGCAGTAGTATTTCTAAAAACTGTTAATAACGTCTTTAATCACTCCTAGAGCAGAATCATCTGATACGTTGATTCTGCGTACTTCCTTACCACTTTCAGAAAGCACTATTACTTCATCTGTGCTTTCATCAAACTTTAGACTGATTCCAAGTGCAATTTTTATTGCGCAGTCTAAATGATTAACAATCTCTTTAATGTCTTTTAATTCTTTTTCATTCCACATGATTTATTTCTCCCTATTGGTATTCTGCATTGATTCTCTGCGAGAATCTAATGTATTGAGAATTTTCATTCTTGTTTCATCATCTACGATGTTAAATCCGAATTTCTCGTAAAACGCTATAGTCTTTCTTGCTCTTTCTGCGTGAGTCCCATGTTCTTCATTTCCTATCGCAATAATTAACTCTTTGAAAGCAGTTTCACAAAGGCGATTTATGAAACGGCTTTTCGTCATTCCAAAATATGATGCAACAGCAGAGAGTATCTCGTCATTCTCCTGTTCAATGAAGAAAGACTGTTTTTTAGCCAAAACCTTTTTTTTAGGTCTTCCTCTTCCTTTTTTCTCTGTTTTCACTTCTGTTTCATCACTTGTTTCATCACTTGTTTCATCACTTGTTTCATCACTAAAATCAAGATCATCAAAGAGGTCTGTCTGTCCTTCAACTTCTTCTGTCTTTGCCATTTTTAATCTCCTTTTCTTAACTTCTGTATATATTATAACTGCGCAGTCAAAATAAATCAACAATTATTTTAAATGCGCATTAAAAATATTATCTAAATCACAAAATTTAAAAAACACTCTAAAACGCTCATAGAGAGGTTTTTGGTGTTTTATGGGGGATTGTTAGGAAAGAGGATCAAAAACGGCTCTATGGTGGCTTTAAATTGAAAATAGAGCTATTTCCTAGTAGATGATATACAGAACTTCAAACAATCACGTTGAACGAATGACGGCTTGACCGTCTGAGTGAAACCATTAAATTGACCGAACGTGTTTAACGTGAGGGAACTCGGAATATTGTTATAGTTTTGGGGAAGGACTTGGGGGGGGTACTACGACACCCCCCAATTGGTGCTTTGTGCTTTGTGCCAAATCTCTGAGTTTTATTGGGGCGCAAGGAAAGCCAAAGATTTTAAAAAAAATTTATTTTTAAAAATTCCGCAATATTTGCGTTATAAATATATAAAGTCTATAATAATTACAGACAGATTTTTTAAAAACTGTCTATATTTAATGGAGTGTTTGAGGTGATTATATGGAAAGAAATTCCAAAACTTATGAAACAGAAAAGGAATTGAAAGACGGAAAACGTAAATCAGTTGGATTAACGCTTACAAATGCAACTAGAGAGAGATTAGAAAAAATCTGTGAAATAACAGGTATGACAAAGAGTGCCGTAATTTCAATGTGCATCAATATGTATGCTTTTGAGAAATTAGGGTTTAAGGCTAACTAGAAAAAACAAAGAGCACTAATCCCGCTAAGAATGAGTGCTCAATGTATCAAATAGGTGTTTTAATTATATGTCAAAAAGTGCAAATTTTAAACAGAATGTCAAAAAGAGAAATTGGACTTTTGTCGCTTATCCCGAATCATTACCACCAAATTGGTTGGAACTTCTACAAAAGACAGGATTACAATGCGCAGTCTCTCCATTACATGATAGAGATATTAACGCCAACGGTGAGCCTAAAAAACCGCATTATCATGTAATTCTTTGCTACTCTGGTCCAACAGCATATAGCGTTGTATCAAGACTTACACAAGAAATATTCAATGCAACGATTCCTCAACCTTTGGAACAAGTACGAGGAATGTATCGTTATTTCTCTCATAAAGACAATCCTGAGAAAGCTCAATACGATGAGAAAGATATTAAGTTTATAAATGGTTTTAATATCAGAGATTTTATAGAACTCACAGCATCAGAGGTTGATCAAATTAAGAAACAACTTACGAATTTAATCTGTGAACTCAAGATAATTGAATATTCAGATTTAATGGATTATTTAAGGGATAATAATTTTGATGATGAATGGAATGTAGCATCAAACCATACAATGTTTTTTACCAATTATATAAAGTCAAAACGTTATAAAAAGCAGACTACAGAAGATGGATTATAAGGAGCAGTTAAAAACATTATTAAAAAGTCTGTAAAGCAGCGGAGCATAAAAATGGTTTTGATAATCTCAAAACCATGCAGAGGGGTTTCAAAAGGGGGCATAGTTCCCCCTTTGCTCACTCTTTTTTGACAAAAAAAGGTTAGTGAGTTACTCTTTTTAAAGAGTAACAGAAAAAACGGAGCAGTTAAAATGTATCAGATCGTTAGAGTGCAGAAGATTAAATCGACAGGAATTGGATTAGCACAGCGACATAATTTAAGACAGTACACAGATAAACACCCTGCACCCAAAAATATAAATACGGAATTATCAAAAAATAATTATTCCATGTTTAAGTGTCCTACACGTAAATTCGCAGATATTATTAAAACTCGTGTTCAAGCAGTACAAGATCAACAGAAAAGACAGATTAGAAAAGACTGTCCTCGTGCTCTTGAGTACATGATTACTGCATCACCGGAGTTTTTCTTAGGCTCTGATGAAAAGGATCAAAAAAAGTATTTTGAAAATGCATTAGAGTTTATCAAGAAACGTCATGGTGAAGAAAATCTCGTGAGTGCAGAAATTCACTTAGACGAAGAAACTCCCCATTTACACGTTATTGTTGTTCCGATTCGTCAACTTGAAGATGGAAAAATAAAACTCGATCCAAAATCATTTTGTACTCCTAAAGAATTGAGAGATTTACAGACAAATTTCAATAAGCAAGTGGCTAAGAAATATGGACTTGAACGAGGCGAATTTGAATCTGAAGCTAAACACCAAACTACAGAACAGCACAATAAAAAACTGCGCAGAGAAAATAGAGAGCTAGAAAAACAAAAAAACGAAATTAAAAGCGATATTGAAACTCTTGAACAGCGACATGAAGAAGTCGCTGCACTCGCTGAAACGGAATTTGTTATGCCTAATGTTGATGTACCAGAACCTGGACTGCTTGAAAGTAAAAAAGCCTATGCAGAAAGGGTAAAAAAAGCCTATGAGCCTGTGGATCAAGTGCTTAAAGTTGCAGAGGGTAAAGTCAAAGAATCAAACGAAAAGGATCAAACAATCAGAGATCTTCAATCTGAAATAAACGATTTAAAAAGCGAAAGGATAGATACTGACGCACAGCATAAAGCAGAGGTAGAACGTTTAACAAAACAAAACAATGCGTTATGGGACTTTGTAAGAACGGTTAAAAAATCATTGGGATTAGAGGGGAGATCTCTTGGTGATGTTATAACCGATTTCGGTGAATGGCTAATGATGAACAGAAACATAAAGAAACTCCATGAAGAAGAAAAAGACATTAAGAAAACAAGAGGGTTCT
>CAMHLN010000055.1 GCA_946186155.1 uncultured Clostridia bacterium | reverse complement strand
AACTTCTTCACTTACAAACGCACATTCATATATCCCTTTACTACCAAATGATAATGGGAAAATATTGTTAGCAGTTATAAATTGAATATTAATCCCTAAATCTTCATCAGGAGAAACTAATATACAACACATGCCTAATGCAAAGACTTTTTCTATTGCTTGATTCGCTCGGATATTGAATTTGTTATTCCTTAAAATGTCATTTACTATTTTGTCAGATTCTTTATTATCCAAAGTTATAGATACTTTTTCATTCATGATTAAATCTGCAAAATTCTCACATATCATTTTTGCGATATTTAAAGAATACCTGTTTCTATAAATCTTCTGGTCTCCATTATAGACGTAATATTTATGAAATTCGTCTATATATCCATGGTACCAATTCATATAGTTTACAATTGCTTCATGGCCTTTATGAAGATTATTTGTGTCGTATCCTATTTGTTTGAAGAAATCATCTAATGTCATAAATTCCTCTTTCTTAAATAACTAACATATGTTTCTTTGGACTAGGCTTTAGCTCTTCTGTCATAATTTGCTCAAAAGTAGACAAATATCTTGCAAATGCATATTCAAAAGCGTCAAGTACGTCTACATTAAACGTACCGTCATCTAGTCTTGTATCTTCTTTATTAGGATCCCATATAGCACTTTCTAGAGATTCTATAAAATTCTCGCATCGTTGATGAATTTTTATCCTATGAGTTGCAAACATACTGCAAGTAAATGAAATTCTATTCTTTATTTTATATTTGTAACAATCTTCTATTCGTATATTAATATTTTTTCTTATGAAAAATCTTTGTAATCCTTTAGTAATTACCTGCCCTAAACCTCCCCAATCTGCACAAACACTTCCTACATAATTATATTTGTTAACAATTTTTACATAAAATTCATAAAATTTTTCGTACATTTCTTCCGGTGAATTTACGCCATTAATTACTAGCTCATCCAACACATACATACAATTATAATTTCTACCAATACCAATACATATAATAGCGGTCTTGCTCTTGGAAGCGCCATAATCAAGCCCAAAAGTAACAGAGGAAATATCAAATATATCAATATGCTCAACAATAAACTTGTTCTTATTATTTGCAAAGTAGGAATAAATAAGTCCCTCAGCAGAAACCCATTTACCAAGAATAAATCTATCATAAAACACCCCCGTAAACTGGGATTTAAGAGTATTTACTGTTTGTTCAGATAACGCAGTGTTATCTTCTAATGCAAAGTGATAGACAGAAACACTCTTTTCTTCTCGTTTGTCTATAAACTCTTTTTTTAGCCAATGAGAAGGAGAATCAGGGTTTGTGGTAGCTAATAAGAAGGCACCTTTAGAGGTCAAACGAGTCAAAAGCATATTATAAAATTCTTCAGTAAATAACGTTACCTCATCGCAATATGCTCCCATTAATGTCATACCACGAATCTTATTTTCAGCTCTTACATCATTTACCCCCTCTAAATATATTTTATGGTCGAGGAATGAAGCTTCTTTTCTAGTTATTGAATAATCAAATAACCCATCAGCCATATAAGAAAGACAATTAAGGCAGTTACGTTTGAGAGATGTAACTGTCTTACCAACCATTAGAAAATCCATACCTTTAGGAGATATACCAACTAACTGAAGCCAAGCAAATAAAGAAACATACGTCTTTCCAGAACGTACGCTTCCTTCGAGGATATTTTGAAATTTTAATCTGCGATTTCTTACATCTTCTAAAAACTCTAGCTGCTTAGGAGAAAATGAAAATTCTTCCATTAACTACTGTTCGTATCCCAAAACTTGTTCAAAGCTATATATGCATTAGCTTTAAACGTATCTACATTATTTTCAACAGATTTAGAATTCAAGTCTAAACATACTTCAGCCATGTGTTTAAGAAGATTAGGTGATTCGTTTCTTCTAACTTGCAAATTCTCATAAATATCCATTCTGTCATAATATATACATGTATCAACAGATTGGCGAAAATTTCTCCCACAAAATGTATATTTACATGTTTCATCAAGCTCATCTACATCGATAAATGAAAAGAAATCAACATATCTATCAATACAATAGTTTTTCTGATCTTTCATTATATCCACTTGGTTAGATAGAGTAAAAAGTCTGAAATTTTCTTCATTAAATACAGTCTTTTTCTTTAAACTCTTAGTTGAAGTTTTTATTTTTTCGTTTAAAGTGCAACCATATGTTACCTTACACCAATCTTGCAATTGGCTTAATGTACATTTGAAGAAACCTGTAAGAACCTCAAGAGGTATAGGCTTCTTTATTTTAACGAATTTTTCAAAAAGTTTTTTATCAATATGGACTTTGCCATTAACAAAATTCTCCATATTAACATTATAACACATTATTTCATGGTTTCAATATATTTTTTTATATACTTTTTCACATTTTTATACTTTTTTCACTATTTTCACAAATACTATTGAAATAAATCGTGTAATATTGTACAATGAAAACTCCTCTAGAGGCACTTCCTTCGCTTTTTCTTTACAATATACTCAACATAATTCTTATGAAAATAACTATCGACTTTTTGTCGGTAGTTGTTTTTTTGCATATTCAAGAATTTCGAATATTCCAAGAATTATATCCAAAACGAGAAGTAACAAACTCAACATTTTCATCACCTCATTTCCTGCCTGACATGGCAGACAAAGGCAATGAACCCACACTTTAAAGGCTACGCATCTTGTTGTAATTCTTCAATTGTTTTTAAAATACATTCCTCTACATTGTATATATTATATATATCTTTTCTATGAGCAACAGAAATAATAAGTATGATAATTTTGTTACTGTCAATTTTGGCTAAAATCCTGTAATTTCCTACTCTGTATCTCCAAAGGTTGTGCAAAGTACCTTCGAGCCCTTTGCCTTGAAAATAAGGATTTTCACGTCCATCAAGATTTCTATCTACCCAACTTACTATTCTTCTGGAAATAAATTTATCAAGTTTTTTTAATTGTTTTTCTGCCTTTTTACTATAAACAACCTTGTATTTTTTATTCATTTTAATCCTAGATCTTTACAAATCTCATCGTGAGAACAAGTTGATAGAGTTCCGTTTTCTAGATCTTTTTCAAATTCTTCAACTTCTTTGATATCTAACATATCTTCCATCTTTTCAAAAAAAATATCTTTTAAATAAGTTGAGACTCCTTTCCCTTCAAATTTTGCAGCTTTTTCTATAAGTTCTTTATCTTGTTGAGAAACTCTTAAAGTTATGATTGGCATCTCTCTACCTCCATGAATACATTGTATTACAAATTGGATTATATTGTCAAGTATCGGCACGATTTACTTACGAATTTACAGACTACATTTTTAAGTACGTCAATAGATTAGTTACGCTAACATTTCGTATAATATGTATTTTACGAAATCGATTTTGTTGATTTCTATTGGGTTTTCAAATATAATGATAAAAATACGAAATTTAACCCCATTAAAATACGAAATCGGAGTGTAATATGCCCAATAAAAAAACAATTGCTCTTTCTAAAGAACAATATCAAAATATAATAAATACTA
>CAMHLN010000054.1 GCA_946186155.1 uncultured Clostridia bacterium | reverse complement strand
CAGAAGCTGAAATTAGTATTGGTATTAGTAATATTAATGAACACACCCTAATCAAATAAGCTCGATATGTCGTCATCATCTTCTTTTTCATCGCTATTAGGTTTTTTATTTTCACAGAAATAGAATTGTGACGCTAAAACATAGTGATGGTTCGTTTTTTTGCCATCTTTGTCTTCATATTTATCTATATGAATCTCTCCTTCTACAATGATAGCTTTACCTTTGGAGATATATTGTTCTACAAATTTAGCGTTTCTATTCCATGCAATTATTTTAATAAAATCTACTTCTTTTTCTCCATTATTTTTGTAATTCCTTGGAACAGCAATTACAAAACTTGCTTTTAGATTTTCTTCATTAATGATTTTTATTTCAGGATTATTAGTTAATCTTCCCATTAATATAACTCTATTAAGCATTTTGCCTCCATAAATAGTGATTTTTGACTAAGAATGTAGCCATATATTCAGTAGAAATTACTGTCAATCCAGACTTAGTAATTTCTTGCACATATGGGTTTCTAAGATCTCTTATATATATTAATTCTCTTTCATCTGACATTTCAGGATATTTCTCAAGGTAATCATCTATTGGATTCCCAAACTCATCGTGAGCAGGCATTCCTTGGAACCAATCGGTGAAGTATTCTAACAATGATTGAGATTTAATTTTTTCTTCGTTACTTTGGCACATGGACGTATATGAAAGTCTAAACTGCCAAGCCCCTGTATAACAACCGTTTACATATTCCTGAGTTTTCCTGACATTATTTATGCCAGCAATACTTAGAGATCTAGCTCTTGGCTCAGAAGTATTAATATCAACTCCACCTTTTGATTTAATATCAGAAGGCATACAAGGAGCTTGGTTTATAATATTTACAACAGTAGTCATTATATCTTCTAAATCTGATTTAATCACTGAAAAACCTCTTAGCTTTTTCAATCCATTCTCCCATATGCTGATTTTTTGACGCAATTGTCCAGAACGAAGTAGCTTTTGGGTGAATGTCTTTTGAGTATCTCATTTTATTTGAAACATATGGCTTCTTTTCTCCCTTACCAACAGATGTCCTACCATACGAATCCCTCATAACTCTACCGTAATATTGGAATCTTGCATATGGAGTATCCCAAACAATTTCTTTCCTATTTTCTCCAGCATTTATTATATGTGCACTTTTGTCTAAATAACCACTTGCATAGGGGACATACTCTGAAGTGTCTTTTCTTATCTCTTCAGTTAGTTTTTGATGCATGTTCTCAAATTTAGAGTTTAACTTATTAACATTAAATTTGATCCTTATATCTGTGCCATGGTGTTTAGTATGAATCCAATCTCTTAAATGAATAATATAGACCACCTTTGAAAAGTAAGAATATATTTGTTATAATACTATATAATTACTGGTTTGTCAACAAAAAAATTATACAAAAGGTACTAAATGCTTATAACAAATCCCTCAGTAAAATTTGAGATGATTAATGAAAAATCTGAATCATTTGATTTCAGTTCTCAATGCAACCAATCGTTTGCTGATATTTCTTTATTGAAAAATAATTTTAATGATTTTTTTGATTTCATGACATTGGAATTAAACAAAAGCATACTAGATTCCAGCATGCAAACCATAGATGAAACTTTATTATTCAATAATATCCCATTTATGAGTAATAAGTTGTCAGATTCTAATTGCCAATTTAGTGATGTTCTAGTTAGCTCTATTAAAACTAACGGGAATGCTAGATTTTACGCATTATCTTTAAATTTTGGTGATAATCCTTTCGACGAATATAATACATATCCTAAAAAAATAAGAGTTGAATATGTATCTGATAATCCTGAGCACAATCGTGAATCCACAATAGATAATATTACTGATAGTTCAATTATAGTTTATATGAGTGGAGAATCCATAAAACGAGTAAATATCTACTTCTTAGAGAGTTGGTTCCCATTTAGATTTGCACATCTATATGGAGTAAATTTTGGAGTTACTTACTATTGGGATAATAATGATATTACTGATTTAATAGTTACAGAAGAAACTCCATATTTTTGCAATACTCTTCCTATTGATACATCAAAATTGACTATATACTCAGACGATAAATTCAGTATCTCTAGTGACAAAAGCATTAGAAGTTATATAAACGATGATACTAAAATTACCATTTCTGCATCAATAAGGACTACAGAAGATGATGAATACCGTACTAATATTCAGTTCGGAGAATACTATATAGACAATATAAAATATGAATCTGAAAATAGAGTCACATTCGATTTATCTACTATCTTAAGAAGACTTGATAAGTATAAATTTATTGATACTAAAATGTATGATGGAGGGACAAATGATAATTCTTATAACTTGATATACGATATATTCAATACTACTAATATCGATTTGAGCACAGTTTATGTAGATGATTCTTTAAGATATGTATACCTAACAGGTTACTTGCCAGTTATGTCATGTAGAGAAGCATTGCAAAGAGTTCTGTTAATTTCAGATGCCATGTTATATGACAATAGGTCATTAGGTATAAAAATTGTTATGCATCCTCAAAAAGTTAGTCAAGTTATAGATTCTAACGAAATATTTGATCCAGTTAATAAAGAAGAAGATATAAATATCTTAAAAATTAATTACGATTTGTATAATTACGATATATCATCTTCAAGTGAAAAAATTGCAACGTTGGATTTAGATCCAGGTAAAATTCAAACTGTAATGTTCCCAAATCCAGTAGATCCTGACACAATTGAAAGTGATATAGGTCTACAAGTTATTGAAAGTGGTGTGTTGTATTCTAAAGTTGGATCTATAATTGGTAATAACCATACAATTGAAGCCAAAATATATAAAGAATCAAAATTTAATAACGAAACTCAAACATCTAGGAATACTGATATAAAAAATATTAGCATCAATGATTTAAAACTAAAATCTCAGAATATAAATAATATTATACAAAATATTGCAGATTTCAATTCAGAATCAACTGTTTACAAAATAGAATACGTATGTACAGGTCAAGAAACAGGGAAATACACTAAGTTTAATTTAAGCAAACCCGTAAATTTCATCACATCGAATGGAGAACAATTCAAAACATCAGATGGGAAAATCCTTCAAGTGCAGTCTGATCAAAAAACAGGATATCTTAGATATCAATCTATAGATTTGGCTCATGGTATGGTCACTAAAGCTGAAATAATATTAAAAAACTAAAGTTACTATTGACTTTTTTGCAAATTTGGAGTATAATAAAAGCGTGACTTGGTCACGGGTTCATCAAAAATTATCGTTTATTGTATTTTTGACGACCGCGTTGCTTCCGCGGGCGTCTATTGTTTTTGTATTTTTTATTACTTTGATGATAATGTCTTAATTCACAATAAATGAATTGAAACACATCAAAGAAAAACCAAATCCAATCGAGCATTTAATCACCTCGCTTTTCCTCGAAACTCGAGAAAATTAAAGATGAACCCGCACTCCCAAATCACGCTTATACGATTCTACAAAAAAACTGAACAAATTTCAATTTGACTTTTTTGATTCAAATAGTACAATTATAC
>CAMHLN010000053.1 GCA_946186155.1 uncultured Clostridia bacterium | reverse complement strand
TTTTTGGATTTTCTTTTCTTCTTCTGTTGTGAATAAATTTGGGTCATCAATATCATCTAATTGTATTTCATTATAGAATGAATTTTTAATTATAACTGTATGATAAAAATTGTCCCCCTTTTTATTCAATTTTGTTGTTTCTTGGTGAACAAGTTCCCCTTCGTCATTCAAATAATAAAATCTAGAAAACTCATCATTTAATTTTCCATTCCAGCGAAAATAATTTGCAATGAAAGTATGATTATTTACTGTTATTGTCCATTCGTCTTTATCACCTATATAATCATCATATTCAAGTTCTTCTCCATTAATAAATATCTTACGATTTTTATTTAATTCTAAAAACCATGAAAACTCAGCTATCAAATACTTTTTCAAAGATTTTTCAAATTGTGCAGAGTCATCATTCAATGTAATATTATCAAGAGTAACCAGTGTTCCTGTTTGCTTTTTAGATTCTGTTTTTTCAGATTGTGAAAATTTCTTTAAATCTGAAACAGAAATCTTTATTGAATATTCATAATTTTTGTTTTTGCTGGTATACACCGTATCCCATCTAGCATCAGAAGCTAATTTAAAAAATGTTAATCGCCCTGATCCATTCTTTCCTTTTATTCGATGGCCATCTTCTGATTTTTTAGTTTTTTTTGATTCCATAAAAATCTTAAATTTTGTATCCAATGTATTAAAATCTATTCCAGTTCCATTATCTTTGATAGTAATTTTTTCAATAATGTTTAATTCTGAGGATGTAATAGAAATATGTATATCAGTTGCATTAGCATCAAAACCATTCCAAACATATTCGGCAATAGCTCTTTCTGGAGTAAACTTATTGAGAACTTTTTGAATTCCCCTTGATGTAATTTCTGTTTCATAAATATTTGCTGCCATAGTTATATCTCCTTACATTCCGCTTATGCGAGAAATTACCAGCTGTTTTAATTCTTGCAGTTTTACAAGTTCAGCAGTTTCTTTTATTATCATATTGATTATTCGATTCGTAGCTAAGTTAAATTTATTCAATTCATTTATTGTTGGAATCTTTAAAGAGATCTTACGAATTTCTCCAAGACTGACATATTGTTGTGTACTTCCTGTAAGAGTTTCATTTAGCCACTTTGAAAAATTATGACTTTTCAAGAAACATAATACCCAATTTCGATATGTCGTATTTATAGAAGTTTTCAATAAAGCAACATTTTTAATAGCAAATGTTACCTTTTCATCAGTAACTAAGGAAACATTTCCAACAGTTCCTATCATACTCATTAAAATATCATTTGTTTCAACCAAGCTTCGTTCATTTATTTTTTTGTAATCTTCTTCTGATATTTTATTTGTTTCATTCTTGTTGATATAAAAAGGAGAAAGATTTTGTGATGTTACAAGTGGATAGCCTTTTGGTAAAAATACAGGAGAATCATGGGTTCCATCTCGTACATCTATTAAAGTAGATAAAACGGTATTCTCTAAATCTTCTTTTTCGTAATACTTATCAAACAAACATTGTGCCATCTTTTCCAGATTTTCATTTATCTTCTGCTTAAGATGGATGCGTTTTGAGATGGCGTTGTAGGTGTTTACGATTTTCTCTTGTTCTTTTAGGTCGGGAACTGGAAGTTTCATATCACAAAAATCTTCCCATGGCATACTTCCACGAACACCACCAACTGCAATATATGAGGCTTCTCTATCAAACTCTGTTCGCATAAACCACATTGCAAGATAATCTGGTAAAACTTCGTTTGTATTTTTTATTCTGAAAATATAATAAGCAGGTGACATTATTGCTTCATCATAATCCTTAAGACAAGCAATTGGTATTTTACCATCACGACTAACCTGCATCAATGAACATGCAAAATCATTCTTTTTGATTACTTGATATTTTGTAAGATCTATCCCGATTGTATTAGCTACAGATTTGATAAAACATTTATCAATACTAACTCCAATCAAATTCTGAACTTTACCATCTTTATTTCGTTCATCAATGAGTTCTACAATTTCCCCTATTTTTTTATAATTCGCACTCATTTCAAAATCTCCCAGTGGCCGCCTTTTGGGGAGCCTTCGCGTTTTATAAATCCTTTTTCAATAAGTGAAGCAAGCTGTTTTTCTACTGCGCGGCTTGTTATACCGATTTTTACGGAAAGTTTTTTGGCTGAGAGTTTTGGATTTTCTTTTAAGAGTTCAAGAATTATATCCGAACTTTTTTGATTATCTCCGAACTTTTTCTCCGAACTTTTATCTTTTTCTCCGAACTTTTTGATGTATTCATCATAATCAATATGGGTATAGCGGTTTTTAAGTTCGTTGTTTTCACCTAAAATAAGGTTTCGGAAGAAGCGTTCCAGATACACTGTATTTTCTTCAATTCCTGCTTTAAGATTTTTGTAATTGGCACGCACAAGGGCATTTCTAAAGTACCAGCTGTTTTGGGCAAAAATATCATTATCTACTTTGTAGCCCATTGAACGAAGATACTTGATTGTAAAAACGGCAGTGGTACGAGTATTTCCTTCTCCAAATGCGTGAATCTGCCAGAGCCTTGAAACAAAGAAAGTAATATGCTTTATGATTTCATCTGTAGAAAGACCAGTGTACTTAAAATTACGTTCCATTTCAAAATCGTAATCAAGAGCGGCCTTAAGTTCAAATGAAGCTCCGTACATTACTGTATCGCCATTTAATACCCATTCTTTTTTTGTAATGTCGTAGTCGCGGATTTTACCAGCAAACTTAAAGATGCCTTCAAAAAGTCTTTTGTGAATTGCAATCAGATGAGAAGGACTAAAATTAAAAGATGGCTCGCTGAGAATCTGAGCAATACGGCTGGAAACTTTATCTGCCTCTTCTGTTCTTTCATCATCCTGATTTCGGGCTGTGCGGCTTTCATAATAAGAATCAATCAGATTTTTTGCTTCATCAAAAGAAAGCTCACCTTCTATATTCTTTTTTGCGGTTTCATATAAATATGAAGAAGGCTTAAGACCATCAACCTGCTGCAAACCAATGGCTGTAGACCATGCAAGAGTTTTATCTTTTTTGCTTGCATCTGTATGGCGAATGTATTCTTCAAAATCTATTTCGTATGGATTTTTTTCTGACATATCATCCTCCTACAGCTTAATCTCGTAGCCCAAATCTTTGAAAACACATAGCAGTTCTTTTTTGCTTTCTTCTTCCTCTTTAAGAAGGTCTGTAAGTTCTGATTGAAGGGCCTTCATGGCAGAATCATAATCTTGAGTTTCATCACGGTTTACAAATTCAATGTAGCGGCTTGGAACCAGGTTGTAGCCTTTTTCTACGATTTCTTTTTTGTTTGCGCTGTAGCAGAATTCCGGAATATCTTTGTAAGTTTCGTTTGCTCCGGCCTGCTGCCATGCGTGGAAGGTTGATGTTACTTTGTCGCGGTCTTCCTGTGTAAGCTCGATATATTTTTTTTCGAATGGACTTCCCATCTGGCGAAGATCCATAAAGAGAACTTCTTCTTCGCGGTTGCGGTAGTTTTTGATTTTTCCGTTATGTTCAACTGTACGGCTTTTTTTGTTTTTGTTCAAAATCCAGAGCGTTACGGAAATATCAGTTGTATAAAAAAGATTTCTTGGAAGAATTACAATTGCTT
>CAMHLN010000052.1 GCA_946186155.1 uncultured Clostridia bacterium | reverse complement strand
CTAAACCTGTAGATACTTACTCAAGAATAGTTGGATTTTTAGTTCCTCTTTCTTCCTACAGCAAAGAACGCAAAATCGAATTTAACAAACGCAAATGGTTTGATTTGAATGAATAATTTTGTTACTATTAAGACGATAGTTGATGAGAATTTTCAGGATTACAAAAAGGCATCTATGTTTATTGCGTTTCCTAAATGTGATTTCAAATGCTTCAGAGAGTTAGGTTTAGATGCTTCGAAGTGTCAAAATTATGAGATATCCAAAATGAAAGATATAAGGGTAGATGTTTCTGAAATTTTTGAAAGATATACTAGTAATCCGATTACTAGTGCCGTTGTTCTCGGTGGGCTTGAACCCTTCAAGAGTTTTGATGAAGTTTACAGCTTGATTTCCTATTTTCGAACTAATGGATGCGATGATGACTTTGTTATATACACTGGGTATTATCCAGATGAGATAAAAGAACACATAAATAAATTGAGAGAGTTTGAAAATATAATAGTAAAATTTGGAAGATTTATTCCAGATTCAGTTTGTAAATTCGATAATCTGCTAGGGGTTAACCTAGCATCGTCAAATCAATATGCGCTGAATATAAAGGATGTCAAATAAAATATATGAACGAATTAAATTCTGATGGGATGCATAGAGTTACCATGAATAAAGCCCAGGTTGCGCAGAAAAATCCATCCTAATCCAGTCTCCTCCCTTTTCACTGGATGATTTTTGTAAGCAAATACAAGGATTTTCATTCGCATCCCCCCAAAAACCGCCAAAGAAAGTAAGTGTAAATTCCATATCATTAATACCTTCGAATAAAAATTCAAAAGTATTACTTACTTCACGATTACAAGATTTAATTTGCCGTTTTCCACGCAAATTTTCTAAAAAATTTTCATGCGAAAATCCTGTCACATTGTTTCCTAAACTTTGATAATTACCATTTACCTTGATCTCAGGTTTACCTAACAATATCTTTTCATTTGGCCACTTCATGATTCTTTCCATAGTTTTTTTAAACTGATCAGTATAATTCCAAGAATTAACAGTCTCTTTACTCATAATCATATCATAATTATGTTGCCAATAAGGCCCTTTTTCTACTTCAACTTTCTTATTGCTCTCACCGAAAAGAAGATGTTTTGCACCTTTGATTATTCCACATCTTCCAAAAAGCAAGTAATCAAAACCCAATAAATTTCCAACTTCATTTAGCCCAAGGTATCCTACGGGATAAGCATAATATGGAATCTGTACACAACTATTCTCATTCCTTTTACCATTAGATTGCGGTTTATTATTTTGAGTTTTATTTTTATTCTGGCCAGATTTCGAATTAACTTTTGAATTTTCTCCAGATTTTGATGTCTCCATCGCTGACGATATGCCGCCGCACGCTGCAAACAATGAAAGAACCATTGCAATAACTTTAATTTTTTTTTGTTTCATATTAACCTCTCATTTAAAATTTTGCCTTTCAAGAAATCATATTCCATGTCACTCGAAATTTTCATATTTGTTCTGTACTTTCGCAAAATATCACAGCCCAGAAATCACACTAAATTATATCACGCATCTTTAAATTTTGCAATAAATCATTCCGAATAAAGCCAAACTGGCACTCGAAATTGAACGTGTATACTGATGGTTGCGACGGTTTTTTTCACTACTATTTGGTACTGATTTGGATCCTTTTCTTCGTCTTTATGGAATATATTTAACGGCGCATCGATACCAATACCAAACTTAACATTGTCTTGGTCAAATTCAAAATCAAATGTTTCACCGTTTAATTTAGCTTTAGAAACTTTTTCATTTCCACGCAAATTGTCAAAAAGCACTTCGACCCAAGAATTTCCTTTGGAAACCCCAAATTCGTTTTTGACCTGCTCGGTTAAATCTAGTTTTTGTTTATCTTTGTCAATATAGTACTCCAAACCTCTTAGCTCAGTACCGAAATGACGAATTGGTACGAAGCTATTTACGTTAATATTGAACTTATAAATTGCAATGCCAAGCATATCAAGCAAAAATTTCTCACTCGAATTCCCCATTAACTTACCAAGACAATGCCTTAATAAATCCTTAGCAAATTCATGACAATTTGCAACACTAATGGCTTGCAAAAACATATTATAATTATGTTGCCAATATGGACCTTTTTTTACTTCATTCTTTGTTTCATTTTTCTTACCCTTAACTTTCCCATCGAAAAGAAGATATTTTGCACCTTTGATTATTCCACATCTTCCAAAAAGCAAGTAATTAAAGCCCAATAAATTTCCAACTTCATTTAGCCCAAGGTATCCTACGGGATAAGCATAATATGGAATCTGTACACAACTATTCTCATTCCTTTTACCATTAGATTGCGGTTTATTATTTTGAGTTTTATTTTTATTCTGGCCAGATTTCGAATTAACTTTTGAATTTTCTCCAGATTTTGATGTCTCCATCGCTGACGATATGCCGCCGCACGCTGCAAACAATGAAAGAACCATTGCAATAACTTTAATTTTTTTTTGTTTCATATTAACCTCTCATTTAAAATTTTGCCTTTCAAGAAATCATATTCCATGTCACTCGAAAATTTCATATTTTATTTGTATTTTCGAAAAATATTATAACCCAAAAACTAAACGAGATTATATCACTAATCTTTAAATTTTGCAATAAATGTTCTTCTTATGGATTTCTACTCCCGTCTGGTTGAAGGGATTAATCTCCGAAAACAAAATGCACAAAATCACCATGAATAAAGCTCAGGTTGCGCAGAAAAGCTCATCATAACCCAGTTACTATTATTATAAGATTTTCCTAACGTGATAACAAGTTCATTATCACCCCAAAAACCGCCATTAAAACTCAATGTAAACTCACGGTCACAGATGCCCTCGAAAGTAAATTCAAACACATTATGCACTCCACGACAAGTCCAGTTAATTTTTCGATTTCCATGCAAATTTTTTAAAAAATTTTCATACGAAAACCCTGTCACTTTGTTTCCTAAACTTGCATAATCACCATTTACTTTGACAAAAGGTTTACCTGACAATATTTTCTCATTTGGCCACTTCATGATTCTTTCCAAAGTTTTTTCAAATTGCTCATTACTATAATCATCTGGGTATTTCAATGAAGCATTTGTATTCATAATCATATCATAATTATGTTGCCAATATTGCCCTTCTTCTACTTCATTATCTATTTCATTATTTATTCCATCATTTGCTTTATTATTATTTATTTTATTACCTACTTCATTATTTACTTCATTTGCTTTGTCTTCAACTTTCTTATTGCTCTTACCGAAAAGAAGATGTTTTGCACCTTTTATTATCCCGAACTTTCCAAAAAGCAAGTAATCAAAACCCAATAAACCTCCAACTTCATTTAGCCCAAGGTATCCTACGGGATAAGCATAATATGGAATCTGTACACCGCTATTCTCATTACTTTTACCATCAGATTGCGGTTTATTATTTTGAGTTTTATTGTTATTCTGGTCAAATTTCAAATTCATTTTTGAATTTTTTTCAGATTTTGATGTTTCCATTGCTGACGACATGCCACCGCACGCTGCAAACAATGAAAGAATCATTGCAATAACTTTAATTTTTTTTTCTTTCATATTAACCTCTTATTTAAAGTTTCGCTTTTCAAGAAATCATACTTTATACCACTCGAAAATTTCATATTTTATTTGTATTTTCGAAAAATATTATAACCCAAAAA
>CAMHLN010000051.1 GCA_946186155.1 uncultured Clostridia bacterium | reverse complement strand
TTCTTTGATTGCCGACTTAAACTCAAGCACCACAAGAGGAAGTCCATTTACATAAACAATACCGTCTGGAATACGAAGCTGTTCCCGCCCCTGAATCTCAACCTGATTCACAATTTCAAAAAAGTTTCGTTCAGGCTCTTCAAAATCAATAAGCTGAATAAAAAGATCTTTCTGACTTTTATCTTCTCGGCGGAAAGTAAAACCGTTACAGATTAGATCCAGCATCCGTTTGTTTGCATCGTAATCAGAACCGCTTATGTTTTTGAGCTGGGTAATAATAGAAACAATCTCATTTTCCGTAAGAAAATCCGCCGCATACCGATGCCGCAAAAAAGTCGCAAGCAATTCAGACAAGAGAACATCAGTCTTTTCGCGGTGAATATCCTGCCCAGTCTGGTGCGTATATCCTTCGTTTTCAAAGAGCTCCATTATGGAAAGTTCAAGACTGTGTTCTGTGAATTGCATAATAACTCCCTAATTTTTTTGATTCTTAAATTCCTCAGCAACGGCAGACGGCCCATCCCACCAGAGTTTTGTTGAATCATCATAAAGCATTTTGGCAGTATTAGATTTCATAAAATCAAGAAGAACTTTTTCTGGCGGCTGATTTGTTTCTAAAGCAAGCTGCTCTACGGCCATCTTAGCAGTTAAATCCATAGCAAACAAAGTTTTATCACTAGGCTTATTATCCATATCCTACTCCAAAGAAACCTTTTCGCTTTTTAAGAACTCTAAAGCAGAAATTGCTTTTTCGCTTCTAAAACAAAACTGGTCTTTTAAGCGTTCCGGCAGCAATAAACTGATGCACATTTTATCAGCCTGATCACTTCCCATTGCACCGAAAACATTATCCATATATGCAATAATCGTTGTGTTAGTATCATCATTTGCAATCTTACCGGAAATCACATCATATTCCTGCATAGTTTTTTTTATTTCTGGGAAAGCACCGTAACGTCTATGAGCAACAATATTATGAAGCCATTCAATATCAGCAGTCTCAAAATCATAGGTCTTAAGAGAATCCACATTAGAAACTTTGAAAAAAGAAATATATGCAAATTTTTCAGAATAAGAAATCAGCCCTTTGGACTTCGCCTTTGTTGCTGAAATCTTTGCAAAAGACTTAGCCTGTTCCTTAGAACTTGTAAGATAAAAACCCTGTCCAAAGTCTTTATACATAGCACATTTTGCCAAATCAGGAGTCTCTACAAGGCAATAGCTTCCGTGATACAGAATAATCCCGTCTTCCAGCTTTTTCATACAGTAGCTCCTTTAGATTTCAGATATGCTTTAACTTCTTCAAAAACAGCATCATCACCTTCCACGTGAAAAATCCCGAAGCCTTCCCGAATAAATGGCAGCACATTATATTGACCAAAAATCTCCGCAGCCTCTTTTAAAGACAGTGAATATTTTTCAGCCATCATGCGTAAAATGCGAATCTGCATAAATAAAATCTGCTGTGCCTCGTTCATAAGCTATTCCTCTGGTATATTATATCACAATTTCTTGTATTTAGGAGGGGGAAGTCTCCCCCTGCGCCCGCACTTCGTTGCTCGCTACCCCTTCTAGCGGGGGACACCCCCGCAACGCCCCCATTACTTAATATGTTAACTTAGGTAAGTCTATGAAAGACACTTTTGCTTTTTTTAAAGATTTATATTCATTATGCAAATCTTGTTCAGATAACACCTCATATATAAACAACCAATTTCTTTCAAAATCTTCACTATTTGAAGCTAGATTTTTTGCAAATTCCTTAAACTGATTCTTTTCATTCTTTAAACCAGAATTTTGACAATATAGATAGGACAACAATAATAAAATACAATGATTTGATTTAACTATTAAATCTATAGAAAAATTTTCTAAACTGGTTTTATTCTTTATAGAAAACAAAAGAGCATAACTACAAAGCTCATAATTTCTTTTTTTTACACCTTCCTCAAAAAAAATATTTGAAGCATATTTTATCTCATCTTTTGTAAAATGAAATGGGATAATTATTGTATCTTCAAAAAATTGGATAAGATACGGATAAATTAATGTATAATGTACTGTAATTTTTTTTAAATATGAAATTGCATTATCAGAAAAAGGAATTTTTTCAGTTTTTTTTCTCTTTGGAGAATAAAATTCAGAAATAACTTTAAACGCATAAGAAATTACTGCTGAATTATTATATTTTACTGCCAATTCTACTACCGTATCAAAATAATTCCTTATATTGGTATATGTTACAATTGTTTTGTTGCTCTTTAAAAGATATTCATCCTTATTAAGACAAATAACCCAATCATCATTTGAAGTTTTGGGTAATTCCATAATGGATATTTTCTTTTGATTTAATAGCAAATCATATCCCTTTAACTCAGTTAGTAAATCAAGCAAAAATTCATCTGCTTCTTCTTTTGTTTTAACATAACAAGAATAATCATCTATTTTTCGTATATAAGCCCACTTTGTACTAAGTCGGCTATCTATATCACATAAAATTATTTCCGCCATAAGATTAGATACATGTGGTCCAATTAGAAACCCATGGGTTTCTTTATCTTTTATCTTTTGAGAACAAGAATCTATTTGGTTATACCATTCAGAATCATTATGCATATTCTGTTTTGCAACATTCTTTCCAACTAAAGCCCACGGTAATGAATGTGTATACATACTAGGAAAGCAATTAGCAATATCAGCTTTCACAATATACTTTTTATCCAAGATTAAATCAGGTTCTGGGAAACCATCGATTTTCCAATTGTCATAGTTCATTTTAAAAAGTGAATTAGTTTTCGATAACTTTCTAATATGTATTCTACTAATTTTATAAATTTGATTTTTTGTTTTATCAAAAAAATAGCTTTGTATTTGATTCCAATTGTCGGAAATTACTCTACATAAATTCTCATAAGCAAAAGGAGATGGAATAGCTAACAATCTTGGCACATTTGTATTTCGATAGTTATCAAAAAAAATGTATCGGGAGCTATATTGTTTATTTTCAAATGGATGTAATTTTGAATAATTCAAATAGGGAATTGATGTTAAAAAAGGTGGCAATCTTTCAGAAAACAAGCCATAACCTAAGAGTCCGTCATATATTTCTTCCGAAGTTATTTTGTTCATGCAATCGCTATATGTCATCTCTTCAATACTCCTTACATTCCGCTTATGCGAGAAATTACCAGCTGTTTTAATTCTTGTAGTTTTACAAGTTCAGCAGTTTCTTTTATTATCATATTGATTATTCGATTCGTAGATAAGTTAAATTTATTCAATTCGTTTAAGGTTGGAATCTTAAAAGAAATCTTGCGTATTTCTCCAAGACTGACATATTGTTGCGTACTTCCTGTAAGAGTCTCATTTAACCATGTTGTAAAATTACTGCTTTTTAAGAAACATAATACCCAATTTCGATATTCTGTAGTTTTCGAGGTTTTTAACAAAGCTACATTTTTGATAGCAAAAGTTACTTTTTCATCTGTGACTAAAGAAACATTTCCAACTGTCCCTATCATACTCATCAAAATATCATTTGTTTCAACTAAACTTCGCTCATTAATTTTCTCATAATCTGATTTAGATATTTTATTTGTGTCTTTTTGGTTGATATAAAAAGGAGAAAGATTCTGTGATGTCACCAATGGATATCCTTCTGTCATGAAAACAGGAGAATCGTGAGTTCCATCTCGCACATCAATTAAATTTGATAAAACAACATTTTCTAGATTTGCTTCTTCATAATATTTCTCAAACAAACACTGTGCCGTCTTTTCCAGATTTTCATTTATCTTCTGCTTAAGCTGGATGCGTTTTGT
>CAMHLN010000050.1 GCA_946186155.1 uncultured Clostridia bacterium | reverse complement strand
AAAAAACTGAACAAATTTCAATTTGACTTTTTTGATTCAAATAGTACAATTATACCACCACTTAATAAGTGGTATTCGTTATTCCTGTCATAATATTTTCTATGTATTTTTTCTACTACTGTGTTCAAACACAGTAGTTTTTTTGTTGACCTTTTTATTTACGGTGGATATAATAGCAACAACTCTTTTGAGTTAATCACTGGTGAGAAAATTTTATAACCGCTTTTGTCAAAGGCGGTTATTCTTTAAGACAATTTGACTTATTTTCTTGAGTGGATATAATAATAGCGTAACCTGGTGACGGGTTCATCTCATAATGGTTGTATTATTATGGATTACTACCGTGATTTGAGCACGGTAGCTTTTCATTTGGCTTAAAATTTGAAATATCAATAAAATGATAGTCAATATTTTAATCAAAATCTTAAGCATCTTAACTTTTTGAGTTCTCAATATTAATAATTAATCAATAGATTCCTACTAATTTATCAAATTTGTCTATTGATTTTGTTTGTTCTTCTGTAAATTTGTTATTTAGAGTTTTCTTAATTGCAAAATATTTTTTTTGTTTTAGTATCTCTATTCTGTCTTCTTTACTAAATTTTTTTAATTCTTTGTTGCTCATTTGTCTTAAATCTACAACATTTCTGAACGAAGTTTTTGAAAGGTCATTAAATAAAGCTATAAATTCAAAAAAATGCAAATCATCTCTGTTTAAATTAATCCCATACTTAACCATAAAACTACTAAACAAACGATCCTTGTCAGCATCAAACGAAAAGTATTCATTGTTGTCTTTATTATTGATTTCTTTATTCTCAGATGCTCCGCAGCTCATAAACCATTTGAGACCATCCAGAGCAATTTTGAATGGAGGTAATCCTTTGCCAAATAGAAGATTAAATCCAGTAAAAAGACGCTCCATACGACCATCGTCGTCATCTTTGAATGTTTCTATATCACTCAATGCTTGAGATATTAAAATTCCTGTTCTGAATGAATAATTTATTAAATATCCCTCATATTCTTTTGGTAATATATCGAGAAGTATATTTTCATACATATTCAAATACCTTTCTTTTGGCTTCTAATAGGTCTAAAATCGTTTTTTGCATTTTATTGGTATAGATTTATGTTTTTGATGTTTTAAAGCCATTTATGGAGATTTTCATGTCATTCATCATCAATGAATTTTGACATGAATGTAAGAGCTAAAACAGTCAAGCAAATAATCAAAGTGATTTGTACAGATACTGCCATTTTTCCCTCCTTATTCTTTTTTGGACTTTTTTAGTTACGTTTGAATGCCTCTCTTTTGGCTTCTAATGGCCCTAGAATCGATTTTTATCACTTTGCTGGTGAATTTAATTTTGTGTTTTATTTTGCGTTTTAGGGGCTTTTAGAGGGGGTTTTTATTTTTAGCAAATCAAAATAGTATTCATTGTCACTCAATTTTCCCTTTTCTCTCCTGTCATTTCCGTAAACACCAATAGGGATGCACATCTCATGTAACCTGCTGTAAGTCCTTTGCTTTCTTATGTCTTTTTGGTTATGTATTTCCTCAGCTGTTAGATTAGTTGTCACTATCAATGGCTTTTTGCTCCTGTATCTGCTGTCAATGACATTGAGAATAATCTCGTTCGTGTACTCGGTATCTCTCTCAGCTGCTAAATCATCAATCACTAGTAAATCAAATTTATTCAGATTGTCTATGTATTCTTGTTTGCCTTCGTACATCCCACTCAAAGTGTTTATGATACGAGAAAAATTTGTAACCATGCATGGATATCCTTGGTCAATTAACGAGTTAGCTATGCATGATGCAATGAAAGTTTTGCCTGAACCAACGTTACCAAACAAAAGGAGACCTTTACCACTTTCAATCATCTTTGGAAAATTTTCTACATACTTTTTTGCTGTAAGAGATAAGTTTGGGTTTGATTCATCATCTTTTTCAAACGTGAAATTCATCATACTTTTATCGTGGAATCCAAGATATCTCATGTTGTTAATCTCTCTGATTTTTTCACTTTCGATTATCTCTTTACCTTGTCTTTCCAATTTCTCAGTCTCACAATTGCAAAGACAAAACGGTTTTCTAATTTTTCCCATAAACTCAACTACACACTGTTTTCTAGAATTGCATTTACCACAAACTAATAACTCATTTTCATCCAAGTAATCGCCGGGATTTCTGGAAATGCTTTTTGATGCTTTTGTTTCAATTGAGTCGATTATTTCCATGAAATTCATAGTTAATCATCACCCCAACCGATGGTCATTGTGTATGAATCTCCATAATCTTTTTTGATCTGATTGGATTCTTCCTTGTACTTTTCCAGATCGTAAGAAGGGGATTTTTTCTTAAACTTGCCAAAATCGTTAATCCCATAGAAACTTTGCCAGCTGTTCATAATCGTTTGCTGGACTATTTTTAATTTTTCTGAATCGGCGGAAGCAAGATCATTGAGCTTCTCCAAATTCAGTGCAAGAGCTCTATTAGTCAGAGGACGACGAATTCTCTGACGCATTTTTATGAACTCGACTAATGCGTCTTTGATATCGTGATTGCTTGTATAGCAATCTAAAATATCATCAAATGTTTTAGTAATTTCTCGTTTCGGCTTTTCTTTCTTTTTTGCCGGAACTTTTTTTCTTTCTTTTTTCGATTCATCTGCAATTAAAGAGTCATCGCTATTGTTGTTCGATTGTTTACCCAGAGAATCGAATTCTACAAAACTTTTATTTTGGTTTGGTAATTTTTGGTAATCACCACTCGAATTACCATCAGATGGGGGAGGGGAGACTTCTTCTCCATCTCTGGTGAATTCTTTTTCGATTTCTTTCTTACTTTCTTTCTTTAAGTTATTAGAACTTAAAGCATTTGTATTATTAGTACTTAAAGCATTTGTGTACTCAAAAGCCACCCCCTCGGTTTGGGATACACTGGCTCCCTGTACCTCATTTCCAGTAGGTGGATTTGAGGTACACTGGCTTTTTTCTTTCTTTTATACTTTCTTTCTTTCTTTATATCTATATTATTATCTATATTATCTATATCTATATTATTAGGTGAACTTTGTTCATCACCCCCTGGTGAACTTTGTTCATCACCCCGGTGAACTTTGTTCATCACTGGTGAACAAAATCCTGTTCTTGATGGCAGACGATTTTCGCAAATAGTGTATTTACAAAATTTAACTCCATTTATATTCTCTTCGATTTTTTCAATTAATTCTTTATCTACTAAACTCTTTAAATTTTTGTATACTCCACGCTTTGTTGAATTAGTCCATTCAGCTAAATATCTTACACTGCCACTGAATACTTGACCTCGAATTTGACAAAATCCATAAATTATCGCATAAATCATCAATTCGTTGCTTTTTAATTTCAGATGTGTTACCATCCATCCTTGTATGGTGACAAAACTTTCTGGTTGGATAAGTTTTGTCTCTTTTTCTTTGTTCATTGAATTATTCTCCATTTCAAATTCCCCCTAAAAAATTTAATAATTTGACATCATTGATTTTTACATACCTCTGATCAGTAGGACTCCCAAATTTTGTTTCTATTAATCCACACTCCTTGAGCTTATTGATTGCTTTTTTCTGATGGTATTTACTAAAATTTGTGAATTCTTGAATATTTATCACTGACGCTTGGACCCAACCACCATTTTTTTCTCCGCTTTCCGTATATCGTTCGTATTGTTTCATCAGAAATCCTAATACTATCGCTTCAGTAGGTCCCAGTGATTTTAAATTTTTTTTGTTTACCTGTATAAAATTTTGTTGCATATATATACCTCTCTTTTGTTTTTCTTTATTTTTTTGTT
>CAMHLN010000049.1 GCA_946186155.1 uncultured Clostridia bacterium | reverse complement strand
CTGCACATAATTGTATTATAAATATACGACTAGTGTTCCATCTCAGTCATTTTTATAATAAAAATGACTGAGATGGAACACTAGGTGGTACAATGGCTTAGCCTAGAAAAACTTCTGGGAAACTTGAGGTAGGAATTTGAGAAAAATTCACGTGTATAAATTCGTATTGTGACGTAAAATAAACTTAATACAGTTTACCTAAATTGATTTAGGCTAAATACATTTAGGCTAGATTAATTTCGGTAAAATCTAATTTATTAAATAAGGAGATATATAGTGAGAGGATTTAGAGGCCGAGTTGCAGAATTAAATATTTTGCAAAAGAAATTTGATTCCGACGAATTTCAAATGATAGTTTTATATGGTCGTAGACGTATTGGAAAAACTGAACTCATTAATGAGTTTATGCGCAGACAAAAAAGCAAGTGCATATCATTTACATCAGTTGAACAAAGTGAAAAAGAACTACTATCAATTATGACAGAGACTGTTCTTGATGAATTGGCACCTGAAATGATTGGCATGGTTAATTTTCCAAGTTTTGAAAAATTATTTGAATTTATCGGCAAGAAAGCAAAAGATGAACGAATAATATTTTTCATTGACGAATACCCTTATTTAGCAAAGCAATGTCCTTATATCACTTCTTTACTCCAGAAAATAGTTGATAAAACTTGGAAGAATACAAAATTGTATTTTGTAATATGTGGTTCCTTAGTTTCTTTCATGAAAGATGAAGTTTTAGCTGAATCAGCACCATTACATGGAAGAGCTAGTTTTGAACTTAAGTTACAACCATTTAATTATCGAGATACAGCAGAATTTGTGCAACTATACAGTCCTGAAGAAAAGGCTATAGTTTACGGTTTAACTAATGGTGTAGCAAAATATATTGAGCTGTTTAATGACCAAAAAACTCTAGAACGTAATATTATCGACGAATATTTTGCTTTTGGTGGATATTTTACAGAGGAACTTGTTAAAACCATTGTTGCAAATGAAAAACAAAATCCAGCACTCTACAATTCTATTGTATCTGCTATAGCAACAGGACATACTAAAAATAGTGAAATAGCTAGTTATGTTGGAATGGATGATATTTCCTATCCTTTAAAAATGTTACAAAAAGCAGAGATTATTGAAAAACGAATTGGTAAAAATCCATATTATGTTTTGAACGATTCCATGTTGGTATTTTGGTTTAGGTATGTTAACAGAGTTATCAGTCTAATCAATATTGGTAAAGGTGAAAAGTATTACCATGAATCTGTATCTGGTCAACTTCATAATTTTATGGGAAACGTATTTGAAAAAATATGTAAGGAGTACCTCTTTATAAAATCTGGTGAAGATGGTTATCCAATGATTACCGAAATTAATAACTTTCAAAAAACTATTTTGGATAATACAGGAAAACCAAAGCAGATTGAGATAGATATCCTTGGAACATATGAAAAAGATGTTCTGCTTATTGGTGAATGCAAATTTAAAAACGAAAAAGTTGACAAAGAAACCTTTGAAAGTTTCTTAGAAAAAACTCGCTATATAAAAAGTAAGACGCCTCTATTGTGCATGTTTTCTTTAAGTGGCTATACTGACTATGTTAAGGAAAATGCTAATGGTGTAATTTTGTTAACAATTGATGATTTGTATAGATAGCACAAAGCTCCAAAATATAAATAAGGAAAAATGGAATAAGGCCAAAAAATAGTCCTCATTCCACTAAAATCACCAAAGTGAAACTTGTAATATAGACTCCTTAATATGCATCATTCTTCATCCACATCACACAACCACTGTGGCAAATCTACAATTTTAATTCCCTGATAATCGTATGGTTCATGATGAGTTCTCGCTATAATCATCTTTGGATATGCATCCTTAATAGCCAACAATGGTGAATATTCTCGTTCAAATGTATTCTCATCAGAAATATTATCACTTACTTGAATGTATATCTTTTCATTATGTCGTTGAGCTACAAAATCAATTTCTTTTTTATATAATTTTCCAATATAAACTTCAAAACCTCGACGAATCAATTCTAGATATACTAGATTTTCATACACTCTTCCGAAATCCATATTTCTTATACCATTGACTGCATACCTAAAACTTGCATCACAAAGATAATATTTTTTACTACTCTCTAAATATTTCTTACCTTTAAGATCGTATCTTTTAACCTCGTAAAATACAAAAGCCTTTTCTAGATATTCAATATACTTCGAAACTGTTTTACGTGTAATATCACTATTGTCTTTATTTAAAGCGTCGCAGATACTATTCGGTGAACAAATATTTGAAATATTATCCATCATAAATTCTGCAATCTGCAAAAGTTCGGATTTATTTCTAATTTTATATTTCTGAACAAGATCTCTTAGGAGTATAGTATCATATATATCATGGACATATTCATATCGCTTCTTTTCAGTAGAATAAACATACGAACCTGACATTCCACCAGTTTTAACATAATCATCAAAAGATTGTTCAAGTGATTTGTTGTCATTAAAGTAAAGAAGATACTCATGAAATGAAAATGGAAACACCTTTATTTCTATAGTTCTTCCTGTAAAAAGTGTTGCTAAATCAGAACTAAGTAAAAAAGCATTAGAACCTGTAATATAAATATCATAAATTCTCTTTGAATGAATACTATTAATAACTTTCTCAAAGTTCTCACAGAGTTGGACCTCATCAATGATTAATACATTGTTTTTTGCAGGCAAATGATGCGCTAATATATAGCTATTCAAAGCATGATATTCAAGCAACTCCTCAAAATCTAATTCTTGAAGGCGAATAATGACTAAATTTACATTTTGATCATTTTCTTTCAAATAGTCAGCATATTCTTCTATCAAAACAGACTTTCCACTTCTTCGTATTCCTGTAATGACTTTAACGTCTTGTGTATTCTTTACTTCTATCAGCTGTGAAAGATATTTTTTTCGTAAAATGTAATCCATATTTGCTTACCTCAATAAAAATTGTATCACAAATTCCCAAAAATTAATTTTTTTTCATTTTTCGGTAATAGAATTTTTAATAGCTCTTAACAGTAAAACTAATATTAAAGAAGCTAGAGATGCAAACATATATGTCAAGCATTCATAAAAAATTGGATAAGTACATGTGGAAAGCAAGCCTAATTAAATTTTAAATAACCAATAAGGAAATGGTAAATATTACCTTTCCAATTAACTTTACTTTCTATATTTTTATCTTGTATATTCTTTCCATTATTGCATAGCTGAAATCGGCATAAACATAATGACAAAACAATGTTTAAATAGAAGAATACCTGACATTGAAACATTAAAAAAAGAACTGAAAGAATGGAATGATAAATATGATCAGGAACCGACTAAAATTAATTGGCAATTTACCAATGAAACATCAAGAGTGAAATTGAAAAGTCTTTACCCTGATATAGAACAGTGCAAAGAACAAAGAGATAAACTCAGAGAGAAAAAATCTCAATAAGAGGGGCAACATGCCGGTGGTTGTATTTACCGGCATGATTATAAAAATGAATGAGATGGAACACTAGCAGAGATAGTTGCGACAGTGTCGCAACTATCTCCGTGGCCTGAAAACATAAAAGATAGTGAATTCACTGAGATCACAATCTCTATAAAGCTTATGAAGATGTCGTCATGACATTTTACACATAATCACATTCGAGCGTATTAAAAATATCCGGGTAGTCAGCCTCCGGATTTTGACTACGATTTGACTACTTTTCGTGTACACAAAAGGCAGTATTTTGGATATTTTCGTCATTTCTGTTAATATTGCGAAAGGCAGTTCTGCATAGGTTGAGAGCCGGCAAACCTTGCAGACATGGGCAATCTCCGGCAATTCTGGACAATCAACAATGACAATTCGGGTGCTTTTCGTGTGCCACGGCAATATTTGCAGATCTCCGATG
>CAMHLN010000048.1 GCA_946186155.1 uncultured Clostridia bacterium | reverse complement strand
AAATAATTTCTAAGAAAACCAAAAAAATAATATTACCAAAAGAAAAAGATGATACTGATACCATGGCAGCAGTAAAATACGCTATTTTTAATAAATTTGAAGAAATAAAATTATATTGTGCTCTTGGAGGAAGGTTTGATCATACTGTTGCTAATATTCAATCATGCATTTGGGGAATAAAAAGAATAAAAAATATCAAAATTTATGATAAATATAACGAAATATATTTTGTTAGAAATTCAAAAATAAATATACCTAAAAAAATTGGATATTCTCTATCTGTTTTTTCTATGACGAATATTTGCAAAAACGTGTTTATTAAAAATGCTAAATATAATTTAAATAATGCAATTTTAAAAAATTCAATTCCTATTGGAGTAAGCAACGAGTGGGTCAGAGATTCTGAAATTAGTGTTGAATCAGGAATATTAATGATCGTTTTATCAAAATTGGAGGGAAAATGAAGCTTTATGAATATCTAGAAAACGTAAAAAGTAAAAATCCTTTAGTACAAAATATTACAAATTATGTGTCGTCAAATGATTGTGCAAATATTTTATTAGCGTGCGGAGCTTCGCCGGTTATGACAAATGAAATAGATGATTCTATTGATATTGCATCTATTTCTGATGGACTAGTTCTAAATATTGGTACTCTAAATAAATTAATAATTAAATCAATGATTTATACCGGAAAAACAGCAAATAAATTAAATCATCCTATTGTTCTCGATCCTGTCGGAGTAGGAATTTCAAAGCTTAGAACTGATTCTGTTAAATTTTTAATTAATAATTTGAAAATTTCAGTAATTCGTGGAAATATCTCTGAAATTAAATTTTTAGAAAATAAAAGCGAACACCCCAAAGGAGTTGATTCTAATAATCTTGAAAACTTGTATGATATTTCTGAATCTTTTAAAAAATTATCAAAAAAGTTAAATTCTATTATAGTTGCTACCGGAGAAATCGATATAATAACAGACGGAAATAAAACTTGTTTCTGCAAAAATGGGAATACGTATATGAAAAAAGTTTCGGGAACAGGGTGTCAATTATCTTCTGTTATATCTGCATTTGTTTCGTCAAATTCAGATATATTTTTTGCAACTATTTCTGCAGTTTGTTCATATGGAATATGTGGCGAAATCGCTTTTTCGCGAATGAATGTCCTAGATGGAAATTCTTCGTACAGAAATTATATTATAGACGCAATGTGCAATTTAAATTCTGAAATTTTTGAAAAAAAGGTTAATTATGAAATTAGATAGAAATATTTTAATTTTATATGCAATAACAAATTTTAATTTTTCTGATAATGAAATTTCTATAACTGATAAGATAACAAAAGGAATTAATGGAGGAGTTACTTGCATTCAGTTAAGAGAGAAAAATCTTCCTCATAAACAATTTCTAAAAAGAGCATTATTAATAAGAAAAATTTGTAAAAAAAGAAATATTATTTTTATAATTAATGATAATGTAAAAATTGCTATTGAATCTAATGCTGATGGAGTTCACATTGGACAAAATGACTTAAGTATTTTTGAAGCGCGAAAATTAATAGGAAATAAAATTTTAGGAGTTTCAGTTCAAACGGTCAATCAGGCAATAGAAGCAGAGAAATGTGGGGCTGACTATTTAGGTGTTGGTGCTATTTTCCCAACTCAAACAAAACAAGATGTTTCAATTGTTACAATAAATACGTTGAAAAAAATATCTCAGAATGTTTCTATTCCTGTTGTTGCCATAGGAGGATTAAATCTTAAAAATATTGAAAAATTAAACCAAAGTGGAATAAATGGCATAGCAGTTAGTTCAGCAATTTTTTTAGAAAATAATATTGAAATTCAAGCTAGAAATCTTCTAAATTTATCAAAAAAAGTAATTGAGGTTTAAATGAAAAAAGTGTTGTCTATAGCGGGATCAGACTGCAGTGGAGGCGCAGGAATTCAAGCTGATATTAAAACCATAATTATGCATAAAATGTACGCAATGAGTGTAGTAACTGCAATAACTGCGCAAAATACTACCGGAGTATTTTCTGTGGTAGAATCTTCTCCTGAGTTAGTTGCAAAACAACTTGATGCTGTTTTTACTGATATATTCCCTGATAGTGTAAAAATAGGCATGGTATCAAATACTGAAATTATTAAAATTATCGCAAATAAACTTAAATATTATAACGCAAAAAATATTGTTTTAGATCCAGTTATGGTTTCTACAAGTAGATACAAATTAATTTCGGAAGATGCAATTCAATCAATAAAAGATTATTTATTTCCTATTTCATCAGTTATAACCCCAAATATTTGTGAAGCAGAAATTCTTTCTGAAGTTTTTATAAAAGATGAAGAAGATATGTTAAAATCAGCGAGAAAAATTTCAGAAAACTTTCATGGAGCAATTTTAATTAAAGGAGGGCACTTAAAAGATTCATCAAACGATCTTTTGTATCATGGAAAAAAATTTCATTGGTTTAAAGGACAAAAAATAAATAATCCCAATACGCACGGTACAGGTTGCACGT
This sequence comes from uncultured Clostridia bacterium, assembly GCA_946186155.1. GTDB lineage: Bacteria > Bacillota > Clostridia > Oscillospirales > Acutalibacteraceae > Improbicoccus. The sequence continues at coordinate 1,475 of CAMHLN010000048.1, read as the reverse complement.
TATCGTCTTCTATATCTTGCAGTTTAGCAAATGGATATTCTATAAAATCTAGTATAAGTAATGCAAAAAAATATATTAATTATTGTTTGAAATGTATGCTAAATTTAGGGAAAGGATCTGGCCCTATTAATCATTATAATAATATAATATCATAAAATTTTTATTACTTAGAGCCTGTTTAAAATCTTTTAATCAAAATATAAATTCTACGGCGCCGTCGTAGAGAAATTTTGCATCTTACCTTTTTCAAGCAAAATGTTATACTATATAAAGAATTCGCGAAAGGAGGAATTTGATGGGGTTTGAAAATTTAACCGAAAAATTAACAACCGTTTTTAATTTCCATGTGCCAGGTCAAAATCCCCCGTCTTTAGACGGGAAGCTTTAGCGTGGTATAATAAAGTAAGAGGTGATGAGAGTGGCAGAATACATACATGGAGAACACTTGGTACATGATATAAAATATCACATAGTATGGATTACAAAATATAGATACAAAATATTAACAGGAAAAGTAGCGCAAAGAGTCCGGAAACTACTCATACAGGGATGTCGAGCAAGAGGGATAACAATTATTGAGGTAGTGTGGGCAAAGATCATATTGATATGCTTGTATCAGCCCCAACAAATATTGCTCCGAGTAAAATTGCGCAATATCTGAAAGGACGTTCTTCAAAATTGTTGCAAGATGAATTTAGAGATTTAGGGAAAAGGTATTGGGGTCAACATCTCTGGGCTAGAGGATATTTTTGTGCAACTGTAGGAAGTGTGACTAAAGATATGATTCAGGAATATATTGAAAAGCAATTTGAAAATGGCGATAAAAACCATTTCAAAGTAGAATCTTAGTCTTTAAGGCGGCTATTAGCCGCAATAGCGACTTTCAGTCGCAATAAAATCTTCCGGCTTCAGACGGAAGTGGTTAAAAGAAATGTTATAGTTTGATTGAAGCTAATAAAGTCTCAACGTTAATAGTCAAAGACATGAGCCGTTTAGGCAGGAATTACCTGGAAGTAGGTCAATTGTCTGAAACATTTTTACCAGTTCATAACGTCAGACTAATAACTGTTAACGATGGAGTTTACAGCGATAAAGGTGAAGACGATTTTGCACCGTTCAGAAATATCATGAACGAATGGTACGCAAAAGATATGAGTAGAAAAATGCGCTCAACTTTTAAACTTAAAAGCTTGGCTATGCCATCGGCCACCCGCCTTTCGGATATACTTATGACGAAAATGATCATAAAAAATGGGCGATTGACCCTGAAAGTTCTGAAATTGTTAAGAAAATTTACGATATGAGAACCAAAGGTCAAAGTTTGAACAAAATTGCTCTGGAGCTCAGATACAACAAGCTTTTGATTTCATCGATGTACGCAGCAAAAAAAGGCTACAGAGTGGCAGCGATAAAATCTCCGAGAAGCGAATATTTATGGACTCATGGTATAATTCGCAAAATATTAACAAATCAGT
>CAMHLN010000047.1 GCA_946186155.1 uncultured Clostridia bacterium | reverse complement strand
TTAAACGAGGAAAATCACCAAAATATGCTGATAAAAGTAATTTCTTAGCATTTGCACAAAAATGTAATGTAAAAACTGGTGGAATTGATTTAAGTCTTGCGTTGTATCTTGATGAAAACTCAATTGGAAGATATTCAGAAGCAGATAATCTTATTCAAGACGATATAGTTATCAATTCAACAGGTGGTGGAACTATGGGAAGAGTCGGATTGTACGAAACAAAAGTTCCTGCTGGAATAAAAGGCGTTTATCCAGATAGCCATGTTATTGTTATTCGCTCCATTGGCAACATTAATCAGCATTATCTTTATTACGTTCTGAAATTAAACCAACCAGAACTGGAAAAATGTGGAACAGGCTCAACAAATCAGACTGAACTAAAGCCAGCAGTTCTTGCTGATTTTGTTATTCCCCTTCCGCCTCTTGCCGAGCAAAAACGAATAGTTACTGCAATTGAAAAAATGTTGTCTTTATGTAAAAATTATAAAATCAAGGAGAATTAAAAATGGTAAATAATAATACTCGCGGCTCTGAATGGAATAAATGGGATTTACATATTCATACACCTTTTACTGGTAAAAATGATCAATTTACAGGAAGCAGTAAAGATGAAAAATGGGATAATTATTTAACAAAAATAGAGCAAAACAATGATGTTAAAGTTCTGGGAATAACAGATTATTTTTCAATAGATAATTATTTATACATGCTGGAACTACAGAAAAATGGGCGTATACCGAATGTTTATTTAATACCAAATGTTGAACTTAGAATACTTCCTGTTACTAGAACTGAAACTCCAATTAATATACATGTTTTATTTGACCCAGAATTAAATATAGATATAATTCAAAGGGATTTTTTCAACCAACTTCAATTTGAATATTCTGGTTCAAAATTTCAATGTAATAGATATTCATTAATCCAATTAGGAAAAGCAATAAATACTAATTCTGTCTCAGATGAAGAAGCTTACAAAACTGGACTTAATCAATTTAATATTACATTTCCTGATTTAAGAAATGTCTTAAAAGCAAAATCTTTAGAAGGACATTATATAGTTGGCGTTGCAAATAGTAATAATGATGGTAATAGTGGTATACAAGATAGTTCATTAAGTGCTACAAGAAAAGAAATTTATCGTTTATCAAATTTTATATTTTCCGCTAACAAAAATGATATTAAATTTTTTTTAGGAAAAGGAAGTTTAACAAAAGACCAATTAATTAATGAATATGGTTCTATAAAACCATGTGTACGTGGTTGTGATGCACATGATTTAAATAAAATGTTTAGATTTGATGATAATCGTTATACTTGGATTAAAGCATTACCTACATTCAATGGATTGAAACAAATCTTATATGAGCCAGAAGATCGAGTTTGTATTTGTGAACAAAAACCTGAAGAAAAAGCAGATTATCAAATTATTGATTCCATAATTTTTAATAATTCAGAAATGAATCATCAAGAAATTATGTTTAATCAGAACTTGAATACTATAATAGGTGGTAGATCTTCAGGTAAATCGATTTTACTTGGTTGTTTAGCTTCTGCTATTGATCCCAAAATTGAACCAAAAGATAACGATGAATTCAAGAAATATAATAAACATATTAAAGAATTAAATGAAGGTGTATCAATTAAATGGCGTGATAATACGGATGAATATAGAAAGATTATTTATTATTCACAATCAGCAATAAGTGAAAAAGTACGTGAAGACGAATATGGTATTTCTGGTATAAGTGAGCTTGTTGAAGAAATTGTAAAAAAGGAAACTGATAAATTTGAATTATTAAAGAACTATGATAATTTTGTAACTGTAAACAAATCTGAAATTAATACTAAAATAAACGAATTTTGTCAGTATAAAAATCAAATTGAAGATATTAATAAACAAATAGAAAATATCGGAAATAGGACCGGTATTGAAACTGAAATTCAAAAGATACAAAAAGACATTGAAAGTATAAAAAAGGGCTTATCTAATTATCTATCTCCTGAAGAAGATGAAATTTATTCAGGTTTTAAGGATCAACTTGAAAAACATAGTGTAAGTAAAGAAATATATGTTTCTGATAGTACACAATTACAATTATTAAAAGGATATCAACTATTTGCTCCAATCGACACTGTTCTTTCTAAATTTTCAAATGATTCATATAAACGCATTCAAGAATTTTATACAAATTTGCAAAAGAATGTAAACAATCAATGGAATCAATTTATCGACAGTGAAATTCAAGAAAGAGAAGCTTGTATTGAATCCGAAAATTCACAAATAAATTATATTACGGACTCTGAAATTTATAAACGAGGAGAAAAATTCCAAGAAGATAACACAATAATTAAAGCTAAATCTGAAAAATTACAAGAAGAAACTAATAAAAAAAATCTTATTATTAAACTTGAAGAAGAAAGAAAAAAATTAATTATAGCTAAAGAAGAATGCTCTAAAGATATATGGATAAAATTCTTAAGATTTAAACAAGAATCAGAGAAATTATCTGAACAACTTTCAACTGAACGCGAAGAAGTAAAAATACAAGCTATTTCTACATATACATTTAAGCCATTCTTTGATAAAGCTTTAAGCTTGTTAGATAAAAGAAACTCAGAAATCAAGAAATATGATAATTATGATGATTTTAAAATTCCTGATTTAGAAAAAGCCATGAAAGACTTCTATGATGGAATTATTTCAGATAAATATGCATTAGTAAAAACTAATTATCAACAAGCATTAATTGATTTATATTCGAATAATTACTATAAAATCTCTTACGATGTAAATTATGATGGTGATAAATTTAGTAAAATGTCAGAAGGAAAAAAAGCATTTATTGCTTTACGACTTCTTTTAGATTTTGATGATAGTCTTTGTCCAATTATTATAGATCAACCTGAAGATGATTTAGATAATCGTGCTATTTATGATCAGTTAGTAACATATTTGCGTAAACAAAAAAAGCATAGACAAATTATCTTGGCAACTCATAATCCTAATGTTGTAGTTGGTGCTGACGCTGAATTAGTTATTGTTGCAAATCAAAATGGTGATAGTTCCCCTAACCAAGATGGTGTAAAATTTGAATATTATGCAAATGCTATCGAAGATTCATTTACTGATGATTCTATCAAAACTACGTTATTACAAAAAGGAATTAGAGAGCATATTTGTGAAATTTTGGAAGGTGGAAATACTGCTTTTGAAATACGTGAAAAGAAATACGGGTATAAATAATAATTTCATTGGAAAAAAGAAAATATGGACCAAAAATTCCTAAAACGCCTTATTTCAGAATGTCCTCTTACTGATTTTTCACAAAACGGAAATGTTACTGAAAGAGAATTGCAGCTGGATAAATATTTAGAACAATTCACAGACTTCCTTTATTCAAATGAGAATCAGCTTATCCAACATTTCTGGCAGGATTATATTGCATCTTCAGAAGTTGCCCTGCTCCAGAATTCACAAATGCTCAGAAGGTGTTTTATTTTCCTTGATTGCGCTGTTGCAATTTATAACTATACAGCAAAAAAAAGCAGAGGCAAAAAGAACTCTCAAATTGCAGAACATGTTTCTGTTCAGTTTCAAAATGATTTGAATCAATATAAAAGTATTCTGCTTCTTGCAATGAATGGCTGTTTTAACAGCGTGATTGTGGAATATCGTTCTCTATATGAAAGTTTTGTAATTGGACAGTATCTCGTTCAGAATCCTGATTTAGTTCCTGTTTATAAAGATCATCTGCAATTTCTTAGATATCATCTTACACAGCTTGTTGGAAACAGCACACCAGAATGGGATAAAATACACGATGATTATTTGAATAAATACGGGCAGGAGTTTGCAGAAAATTATGGATGGACCAAAAGAAAAATTCCGAATAAAAAAGATAGAAAAATTGGAACTTTGGCAAAAGAATGTAATTTGGAAAATTCATTCACGGTTCTATACAAGTATTCCAGTAGTTATGTTCATTCTTCAGCTTTTTCAGTATCAACCAGGACAGATTTATCTCAGATAAAAGTATTTTTTCAAGCTGCTATGCACTTTATTGAATCAGAAATAACCGATTATCTGCGAGAAAGTAAGCTGCCAGCAAAAGATGCAGTTATTATGCGGAATATTCTGGTATTTTTATATCAGGATTTTGAAAA
>CAMHLN010000046.1 GCA_946186155.1 uncultured Clostridia bacterium | reverse complement strand
CTTCTGAATATGCAGCAGAAGGAACCGCAGTGCATGAAATTATTGAGCGTTGTCTTAAAGATGGAGCAGAGCCGATTGATTTCATTGGGAAAACATTATCTGTAGATAAATTCGAGAAGACCATTACTGAAAAAATGGCAGATAATGCGGCTGTCATGGTGAACTTTTGCAGAATGAAAAAATCTGACAATGCAGATTTATATTCAGAGATTTACCTTGATTTGTCTGATATGTTCATTGATGGCCTTGACGGTGGTACAGCCGATTGTGTGATTGTAAGCCATGATAAAAAGTCTGCTGTTATTGCAGATTACAAAAACGGTGCTGTTAAGGTTGATGTAACTTATAATGATCAGTTATTGATATATGCAGTTGGAGCAATAGACAGATTTGAATTACCGCAAGACTGCATTGTAGAACTTGCCATAATTCAGCCAAACGTATATAAGGAACCGCAGATTTTTTCACTGACTGTATCTGAAATTGAAGAGTGGCGGGATAACATTCTTGTACCATGTGCGTTGCGGTGCAGTGAAGAAAATCCGCAGTTTGTACCTGGTGAAATTCAGTGTAAATACTGCCCTTGTTCCGGTCAGTGCCAGCATCAAAATAAATTTTTGATGGAGCAGACAAAGTTAGATTTCTCTACTGTTCCAAGTCCTGACGCTCTAACCGCAGAACAGAAATTAAAAATATTTTCTGCTGCCGAACAGATAAAAAAATTCATTGATGAAGTGGTTAAATCGGTAACTGCGGATATGCTACAGGGTGAAAAATATCACGGTTTGAAATTGGTCAGAAAAGCCACTAAAAGAAAATTCACAGAATTAGCTAGTGATGTGGTAATGAGTCCACTTCTGGACTATCTCGATGAAGAAGAAGTTTTTGAGAAAAAAATTAAAGGTATAACCGAGATTGAAAAACTTCTGAAAAAGCGAGGTATTAAGGACTACAAAAAAATTGTTGATAGCTGTACTGAAAAACCGGATGGTGAAGTAATTGCAGTTGAAGAATCAGATAAACGTGCGGAGTATATCCCACAGTTGGAAGTGAAACAGTAAAACAGTGTATTTTTTTAAACAGAAAAAAAGAGGTAATGTAACTATGAGTACTAAAGTTGTAATTAAAGACGTTATCGGCAGTTATGTATATCTGCGTGAAGCGAGGGAAAATCAAAACGGTGAAAAGGACTACAGTATGCAGATTATTCTGCCAAAGGACCATCCACAAGTGGAGCAGATAAAAAAGGCTATTACCGAGGTTGCCAAAGAGCATTTTGGAGAAAAAATAAAACTGTCTATGCTCAAAATCCCATTAAGAGATGGTGATAAGGAAAAAGACACTCCAGAATATCAGAATAGCTACTTTTTCAATGCTAAATCTAAAAAACAGCCGCAGATTGTAAATAAATACAATGAATTTGCATCAGAAAAGGACCTTGATGATTACTGCTATTCCGGTGCTACATTCTGTGTATCTGTGAATTTTTACGCATTCGATAAAAACGGCAATCGTGGAGTTTCAGCCGCATTAAATGCCGTGATGTTAAGAAAACAGACAGAGCGCATAGATGGCAGTGTCAATGCTCAGGCAGAGTTTGGAGAGTTCGCAGAAAAGCCAGCACAGGGCGGTGATTTTGGCGGCCTTGATGATAGCGAATTTGCCGATGATGGCGAGGACATAGATTTTTAGAATTTTGTCATGTGTTATCCTCAAAAAGAGTTAAAGCGGTGGATGTATTTATACCGTAGGTACACTGCCGCTTTTTTCAGGGATAAATAAAAATAATTTTTTGGGAGTTAGAAAAATGAGCGTTACACCTTTAGAAACTTTATACCACGGAGTTTATTTCAGAAGCAGAACGGAAGCACGTTTTGCGGTATTCCTTGACTGTTTAGGGATTAAGTGGGAATACGAGCCACAAGGCTTTGACCTGGGAAACGGTTTAAAATATTTGCCTGATTTTAAAATCTACAATGTTTCTACTTATCATATGAATGGATTTAAAACATATGATTATATGTATGTAGAAGTTAAAGGTATGTGGGATGATAAAGTTGGGAAATTAACTAAAAGAGATTTTGAAAAAATAGCAAGATTTTCTTTTGATGAATCTCAAAATCCGATATGGGTAGCTGGAAATACTTATACTTTAGACCCAAGAAACGACGAATATATAAAAGGTGAAACTGATTTAAGTTTTGTATGGGATGAATCCGATTGGGGGCGTGAAGGACTTATTAATAATTTTATGACTATTGACGGTGATAATTTTGGTTTTATCCTAGCTTGCCCTAAAAAAGGTGAACTCGTTTTATGTGGTGATGATAGCAGTTATATTCTTAATCACATGAAAAGATACGGATTTGGTAAAAGGAGTGAAATTTGTTGCGATAATATCTTAGAAGCATTATCGGAAGCAAATAGATATAAATTTGATCACGGTGGTCAATACAATATTGCAAGTTGTGAATTGTATGACTATAGCGAATCATAGCAAAGGTATAGATTTTTAATTTTTATCCTGGTAAATAAAGAAAGTTAAAGCGGTGGGACACTGCCGCTTTTTTCGGAGAATTAAATTATGGAATTAGACAAAAAAATTAAAGTTAAAAAAATATTTGATGTTTTTTCAGATTATGAAGAAGTAAAAAAATATTATGGCAAAGAAGTTTACTGTGCAGACTTTATAGAAAATTTTTCAAATCTGAAACTTTACACAAATAAATTTGTTTTAAAAAATGTTTTTCCAGAAGAATGTAAACCGTTTCTAGTTGGTGGTCAGCAGTACAGATTTATTCTGCCAGCAGAATTTGTACAACAGGAAAAACAGTATAGAGCATATACAATATCTGAGTGGTATGTAAAGTTCCATCTAGGCAACGGCATGATTTTAAGACCAAAAAATCATAAAAGTTTAGAATTTCACGTTGTGTATAACGGCTATGCAGTCGATACGGGCAGTAACGAAATTAAACTATATTTAGGTTGTGGGTTATACACGTTGCCGGAGTTATTCCAAAGTTATGAGCGTCTTGAAAAAGGTCTGTGGGTTCCGTTTGGAGTTGAAGAATGATTGAAAATAAAAATTTTGAAAACGAGCGCTATTTATATGGATATGCTCATGTTTATACACCGGATTCTTTTGGAAAACCTAAATTGCATGAAATGGGTTATTTCACTAATAATATGGAAGCATTTGAGAATCAGAAAGTATATAAATATGCTTATGTATATGGTGAATTAATTGATTATAACGATGATTGTGAACGCCGGTACCGTAGTAATACTAAATGGTGTGATCCATATGGTGTATATGATTATTATGAGGAGAATTATGCTTTCTACATTCCAGAAAGTAGCATACCGAAAGAAAAACAAAAATGGTACAGAAAGTATAGATATAATACACCAACTTATAAAGGGTATTGGGGTACTATGGAGGAAGCGGAGAAAGCTTTTTTTAGTGATGTGGAGGATTTGCCAGTGGAAGAATATTCATATGTGTATGGGGATGAAGAATGAACCTAAGAGATTTAAAATTTTTTGTAATAACACGGATGAGAGATAGATTAACCGAATGTGGAATTGATATTAATCAAATAACAGAGATTAAGATTTTTGACCGCAGATTGCCACCAGATGATAGTGAAGTTTGGTCGTTAAGTCCATTGCTTTGGGAATTTGATTATGAAACAGTTTGCGATATGTTGAATAGACGGATAAACAATCTGATTATTGCTTGTTACATGACTGATGATTTAGACAGAGATCTATCCATAGAGATTAAGGGAAACGGTAAAGGGATGATTGCAATATGAACGAAACTGAAAAAGAGCATCTTAAAAAAGTCTATACGGCTTATTACTCACAGATTGACTTCACCAAAGATTTCTGCGAGCAGAATATAAAACATATAGTAAACATTCAGAAACAACCGACTTATAGCGGCACTCCATTATTTAAATTTGATGGCAAAACTACAGCATTAGTTTATACGCTCTATAGCGTGTCACAAATTTGTACTGATTTGCTAGAACATATCGAAAATGAAATTGTAAAGTTATCTGAAGTACCGGAGGTGGAAAATGACAGATAATGTAGAAAAACCGGAGCATTACACATTCGGCAAATATGAGTGTATTGATGTAATAGAGGAACTATCCAAGCAGAACAATCTGCAAGGTGCAGAGGGTTTTTTGTATGGCAATATAATCAAATACCTTTGGAGGTATAAGCATAAAAACGGTATAGAGGACCTACAGAAAGCTAGATGGTATTTAGACAGACTAATCTCAAATACAGAGAATGATTATAAACCTGTTGGGGGCAAAGAAAAATGATATTTTC
>CAMHLN010000045.1 GCA_946186155.1 uncultured Clostridia bacterium | reverse complement strand
ACCAGACAAATCCTCTTCTGAATTATATCTTATAACATTTTTAAACCCATTGCTAACTCTTTTTGCGACAGCCTCAGCAAACGATCCAAATTTTGTGTTTAAACTAAAATTAACACCAAAAATATTCCCAGATAACCTACCACACACAATAACATCAGCATCGTTAATAGCAGATACAACTTCCTTTATATCTTGTCTACTCTTGCATTTTGGTATGCTAAAATAAGTAGCATAAGAACCATCTGACCCCACACACTCCGTTGGCGCACCATCAAGATTTACTCTAGTATAAAAAGGAGCCAGCATCTTATTGGCTACGAAGAATCTTGCAAACCAATGAATATCGGATAAAACAGAACAAAGAAATGGTTCAGAATTATCCAAAAAAAGAACTTTCATTGGACCTGTGAGGCCGGCTGCTTCTTTTTGGATTCAACAAGTTTTGGCGCATTATCATCATTTTTTTGAAAATCATTGCGTATTTCCATTTTAAACCTGCCTCATTACAAAAATCATCAAGCACACACCCGACTATCAAATTGTAACAGAGTTAAATAAATAAGTCGAGTGAATTAACGGTAAATTTTTTATTTTTTATTTTTCAATCGTGGGATTCTGTTGTCACAACTACATATGCACTTGCCTTGAGACTTTCGAAATTTGCAGCTTGGGCTATGATTTCGAAGATTCCTTCTGTTGCAGGAGCTGTGTAGAGTCCGTTGGCATCTATTTTTCCAGGATTATTCTTGCCCAACTCCCAAGATATTCTTTGATCTTCTGTTCCTATAATTTTTGCGGAAAATCTGATTTGTTCGAGAGGTTTAACGGTGACACTATCAGGAGAAACTACTATTTTCAGATCGTCATCTATAATGAGTTCATCACTTGCAGATCCATCTTCTATAGGCTTCACAGCCCACCAACGAATTTTTATCATTTGCGCATTGGTTCTCTCTTCAAGTCTGACTCCTATCCTCATGGTTCCTTTTTCGGGGTCAACTATAGATGCAATTTGAACATCAGGAACGGAGATATTTGCTTCGTCAACTCCGAAAATGCTTCTGTCTCCAAAAATTAAAAGATTCTTCTCTTCAAAATCAGAGTTTTCATCGTTAACTATAGATGTAATCACTCCAATATTTCCTGGTCCTAAACCGTGAACAAATTCATAAGAATAATAAACTTTTCCTGGCTTCGGTTTAAATCCAAAGTTTATAGTTTCAACTCCAGTAGTAATATTATCTTTCTCTATCAATTTTTCTATTGTATTGGTATCATTGCCTTCTTTAGCTTCTGAATCTTTTTTTAATTTATTCTCTCCTTCGTTTTCAGAAGTGTGCTCATCATCTACTTCATGTATCAATCTAAGTAAATCATTACTTAACAAAAATTGCTCCGCAGGATATTTATCAAACTTTTCTATTATATAATTTGGTCCATCTCTTAAAACGTGAATTTTTGCAAGATATATAAATTTTTCATCGTTGTCTTCTATAAGTTTGTCAAAATTTATGGAGTAATAATCGGAGATTATCAAATCTTTTATATTTTCACTTTTGACATTGATGTTAATTTCTACATCATTTGAAATACTAAAATTTTCACTTCCAACTTTTAAATTGAAATCATCTTTTGCAATCACTATTTCAGAGACAGCATCATGTGTGGCGTTACAAAATAAATAGCACTCTTTTACGGTGGAACTGTAGTCTGAAATCTCGGTTTCTTCAAAGGAAACAGTTGCGCTGTCTTTAAAGAGAATTCCCGATACATTAAACTTAAAGCTAACAGAATCTCCTACTTTGTTTTTTTCAAAGAATATCTTTATTTTGACTTTTTTATTTGGATTAACATATTTGGGAAACTCGCCCCATATTTTAATTCCGTTTTCATCGTATATGCACACTTTTTGAAATAGCAATCCGTCTACCTTAAGATCAAGTTCTTGAGGTTCTTCTTTTGTCAGGAAAAGTTCGAATTTTTCTCTTATCCTATTGAATTGCTTCTCATTTTCAGAATTGCTTGAACTCGTAACTGAAAAAGTGCTTTCCTCAAAAGATTCTTTATATCTTAGGCACAAATAAACAACAGATTCATCCTTGAGTTCTTCGAATCCTTTTATCAAGTTCAGTTTTCTAACGCGAGCCTGCCCAACTACTATTTCTCTACCGTAATAGTCTATTGCAAAGCCAGGTTCCAATGAAAAAGATTTATCATCTACGAGGAATATGTTTAATCCTGCGACTATGCCTACTCCAGACATAAACCGATTTCCTAAGCGCCTTCTATAGTTCATATAATCTTGTTCTGCGAAAAAATCTCTCGCAGTCATTAGTTTACCTAAAAAATAATTGTTCCTGCTTACAAGATGATATTGCTTATTTTCCACTATAACTCCTAACTTACAACTAAAATTGAATCAAAAGATGATGAATTTTTCAGATAACTATTTGAGACATAAGAATTTAATCCTATATAACAGTGGCATCCAAGAATTATATTATTAGTCAGTACTACCAAATTGCAAATAGCATCAATGGGGGACATGTTTTTTATTATTTTTAACAAATTGGCATACTCTTCTCCTTTTTTTATTTCATTTTCTCTCATCATAACCGTGAAGAAGAAATTATTTTTCCCGAAAAGACTGTCAACAAAAGAAGATTTTTTGCTATAAAAATCATTATCTAAAATTTTGAATTTTTCAACTATTATTGGCTTAAATCCTGTATATTTTTCTATCATATTTACTATAGATTTTTTAGTCCCTTTTGATTTAAAAATTTCTATCACATCGCCAATTAGATATCTTAGTTTGTTCTCATCCCAAATCATAGTGTTAATTCCAAACCACTCGCATATCCAAGATAAATACTCCATGTTGTTGTAAAGAGGCTCAAAATTTTCAGGAATACTATCTATAATTTCATCAATTTCAAGATACATATACTGAAAAATAGATATAAATCTATTCATAAACGAATCACTAGAAACACTTTGGTATATTTCTGGTAAATATTCCAAAAAACTCAAAAGAGGAAAAGTAATTTCTATTTCTTGAATTTCAACGCAATCATCCGAAGAATAATTTATGCATTCTACACAAAACCATAAATATCTGCCTTTAAGATTAAAAATTGGAACTTTCTCAGGATTATCAAACTTAATAGCTCCAATTTTGTCAAAAAATTCAGATTTTGCATTCAAATTTGCATTGCTCTTTAAAAACTTATCTATATTAACCTTTTCTATTTCTTCTCCTACGGGAACGACGACATCTTTGAAGTTGCTCGCAAAAACCTTGAATACAACTTTAGAGTTATTTGAGCTTTTTATAAGTGCTTTTAAAATTTCCCAGGACGTGTCTTGTTCTAGACTATCTATTGATTTTGAGAAAAAAACGGAATTGGAGTCTGAATTAGGCGAAAAAATCAAACAATCACCATCGATTTTCACGCCATGAGAATAATTATTCATCTTCCAATCTGAATTTTTGTTAAAAACGAAACTTTTAGAACCTAGAGCCACATTTTCTCCTGAAAAGACTAAATTTATAGTTTAAAATAATCCTTGAACATCCAAACCTGCGGTAGCAGAATCAGAAATTTTCTCTTTTTCTTCTATTGCTTTACTTAAAGCATCGTTAACAGCAGATACAGTTAAATCTTCAATAGCTTCTTTGTCATCCATTATTTCAGAGCTAATATTAATTTCTTCTAATTTAAGCTTTCCATTTAATATTGCAACAACAGCATCTCCGCCTGCAGATCCCTTATATTTTTTATTTTCCAAATCAGCCAAACGATTTTGCATTTCTTTCATTCTTTCTGCCATTTTCTGCAACGATTTTCTATTATTACTGGGTAAATTCAACTTCATGCCCATAAACATTCTCCTAACTTATTTTTACATCTATTCCAAATTCATTAGCTTTTTCTGTGAGGGAATCAATGCTTATTTTTTCAATACCACCCTTCTCATCAGATTCAAACTTACATATTTTGTACGAATTACCGAATTCCTTCTCGATTATAGATGATATTTTTGCATAAGATTTCTTTATCATACCAAAAACTACATCGTTTGTATCTATAAAAATGTTGTTTTTGTCAAAATAAACACTGGAATTTTTTAACATAGCGAACAAACTTTCCGATACTTCTTCCCGAATGGAATTCAAAACATCAGACCAATGGTGCATGAATTTGGATGAATTGTCAATTTTATCACCTATTTCGTTCTGTTTTTCAACAATTTTTTCTTCATTATCTTTGATAATTGTTTTTTTTTCGCTGGAAATTTGCATATTTAGCCTCTGGAATATTTTTATAATTGATATATCTAATTCTGCTTTTATATTATGGCTTCTTGACATCTGAATATAAGATTTTTCTAAAATTTTATAGCAATCAATAGAT
>CAMHLN010000044.1 GCA_946186155.1 uncultured Clostridia bacterium | reverse complement strand
TTTCTATTATAAACTGTTACCAAAAGTGCTTAACATATGCTAACCGTCTACAAAAATAGACTGTCTTGGTAACAGTTTATCTAGAATCTTGGAAGAAACTGTTACCAAATCAATGGAAAATACAAACTGTTACCATAACCAGCTGGAATACATCGATTTATTTGCGTGGCGACCGGATTATTTCTTCTTCTTAATTATAAATCGTCCTGTAGTGCAATTTTAGTTTGAGGAGCTATAATCCAGCTCACTGCATAAATATACAACACCAACGTATAATCACACAAATAGCACCAGGGGTATCACAAGAAAAAAAAGCGGGAGCTGACAAAGATTTTGGTAGACAGAATACTAATTATACATAGCAAAGTATGTACACCATATATAGCGTTGATCCGGGTCGGGGAAGAAAAACAAAAAGAGCTTCTGCTCCTTGGCTAGTCCGCACACGCACCCGCACAACCAGAAGACAAAAAAAAGAAAGAAATCAAGAAAAGACGCGAACCAAGGAAAAAGCAAGCCTGTCAGGACCGAAATACACAAAAAAAACGGGCAAACATTCCTTCGCGGCTTCCCGAATGCAAAGCTCACGCGGAACAGCTTTTGTAAATAGTCCCGGAGCGCAAAACAGACTTTTGCAACCGCCCAAAGGCCAAACACACCAATCACACATTTTACTGCCCCCGCAGCCATATCCTCCCCGGCAATCTAAATAAAAGAGGTGACCGCAATAGCAGCGCCGAACCGCTAAGAAATATTTTATATTTTGTGACACGTGTCACAAAATATAAAATATGGAAATCTATTTTTTAACACTAACAAATTTCTAGTACATCAATCAGGGAGCCTCGGATCAGCCCCCTCCCTCTGCGAGGATACCTGCATCACAGTGTCTTGACTTATACTTTATTTTAGTATACTATAAACATCAAAATAGGCAAAAGAGGGGATGTTTTATGTCAATCTTTACTGAAAGCTACAAACCTGGCGCGATAGAAGCACAGCGTCCAGAGGACCGGTATTTGGACGTAACTGAAATCCAGGACCAACACACACCAGTAACTGATTTCAACTCACCTAACAGCATAGGGCTGGCAATCCCGCTCCATTCGCAACAAGGCTTCAGCATGCAATGTGCTATACAAAATATTCAGCCCACTCCCCCGCTTCGCACTCTGACCGAACCCATGGACTCATCGCATGGATTCACCGACAAAGATTCGTACTCTCAAAACTTGCGCAACCAATTTGTCCAAGAGAACAATCTACCGTTCGGATTTGAAATTCCAAATGCTCCTAATGACGCTAATAACTTAATAAAATACAGAAGCTTTATACCCAGCATTTTTATATCAGCCGCCCTCCCCCTCCGGGATGTCAAGAAACAAGTCTTCGAGAGAAAATACAACAACATAACACTACACCTCAACAGTCCAAACCTAGTTCCCTATGGTAAATATGGAAGGCTCCTACTTTCCATTTTGACCACACATGCTGTTCAGTCAAAAAACAATCTGAACAAAGACGGCACTATTACTATAACCTACAGTTCCCTTCAGGAACTCTTGGATGAAATGCAGCTCAGAAAACAGCGTGGAACAGATATAATGGAACAGCTCAACAGGTTTAAATCTGCAACATTTATTTACGAAGATGAAAACATTTCAGTAGCCCAAAAAAGTTTGTTTCCAGAATTCTTTTCCGAATCGGACCGAGGATTTGTTCAAGCAAAAAAATTGTCCATCAGAAACATAATGTTTATCGATAGTCTACAATACATAGAACTTGATGACTCCATTTCCGACAAACGAAACATCTCCTTTTCTATTGTTTTAAACAACAAATTTGTTGAACTCTGCAAAAGACATTCAGTTCCTATTGACTACACCGTCTACAAAGAAATTTCCAGTGCCATGGGTAAAGACTTATATGCATGGATTATTTATAGAAACAACTCTATTGGAAAAGATGGAATCTTTATCCCAAGATCAAGTATGGTCGCACAATTCAGCGGAACAATCCAGCCGGAACAAGAACGAGCAAATTTCAGATACATCGTTGATCAGATTCAGCAAATCAAAGCAAAATATTATCCAGGCCTTAGGTTTACAGTTGACCGAGACTCTCTGGGAATAACATTTTACAAATCTCCACAAATTATGCAGCCAAAAGATACCCGTTATGTACTAGCAACAAATATATGACAAAATATAAAGAGGCTATAATAAAATTACGAATTGTTATTTTTATAACAGCTTATACGGCCCTATACGAAAAATCGATTATACAGTTGCAAAGAAAAACCTAACGGTAAATTTCTAGACAAGGATTCACTAAAAATTATTATCAGTCTCTAGTTAGAGAGATTTTTTTTCCAATCATTGGGTTCACCTAAATCCATTCCTTTTTTTATGAACCTTCTATTCATTATTTTATATTTTATCTTATAAACAAAAAAAACCATCAATAGGATCTATTTATAATAAGAAAATAAGATAATTTATAATCATTCCTTCTCAAAAAACAGATATAATACCTCACCCCCAAAAAATTACAAAAAAAAATTTTTTAATGATTTTTCATTCACAAAAACAATTTTTTACTATAGCACTTAATAAATCGCATACTATTTTTCAATACATATAACCAATTGTAATTTATTATATATCATATGATTCACTGAATATTAAAATTCTTACCTTCATAATAATTTTTTATGTCATTTAAAATGATTTCCGCTAGCTTTTCGTCATAAAACTTCGTCAATTCTATGGAGACATCCTTCTTCTCAAAATCAATCTGCACAGTACACGAGTATACTTGCGTCGCCATTTTTTTCTTTAATGAGATATTCTGATTATACTTTTTCGTGACTTCCCTCTTAAATGCCTCCTTTGTTCCCCCTTGTTTTTTTGCTTCCCGAATAACACTCTCCAATTGCTTCTTTGTCAATGTACTGGCCTTCCATGTATCTCTGGTGGAAGGCTCTTCGCTCAACTCATCTAGCAGCCCTTTATTTTCGCTTACAAAACTATGGGCCCTAAGAGCTTCGCTAACCCACCCCTTTGTTTTATGCAGTGCCTTGGCTATCTCAGTTTGTGTCATCCCCATATCTATCAGCTGAGCAATATAAGATTCTCGTTCTCGCGAAGAAAGGTTTAGTCTTTGCTCATTTTCCGTAGCCTGGATGATAATCCTTTCTCGCTCACTGCTAAAATCATTTTCTACAATACATTTTACAGTCTTGACATCTCGCAATAGACATGCCTTATACCTGCGGTGCCCAGTTTTTACAATATATTTACCATTCTTTGGAGTCACAACTATCGGTTGTATTTGGCCATTTTCGCGGATGGAGTCCCCAAGCTCTTCAAGTGAATCATCTGCATATATATCTCGAATATTTTTATCAAGCTCTATTTCAGAAATAGGAATATCAACCAGAGCATTTATTGCATACTCTGTTTTCTTAGCGGATGATGTATCATTTTCCGCTGATTCATCATCAATATCAAAACTCAGATTTCTGTGCACTTCTTCTAATGGAGGTCTCTTTTTCATATATGCTCTCACTTAACTTTTTTCGCCAATAAAGCAATGCTTTTGCAGAATGGATTTGATGGCTGATATTCCTGCATCGGCACATGATAAGATATGGATCCAGGAACAGCCCTAGAATCATGGAATTCAAAAACTTCATATGAGGATTTTTTTAATGTATCAATCCAATATCTATGCACCGCTTTCTGTGGATTTCCTTTATTCACAATCAGATATTTGCATGGTGAAAATTTTCCACTATATTGTACTTTCAGTTTTTTTATCTGTGCATTAAAATTTGTCAAACTCTCAATTGCAAAATCCTCTGGCTCAATTATTGGTATAATATCCGTAGCATTGGAGAGAATAATTTTTTCATAATAACCAAAAGAAGGTGGCAAATCAAAAAATATATATGCGAATCCCAGGGATTTTGCATCATCTATAAGTTTCATTATTGAATGTGGATCATCTCGGAATCCAGTTTCCATATAAGAACGAAGGTTATTGTCATTTTTTTGCGTGCCCAACAGATAAAGACCCTTAAAGCCATCTGATTCAGGTCTGCACTGTATAATCGCATCCTTCAAATCAGATTCCTCTTTCAGCACAGACAAGAAGCACTTATCCTTGTCCACAAGCTTATACTCATGGTCATATAAATATGATAGATTTCCTTGCTGGTCCGCATCAACCAGCAAAACCTTTCCATAATGCGAAAGTTCATAGGCTAACGCATTTGTAAAAGTTGTTTTTCCTACCCCACCCTTTTGCATAAAGACACAAAATACTTTCATCTTTTCCTCACACCCAATTTTTTTCTTGTATTATATCACTAAAATTAATTAATTCAATAAAAAATTAAAAAAAAGAACAGCAAAATAAGTTTTTTTTTCAATTTTATTGCATTTTTGCAAGGAACTAGACCGCTAAAACAAATCACTTCTGTCCAATTAAAATACATGGGTTTTTAAAAGTTAAGATCCCTGCTTTAATGGTTCTACCACAAATCTTTTACA
>CAMHLN010000043.1 GCA_946186155.1 uncultured Clostridia bacterium | reverse complement strand
GGTTAGTCACTACCTCTAAAGAGAGGTGATGACTTATGAATATAGATTTACTATTAATATTATTTATTTTTATAGTTTTCTATAAAAGCATAAAAAAATAACCGCTACTTGTTGAAGAAGTAAGCGATTATCATTTAATTTTAGCTTACAAATTTAAAATGGACTAACCGCCTTTTAAGCGGGATTCCTGCTATTATTATATGCATTGAAAAACAAATGTCAATACAGCAACTAACAAATTATCCACATTAAAACGCCTAACTAATACTTGACAATATAATATAATTTGCAGTATAATATAAGTAAAGGAGATGATTATATGTCAACGTCAACAATAACAATAAGAGTGGATAAAGAACTCAAAAAAAGAGCTGAAGAAATATTCGAAAATATAGGAATAAGTACAACTACAGCATTTACCCTATTTATGAAAAAAGTCATACGTGATGAAGAAATTCCTTTTAAACTTCAAATTGACCCTTTTTATTCAGAATCCAATCTTAAGCGCTTAAAAAAATCAATATCACAATTGGATAATGGAGAGTGTGTTTCTAAAACAATAGAAGATCTAAAAGAATTCGAAAATGAAATATAATTTGTTATTTACTAAAATTGCTTTTTCAGATTATTTGTACTGGCAAACTCAAGATCAAAAAACTCTTAAAAAAATAAACTCACTCTTAAAATCCATTTCTAGAGGAGATTTTAATTCTATTGGTAAGCCTGAAAAACTTAAAGGAAATTTTTCGGGATATGTTAGTTTGAGAATAAATAAAAAAGATAGACTAGTTTATCGAATTAATGGTGATCAAATCCAAATAATCCAAATCAAGTGTCACTATAACGACTAACAAATTATCCATTTTACATATTTTTCTTGACATAACTGTCCATAATTATATAATATTAACCATAAATCGACTATCTGAAGGGGTGATGGTTATTAAAACTCTATTGGGATTCAGAAACATGAAACAAATAGATACTGAAATTTCTAAAATTAATATAGCTTTGGATATATCTAACTCTAACATCGATAGTATAGCTTCAAATACTATTTCTAAACCTTCTCTCTCTGATGTACATTTTCCTAAAGAATATAACGATTCTACTTTCGTAAAATTCGTAGAAGATGTTCAGAAAATTCGTAATAAACAATCTTATCTCCAAAAGCGTCTTGATTCCGTTCTAGCTATCAAAAACGCCATTAATAACTCTATCTCTAAAACCCCTGAATCTGATGCTTCTAAAATCATTTACTCGTATTTTGTCAACTGTGAAAAAGTCTCCAAAATAGCTTCAGATATGTCTATGTCATCTGCACTAGTGTACAAGTTTATCAGTTCTTTCTTCGATTCAATTAACGACCTCGCTAAAGCACATTAATCTCAATTAACTTAAGTAATCAAAACAAATCACTATGTGTTCCAGTGCGAGATAAGACAAGCACAAGAGTATCACCATCATATTTGTAAATTAAAAGCCAATCGGGAGTTATATGGCATTCCCTGAATCCAGAAAAACTACCTGATAAATTGTGGTCTTTGTGCTTTTCTTCCAACCTTTCCCCTATTGATAATCTCCTAACCACTTCTTTCAGTAGGGAAATGTTGTATCCTCTTCTGTATATCCTTTTCAAATCTCTTCTGAATTTACTAGTCTGCTTTATTTTATACATTTTCTTCTTTTTCCATGTCATAAAACATTTCATCAACATTTTCGTACGATTTGACATTTGGGTTATTCGCTATCTCTCTTGCCTCTTTTAAAGCCTCTAAAGTCTCTTTATTCGGATGCGGTAATTTAATTTCAAACGGTAACGAGTAGTGATTTAAAGATTGATGTATGAATATCCTAATAGCTGTCGGAGTGTCAAGACCTAATTGTGCGAATAAATCATCTGCTTCTCTCTTAGTCTCATCATCAATTCTAACCTGAATTAGTGCCATTTTTAAAACCTCGACCTTCATTGTATTGTATTTGTATAGTATTACACTTAAATACTTTTGTCAATAACACATAATACTACGATTATTCTCTTAAACTAAATCGCTATCATATTTCTAACAGCGTGTTCAATGAATTTGTTTAAACTTATTCCTTGTTTATTGGCTATTATTACGGCTTTTTTGTGTAACTCAGGATCAATTCGTACATTAAAGTTACCTTTAAATGGTTTCTCAGGAACAATTTTATTCTTTTTGCAAGTTTCTAAATATTCATCCACAAAATTGTGAAAATTTTCAATTAATTCTTTAACTGTTTGCCCTTCGTAAATAATCAATGATTTTATTCCAATGACTTTGCCGTATAAACAATTATCATCTTTGGAAAATTCTACCGTACCCTGATATCCTTTATATTCTAGAATATCTTTCATATTAAATTCATCCCCTATCAATAATATATAATACTACGATTTAATGCGACAACTTAAAAAGTGCATATTGATTTAGACTAATCCCTTCTTTCCTCGCATTCTCTACTAAAATTTTGTGGAGAGTTTTTGGTACTCTGAGGACAAATTTACCACTGTATTTCTCATCATCGTTCAAAGGTACAGGAATATCCATACCCTCTTTTATCATTTCACTAATGTGTAATTTCATAGCTTCCCTTATATTTCTGTAAGCTCCCTCTAAAGTAGAACCATCACTCATGCAGCTTGGCAATTCTTCAACTGAAGCAAAAAAATAATGGCCACTTTCATCATTCATCTCTTGAATTGATATCTTGTAAGGTAATTTCATATAATCTTTCAATTCCATATTATATCCCCTCCATCATTTTAAGCGTTTTCTTGATATAAACAGATTTCATAGGATCTTGCACAGGTATAGTCAAGGACTCTTGTGTTTGAACATTTTTAAATCTCTTGTGAGATCCTTTCTGACGGGTTGCATAAAACCCAATGTGATTAAGAACTTTCTCAAATTCACAGAATCTTATACCATTTGGTTTATTCCTCATCTTTAAAACAATCTTTTCAATGTCTGACATTTAAACCCTTCTCATAGTACTATATATAATATCACAAATAAATACTTTTGTCAACTAAAATCTGTAAGTTTATGAAAAACCTAATAGATACATTTTAAGGTCATCCTTAGTTAGCTGGGATACACGACACCACCCCTATCCCACAGGGGGTGTATAGGGGTGTCTCTCTACATCACACTCATGCTCAAAATGTAACACTAAAAAGTAACAACAAAACAAAAATATCTTGATAACCACAACACGCAAACAACAAATATTCATTTGTAACAATGCACAAAAACTATTCAAAAACAATTATAAAATTCTATGTAGATTTTCTCAAAAAAATCGAAAAAACACTTGACTTTTGCGCGCACCAAGCGTATAATAATATTATACTAAATGAAGAAAGGAGTTAGTAAAATGAATGTAGTTTGAAATGTGAAAAAACTGATACAGTTTATACTTAAACGTAGAAAACGACACGCAGTAAAATAATTAAAAAATGGGGGTGTTTTATTTTGAAAGTTACGTTGCATTCTTTAGAATTAAAAATACCTTATCAGCTATTTAAAAGGGTTAAAATAGCAGCAGCCGCAATGAATATACCAAATTCAAGATTCATCAGAGAGGCGATCCATGATCAACTTATATCAGTTGATTTCAAGATAAATATGAGCTTTTTTAGGGTGCTTGAAAGAGAAAAAAAAATATCTCCAAAAACTGGAAGATCGTATCATATTGTCAGAGTACGTGTCAGTACACAATTTAGAACTTTAATGAAAATATATGCAGCCGAAAGAGATATAACAACAATACAATTGGTAAATTATGCATTAAATGAGAAATTAAATAGAGAAGGATATTAAATAAAAAGGAGTTAAAATGAAAACAATAACAAAAGAAATAAAATTATACAGATACAATGAATTATCAGAAGAAGCAAGAGAAAAAGCAAACGAAGAATATCTAGAGATTAATCGTTATGGAGATTATTTCGAAGAACTAGTAAAATATGATTTAAAGTATGCAAAAGACTGTGGATGGATTGAAAATATCAAAGTAGTATACGATTTAGGATATTGTCAGGACAATTATGTGGATATAATTGGAAGTATATACTTTGAAGACTTGAACAACGAACTCAAAAAAAGATTTTGCAAAGGATTAAGCAATGAAGAATTAAATTTTTTTAAGCAGTTCGAAAAATATTCAGAAATTTGTTTTAGAGAACTTTATGTTGGTTCCAATTGTGTTGAGATAAACATTCAATTAAGCGCGACACCCGAGGAAATGTATGATTTAGGACTAGACAACGATTTTAAATTTGAAGATAAAGAAAAATATTATAAAATATCTCCAAAAATAGAGAAAAATATAGAGGAATGGCACGACGAAATTTGTGAAGAATATCAAGAATTAGGATACATATATTTTTACGAAGCAGACGAAGACGAAATTAAAGAATATTACGAAGACACAGAACAGTTATTTTTAGAAAACGGCGAAATGTACGAAGAAGAATAAAATAAATAGTTAGTTGTTACTAGCAACTAACTAGATATTCAAAAACTTATTAAAAAAGATTATTAATTCACATTGTGCATTGTATGTGATAGTTAGAACTATATTTTTATTTTACAGATAAAAAAACAAAAGTCAAGCAAAAAATTGAAAGGTGGTGAAAAAATATGTATGGTATTGAAATACCAAGTGATTTTAAAAATAAGGATATTAAATAAAAAGGAGTTAACATGGAAAAGAAAAGAACTACAAAAGTTTTTATAAATCACAATTTTAAAAAAATAATTGAGGTTGGATATTGCGATTTGCAACTTTTTTTAAAACACGAATCACCTAAATATTACACTCGAGGTATTTACGGTTGGAACGCTGATATTTATACATTTG
>CAMHLN010000042.1 GCA_946186155.1 uncultured Clostridia bacterium | reverse complement strand
GAGTCTTTCATAGTTTTCTCCAGATTTTCCAGATTCATTTGCAAAAGAAGAGTGAGTTAGAGCAGTATTTATTAATTTTTTGTTTTTAAAATTATATCCCAAAATTTTTTCAAAATCTTCTATACTGTACAATGTATCTCCAAATATTATGTTAAAGGATGAAAAATGAAAGAATTCAATAATATATTTCTAGAGAAAAGTATAGGAATCATAGAGCAAATTCCTAAAAAAACTGTGCCAGAAATAGTTTTATCAGGAAGATCTAACGTTGGAAAGTCTTCTCTCATCAATTCGATTATATCAAAAAAAATAGCTTACACAAGTAAAAATGCAGGAAAAACTAATCTAATTAATTTTTATAAAGCATCTGATTTTAGAATTGTGGATGTTCCAGGATATGGATTTAGTAATAGGGAAAAGAGTGAAAAAGCAAGATTCAACAAGTTGACTGACGATTATTTTAATCTTTTTCGAGCAGATTTGGTTATTCAACTAATAGATTTCAGACACGATTTACAGGAAAATGACTCCCAAATGATAAAGTTTTTGTCTGATATGAAAATCAAGTTTTGTGTTGTTTTTACCAAAATTGACAAAATTACATCTAACAAACATGAACAATTTTTTTTGAATTTACGTTCACAAATTGATAGAATATCCACAGAATATGTAGATATTCTAGGAGTGTCTTCTAAAAATGGGGAAAATATAAAAAAATTATGTGGTTTGATTCTTTCGGCAGTTCACAAAATAGGTGTTTAATTTTGCTAAGTACACTATAAATGTCAACTTATGATATGCAATTAGTGTTATTTTTAGTTGTGGATGCAGGTATTTTTTTGAATTTATGTAACAGCAAAAATTTTGAAAATAGATGTAAAAAATTATGCGGTTTAATTCTTTTGCTTATTTACAAAAGAGGTGATTAATTTGGCCAAGTACACCATAATCTCCGATGTAGGGCAGGCGATAACTAATATATTGAGGGATAAATTAATCCCTGAGCCTATTGATAAATCTGAAAAAATAGGAATATGTGAGCCAAAAGATAGAGGAGACTATATAGTTGGGATTCATCCCTATGATATCAAAGAAGATTTAACTGCACAAAAAAGAGAACCTATTCATTTGCCTGACGGAAGAGAACAAGACCCTCCGTCTATGATTGAACTTTATTACATGATATCGGTATCCAGCAAAGCGCAAATAGAAGTTAAATCTGCAGAAGAATCGAGAATTATCGGGAAAATTATTCAAGTTTTCAAAGATAACCAAGTTATCCCTCAGAAATATCTTCCTGATGATTCCAAAATTGAGGAGATACCTATAAGTATGATTCCTTTGGAGATGGAAGAAAAAGTTAAAATTTGGACTATGTTTGGAGAATCGTATAAACTTTCAGTGTTTTATTTGGTTGGTCCAGTTGCGATAGATTCAGAAGTGGTAAGAAAACCTGAAAAACGAGTTGAAACTTTCATCATAGGCACCTCTCAGAGAATTCCGAGAAAAATCGTGCAATTTGAAACTAGAATTACAGAGGAAGACATAGATGACGAATATACTCAAGATTATGCGGAAGAAAATTCTGAAGAAGAGGAGGAGGGCCTTGAGGAAGACGAAGAGCTTTTAGATGATTCTGAGAAAGATATAGAGGATGAAGAAGGAGAAGACACAAGCGAGTTAGATGATTTATTCGACGACAAGGAAGAAGATGATGAAAGTGACGAGGATGATGAATTAGATGATGAATTAGATGATGAAAATGATGAAAGTGATGAAAATGAAGATTTAGACGAAGAAATTGAAGACGATGAATCGGAGTCAGATGAGAATAATAATGAAGAAAATGATGAATCTGAGAGTGAAGATGAAATATTGGAATCTAATGGTGAGGGGAATGACGATACAGATTTAGAATCTAATTCTGATAAAAATAAAAAAAATTAGAACAAAACAAGTAATGACGAATCAGATGAAGAAATTGAAGAAGATGATAATAATAATGAATCAAATTTTAATGAAAACGATAATGAAGGTGATGAAAACGATGAAGAAAAAAATGAGGATGAAGAGAAATGAGACTTCTTTATAGTGCTTCATTTGTGATAATGTTGGTTGATATTTTAACTAAACAGCCTATAAAAGAAGCGGTTATTTTGTGCAATGGAAAACAAAATCCGTACGTGACAAAAGACGAAGGATACTACGTTTTTTGCAATTTGTATCCAGGAGATTATGAAATATCTATTTATGCCAATGGGTATGTCAGCAAGACGTTTAGTTCTTCTCTTGAATTTGGAGAATCGAAAGAGTTCATCTTAGAGATGTCATTTGAGTCCACAAATGATAGGCTTTTGAATGTTCCCAGGATTGAATTTTCGGTATTTAAAAATAATCTTTTGGTTAAAGAATCAGAAATTAAAATAACTCTTAAAACTCACGTGAGAACTATAAAATTGATACAAAAGATAAAATCTGGAGAACAAGAGATACTTCTTAATATTCCAGAAGATAATTCTTTTATTTTGCAAAATTTTATATATCATTTAGATAATGTTCAAGAGATTTCTAACTCTAATGGTGACGAAAAAGAAGAGAAAGACGACGATGAGTTAGATAACGAAGATAATGAAGACCTAGAGGATGAAGATTTAGAGGATAACCCGGACGAGAATAACGAAGATGAAGAAGACGAAAATGAAGATGAAGAAAGCGAAGAAGACGAAAATGGTGGCGAAGATGCTGAGAATTTAGATGAAGATATAGAAGATGAAAATGAAAAGAGTGAGAAAAATAGTGAAGATGCAGAAAATGATAACGATGACGAAATAGATAGTGATGAAAACAACGATAATGAGAAAATTGGATCTAAAACAATTGACCAAGAAATGCTATTTGTTGGATATGACAGAAAATTTAATGCATATATTCTTGATGAAGAAGTTAAGCAAAATATTCCAATTGGAGGAGTATTTTTACCTTATTGGAATTTAAAAACTGACCGAAAAGGGAAAATAATTCTTCCGTTTTTCTCAAAAATTATGAAAGATGTAGAATTAGAATTTGATATAAATTTTGAGGATGAAATAAAAACAGTAAAAGTAAATACTGATAAATTTGATTTAAAACTTAAAATTTTAAAAGTAAGGGTAAATTTATGAATAACATGATAGAATTAGCAAGAAAATTTGGAACTCCGTTATATTTGTTGTTCGAAGAGGAAATATTGAAATCTTGTGAAAAATTCAAAAATTCAATAGAAAAAAATTTCGGCAAAAATGCAATGATTCTTTACGCTAGCAAAGCTTTGAGTTGTGTAGGGTTACTTAAAATTATAAAAAATTAAAAGATAAGGATAAATTTATGAATAACATGATAGAATTAGCAAGAAAATTTGGAACTCCGTTATATTTGTTGTTCGAAGAGGAAATATTGAAATCTTGTGAAAAATTCAAAAATTCAATAGAAAAAAATTTCGGCAAAAATGCAATGATTCTTTACGCTAGCAAAGCTTTGAGTTGTGTAGGGTTACTTAAAATTATAAAAAATCAAAATTTAGGATTAGATGTTTCCTCAGGAGGAGAATTGTTTACTGCCATAAAAGCAGGATTTCCAATGGACAGGGTAACTTTCCACGGAAATAATAAATCTGAAGATGAACTGAAAATGGCTATGGAATATTCTGTGTCAAGAATAGTTGTTGATAATAACGAAGAATTTGAAAATCTTCTTAATTTAAGTAAGAAATACGGCAGAAAAATTAATATTTTATTTAGAATTAATCCTGAAGTAGATGCTAATACTCATAAATCTGTCAACACTGGAAAAGTAGATTCAAAATTTGGAATAACATTTGATCAGGCAAGAAAAAATATAAGAAAAATTCTTGAGCAAAATTTAGTTATCTTCAAAGGATTTCACTCTCATATAGGGTCCCAGATTTTTGATTGCAAAGATTTCCAAAAAGAAGCAGAAACTATGGTGCGATTTTGTTCCGATATAAAGAATGAATTTGGATTTGAATCGGAGGAATTGAATCTTGGAGGAGGATTTGGAGTTAAATATACAGATGAAAATCCTGAAATTGAAATAGAAGATTTTATTTCTTCAATTTGTTTGGTATTGAAAAAAGAATGCGGTAGAAATAAAATGAATATGCCGTTTATTTATTTTGAGCCTGGCAGAAGTATAGTAGCTAAAGCTGGGGTTACACTTTATACAGTAGGTTGTGTAAAAAAAACTAAAAACAAGACTTACGTTATTGTAGACGGTTCGATGAATGATAACCCTAGATTCGTTCTTTATGGGGCGAAATATAAAATTGAGAATATTAGTGAAAAAAATAAAAGTTCAAATTTTAAAGAAGTAGTTTTATCTGGAAGATGTTGCGAAAGTGGAGATATAATATCTGATGGTTGTTTTTTAAAAAATCCCAAAAGGGGAGATATAATAGCTGTTTATTGCACAGGAGCGTATAATTTTTCAATGTCTTCGAATTATAATAAAATTCCGAAGCCTCCGATTGTTTTGGTAACCAAAAATGGAGAGGCAAAAGTTATAGTTAGACGACAATCTTATGAAGATTTGATTTCCTGCGAGATTGATTAAATTTTTTCAGGATGTATGTATTTAATGAACATTTTAATATTGATTTCTTTGGCTGTGTTTGTTTTTTTCATATTAGGAGCTTTTTGTATAAAAAAGCTTGTCGTTGACAAACAAATTAACAAAGCTAAAGAAAATTCAGACAAAATTTTAAATGACGCTAAAGAAAAAGCTGAGAGAATTAAATCAGAAACGATTATCAATGCTAAAGAGGAAATTTATAAATTTCGGGAAAATGCTGAAAAGGAATATTTTCAAAGGTATCAAGATCTTCAGATTAAAGAGCAAAAAATTTTTGAAAAGGAAGAATTTTTAAACAAAAAAATAGAATTTAACGAAATCTTGGAGAAAAAATCACAAGAAAAAATAAA
>CAMHLN010000041.1 GCA_946186155.1 uncultured Clostridia bacterium | reverse complement strand
TTGGATCAAAATTTGATAATGAGCACAAGTGAGTTTTTATTAATGTGATCCTTGTTATACAGTCTGCCGGTGTCCTTATCTATGTAGCATACCTGGAAGACTCGTGCTGCCAGATCTACTGCCACAGGCTGTGCTTTTTTAGACGCTACGAAAGCGTTATACAGTTGGATCTCATCCTCGCTCAGTTTACTGCCTGTTTTCATAATGGCTCCTTGAATATAAGAAGATCTATGTCAGCTTCAACGCGAGCTGCACTGAGCCTAGGATTGTGTAGCTTGTATCGAAGTACCTGCTGATCGGGGAGGGTATGCTGCAGCCCGGTGCAGTATGGAGTTTCCCCTCGCAACACACACTATTCACAAAATATTTTTTAGCTATGATCCATAAATTACGTTTCGTTCATACGTAGGCCCTGAATCTTAATATCATTCATAACGAAAAAGGGTATGTTATTACATACCCAAATTCACTCATAAACCATGTTTAAATAATTACAACTTTACAATTGTAACAATGAAATATCTGCTACATGTAAAAATAATTCTCTAAGATTAGAAAGAATAGCAAGACGATTCATTTTTAGTTTTTCATCATCAGCCATAACAATTACATTATCAAAGAAATTATCAACAGGATCTTTCAATAAAGACAATTGAGACAGAATTTCTATATAGTCTTTATTGTCAAAGAATTGTTTTAAATCATTATTTAGAGTTATTATTTTTTCAGCTAATGTAACTTCTTGAGGCTCTTTTAGTAGACCAGAATCAATTTGATTAGGAATGTTACCTTGAACTTTTGACAAAATGTTTGAAACGCGCTTATTTGCAGCTACCAAAGACGGAGCAGATTTAGTTCTTGAAAACTCATCAACAGCTACTACTCTCTTATGGAAATCAAAAGGTTCAGTAGGTTTTCTTGCCAACACTGTCAAAATGACATCTGTCTTAATTTTTTGATCTTGGTAATGAGCTTTAAATCTACCTAAAATATATTCAAAAACATCGTTTGTTGTATTTGAATTGGTGAGTTTATCTCCGTAAAGATTTTTTGCATATTCAATTAAATCAATTAAATCTAACTGTAATTCTTTTTCTACAATTATTCTAATAATACCTATAGATGCTCTTCTTAATCCAAAAGGATCTTTATCTCCTTTGGGTGGCATATTGATACCGAAAATACCTACTAAGGTGTCAATTTTATCTGCTAAGCTTACAGAATATGATACATCATTAGTTGGTAAATCATCTCCAGCAAATCTCGGTAAATATTGCTCAAATAATGAAATAGCAACCTTCTCGTTTTCGTTATCATTACGAGCATAATGCATACCCATAACACCTTGAGTGTCTGTAAACTCCATAACCATGTTAGTCATCAGATCACATTTTGATAGTAGTCCTGCTCTTTTTGCCAAATTAGGATCTGCATTGATCTTTGTTGCTATGTATGCTGCTAATTCAGAAATTCTTACAGAGCGTTCTTTTAGAGTACCGAGTTGTTTTTGAAATAAAACAGAATCTAAACTTTCGAGACGATCAGCAAGTTTTACCTTTTTGTCTGTGTTAAAGAAGAACTCAGCATCTGATAATCTTGGTCTTACTACTCTTTCGTTACCTTTAATAACTTGAATAGGATCCTTAGATTCAATATTTGATATAAAGATAAAGTTCGGAAGTAAATTGCCGTTCTTATCGTAAACAGGAAAATATTTTTGATCTCCCTTCATTGTATACACTAAAGCTTCAGAAGGAACTTTAAGGAATTTTTCTTCAAATTTAGCTGTTAGCAAGCATGGCCATTCTACCAATGATGTAACTTCATCAAGCAATGACTCATCAAGATCGGCAATTCCGTTTAATTTATTAGCTTCGTTGATTATGCTTGTTTTTATAAGTTCACGACGTTCCTGATAATTTGCAATTACAAAATTTTTGCGTAGAGCTTCAACATATTCATCTGCACTGTTTAATGTTATTTCTGGAACACCCATGTATCGATGACCGCGTATAGTCCTACAAGAATCGATTCCTAAAATGTTTGTATGGATCAGTTCGTCACCAAAAATGATACAAACGGTATGCACCGGTCTAACAAATTCGTACTTTGTACTTCCCCAATGCATCATTTTAGGAATAGGTAAACTCTTAATTGCATTGTTAATAAAACCAGGAATTAATTCAGCTGTTTCCTTTCCAACAACGTTAGCTCTATATAACAACCACTCGCCTTTATCTGTTTTTAAAATATCTGCCTGATCTACCGAAATTCCATTAGATTTAGCCCATCCTTCAGCTGCTTTTGTTGGTTTTCCGTCTACGTATGCTGATGATACAGCAGGACCTTTTTTTTCTATTATTTTATCAGGTTGTTTTGTTGCTGTATTTTTAACAAAAAGAGCTAACCTGCGTGGTGTAGCATACCACTCAATACTATCAAAACTGATAGAGTTACCTTTAAGATCATTTTCAAAACTATTAGCAAAAGCTTCAGCTAATTTTTTTAGTGCCTTTGGAGGTAATTCCTCTGTACCAAGTTCAATTAATAAATTTTTATCTGTCATAATTCATTAGCGGTTTAACGTTAAATTAATGTAAAACCATGCTACTCCTTATTGTTTATTTTTGCACATAGGGAAACCTAACTGTTCGCGAGCTGCATAATAAGCTTCAGCAACCATTTTTGACAATGTCCTGATTCTTAGTATATATCTTTGTCTTTCGGTCACTGAAATAGCATGTCTTGCATCTAAAAGGTTAAATGCATGTGCTGCTTTTAAGATGCGTTCATACGCAGGAAGGGGAAGTTTATTTTCTAAATTAATCAAATAATTACATTCCTTTTCGTTTTGATCAAATAGTTTAAATAAAAACTCAACATCAGCGTATTCAAAGTTATAAGTTGACTGTTCAACTTCGTTTTGATGAAAAATATCACCATAAGTAACATCACCGTGAGGACCATGTGTCCAAACCAAGTCATAGATGCTGTTAACACCTTGAATGTACATTGCCAATCTTTCTAATCCATAGGTGATTTCACCTGTCACAGGGAAACACTCTAGTCCTCCGACTTGTTGGAAATATGTAAATTGGCTTACTTCCATACCATTTAACCATATTTCCCAACCTAAACCCCATGCACCTAATGTAGGATTTTCCCAGTTGTCTTCGACAAATCTGATATCATGGACTGTTGGATCAAATCCTAACTCTTTTAAGGAATTTAAATATAACTCTTGAATATTTTCTGGAGATGGTTTTAAAACTACTTGGAATTGATAATAATGTTGTAGTCTGTTTGGGTTTTCTCCATATCGTCCATCAGTTGGCCTTCTTGATGGTTGTACATATGCACAACGGTGAGGTTCTGGTCCAATTGCGCGCAAAAATGTCATAGGATGAGAAGTTCCAGCACCAACCTCTAAATCAAATGGTTGAGCAATAACGCAACCTTGTCTAGACCAATAATCTTGTAATGTGAAAATCAGTCCCTGAAATGTTTTAATATCATATTTGTTAGGCATTTTTAATTATCAATCCGTTAATATGTTAACTATGAGAAGTATAGATTCTAAAAATAACTAGATTCTATCATATTATGCCGGTAATTTATATTTTTGTACGAAAAGATTTTTGCCAGCAACTGATATTTTGTATCAAAAAAAGGGTTTGACTTTTAGAATTTTTGTATATTTTTTGGTATTATATCGATAATCGGTTTTTATTTTTTCAAAAGGAGTAAATATGGCTTTTGATTTATCGACTAGAAGAGGGTCTCCAGTATTAAATTCGAAAACAATAGATGCTGCAGCTGATTATGATTTTAGTAACAAAGAAACTATGACAATGTCTGGTTTTGCAAATAAATTGATCGCTTTAGTTTCAGTTACTGTGATTGTTGCATTGGCTATAGCAAATTTGGTGGACACTAAGACAGCAGTAGGTTTAACTACGATCTCTGGAATTGTTGGTCTAGTTTTAGTGTTGATAATGTCTTTTAAACCTAATACAGCTCAATATATAGCTATTCCATATGCTTGCGTTGAAGGTGCGTTTTTATCCGGTTTGGTTCTGTTTGCTGAATCATTACTTCCTGGAGTTGCTTTTAATGCTTTGTTGGCAACAATTGGTTTGTTAGTGGCAACAATCATTTGTTATAGGACTGGGCTAATTAAAGTAAATGAAAAATTTTTGTCTATATTGAAGTTTGCAGCTGTTGGAGTTATTGCCTATGTGTTTTTCTCCTTAATAGCGTATTTCTTCATGCCTTCTGTGTCTGAATCTTTATTTTCATGGACCAACGGAGGTTTTATCGGATTAGGTATATGCGTACTATTGTTGGTATTTGGTGCAATGGGGTTAATTGCTGACTTATACTTTACAGAGGAAGGAATACAAAAAGGGTTACCAAAATCGTTTGAATGGTATTGTGCTATGAGTGTTCTAATAACTGTTGTTTACGTGTATGTACAGATGTTAGAACTTCTTGTTAGAATTGCGTATTCATTCTCTCAAGATTAACTAGAGTAATAGTTTGTATTTAATGAAAACCTAAATAAATCGATCTGAAAATAGAGATCAACTTTGTTTAGGTTTTTTTGTTTAATATTAAAAAATGTGCTATAGAGAAAATATATAAGTAAATAAAAGTGTTACTATGAAAAGGGTTTATTGAAAAAAGGGGTAGCCATGGCAGAAGGTTGTAAATGGGCAGATAAAAGTCCAATTCTTCAAGAATATCATGATTTGGAGTGGGGACATCCAGTTGTTGATTCTTTGGAACTATTTGAAAAATTGTGTTTACAATGTATATCAGCAGGAAGTTTTAAATCAGGGGAAAATAATGAATTTGATATTGATTCTGGGCAATTGTCTGTGATTGAGGCTAGAGGTTTATATAGAGAAAAATTCCATAATTTTGATCCTAATGAAATGGTTAAATTGACACAAAAAGATATAGAACAGCTTGTGGATGAAGAAAAAGAGAGACAACAAAAAGATTCTGATAGTTCTTTTAAGGGGTTGTGTAAAAATAAGCAAAAACTAAAAGCTTTAATAACTAACGCAAGTGCTTATTTAGAAATGGAAAAAAATGGAGAGAATTTTTCTGATTTTTGTTGGTCTTTTACAAAAAATAAAATGATTTTGGGAGGAACTAATTTAAAGGATATTCCCTCCTATGCAACGGAAATGAGTGTGGAATTGAAGAAAAAGGGCTTTTCCTATACTACACCATCGGTATGCTATGCGTTTATGCAAAGTGTTGGTATTATAAATGATCATTCAATTGATTGCCCTTTGAGGAATGATTGTATTGAGGAAGCTAATATATTTGGTAAATAGATTTTAATAAAACAGTAAACTTGTTTGGAGTTAATGAATAGCCATCCTTTAGTCGATTTAGGGGTGGCTATTCATTTTATATTTATATGACAGATAAAGCTGTAGAAGATTATAAGGAGCAGCAGGATATATTCAGG
>CAMHLN010000040.1 GCA_946186155.1 uncultured Clostridia bacterium | reverse complement strand
TATGGCGAGACCCTCATATTCCGTATGTCACAGGTTCGATCCCTGTCGCCACTATAAAATATACCATTGTTAAATGCTTATGTTATAAGTGTTTAACAATGCGCAAGACCTTTTCAAAAGGATTGCATTTCTAAGCTTATACTAAAACTGTTACATGGACTGTTACATAACATTCCCAATGGCAGCAAAGGGGCTAGAAATGGCAACCGTAAAACTTCCCTTCACAATCACAAAGCGCAAAGATTCAAGATTCTTTTCAGTTAGATTTAAAGATGAAAAAACAGGTGGATATTTGCCCGCATTATCCACAAAGCAGACAGACAGAGACGCGGCAATAAAAACGGCTTTGGAATGGTATTCACAAGGCAAAATAAAGGCAGAAAAAAAAGAAAAATCTCTTGAAACTCTGTCTCTTTTTAATGAAATCCGCAAAAGTGACATTTCAGACGCGGACGCGCTTAAGATGTTGGACTTGCTAAAGCAAAAGGGAATAATCAAAAGCTATATCAAAACAGGTGCAAAAAA
Organism: uncultured Clostridia bacterium; assembly: GCA_946186155.1. Lineage (GTDB taxonomy): Bacteria > Bacillota > Clostridia > Oscillospirales > Acutalibacteraceae > Improbicoccus. Next base: position 4,966 of record CAMHLN010000040.1, on the reverse strand, counting down.
TGACATTTTGCTTTCTGAATACCTGTTAAACTTTTGGAATTGGGAAAAATCAGAATATATTAACGAAAAATTGCGGACTGGCAAACAAATTGGTAGAACCCATTCAAAAGAAAATTGCAATCGCATAAAATACAACTGGATTCCCTATTTCAAAGGCAAACTGCTTGGAGAAATCACGCGGCAAGATTTAAAAGATTTTTTGACAAAAATTCAAAAAATGGATTTAGCGGATTCAACAAAAACAAAAATATGGCTTGCAGGTGCACAAGCATTACGATACGCGTATAACAACGAGCTTTTAGAGCGTGATATAACGGCCGGCTTAACAGGCTTTCACGGAAAATCAAAAGAGCGCGAAATTCTTACACCAGAAATGGCAAAGGCAATTTTTAGCGTAGAATGGAAAGACGAAAAAGCAAGGCTTGCCAATATCCTTGCAATGTGTACAGGGCTTAGAGCCGGAGAAATAAGAGCCTTGCGCAAGTGTGACTTAGGCGAGAATTGTCTTTATATAAATCATTCATGGAGCCCCCTTGAAGGCTTAAAATCCACAAAAAACGGAGAATCTAGAATAGTTCAACTTCCATTCCCTCAATTATCTCAAAAACTGCTAGAATTTGCAGAATCCAATCCTTTTGATTCATCAATGAACGCATTTATTTTTTATGCTACAATTCCGGGAAAACCCATTGAATTAAATATTTTCGTTGAATCCTTGCGGGAAGCATTGGCAAAAATCGGAGTAAGCAAGGAACACGCCAAAAAGTATTGCTTCCACTCTTGGCGGCATTTTTACGCGGCATATATGGCAGATCATCTAAGCACAAAACTTCTGCAAAGTCAGACAGGGCATAAAACAGTTGCAATGCTTGAACATTATTCAAACCATAAAATAAACGGAGACGCGGAACGAATCCAACAGGCACAAATAGGACTTTTTGGAGATATTGTAAACAATACAAAAATCAATCTTGACACAAAAGAACTTTACAAGAACGTTAAAACAAAGTACATGGACAAAACTGGCTTGTATGAGCATTCACGGCAATTCAGATAGATCAAAGAGCAATAGCAAGGTTTGTTTACAAATTGCATTGTTTACAGTGTTTACAGTATTTTCATTATTTACAGTGTCAACGTTTACAGTGTTTACAGTATTGTTTACAACTTTTTGTCAACGTTTACAGTTTCATTGTCAACGTTTACAGTTTCATTGTTTACAGTGTTTACAATTTTGTAAACAAGTTGCCGTGAGCAGTTCATTTTTTCGACAATTTCGGCAGGGGGTTTTCCTTCATCAAAGGGGGATAGGGGGGCAAAAAAAAATCGTAAAGTTATCTTGACCAACACGCGCCCTTTTTCGTGTGTACGTGCATTTTTTTTTCGGTGGCAGGATTGGAAAGAAAAAGACAAATAACAGTTTTTATGCTATACTGATTTAGAACCAACCAACACAAACGGAGGTTAAAAAATGATTACAATACCCGCATATTTTGACGGAAACGCAGTCAAACCATTGGGCAATTATAATTTTACAAAAGACCAGAAATTATTTATTCTAATTCAAGATGATAACGAAAAAGAGAGCGCAAGCGAAATAAAAGCATTGCGCGGCAGTCTCTCAAAATATGCAAACCCCGGCTTGATACCAGAAGAAAAAGAAGCATGGAAAAACAAAATAAAAAATACATCTGAATAATAATTGCAACCAACACAAACCGACTAAAACAAACAGAGGTTAGACGATATGACTTTTGATGAAATAGCTGATAAAGCTAATGATGAATACGAAAACGAAGCAAATTTAGAATATGAGCAAGCAAAAAAAGATTTAAGTTATTTACTTTCAGTTTTATATTTTCAGAAGGAAAACATAGCTAAAGCAAAGGAATCCATTAACAAAGCTGAAAAAGAAAAAAATACAAGATTGCGAAATTCAGAAATTGAAAGGGCACAAGAAGAATTAGAATGGTATTATCCCAAAATAAAAGAAACAAAAGAAGAAATAAAAAAATTGATAAACAATAAAATCAATGAGTTGCAAAATCTCTTGAACCAGGTGCTAGAAGATGACTGAATATGAAAAACAGCACATAGAACTTCTTAAGCAGCTTTTAGAAAAATTCGATACTCTTAATGCAATAAATCGGGATTTAATAAAACATCAAGATCCAAAATATATACAAGATTTAATTAATTGCGGTAGGATAAATTCAAATTTTGAGGTTTTAACAACTTTAGAAGATGTGGCAAGATTCATTGCAACAAAACAAAAAATAAACATAACGATATATCATTTAAAGCAATTCAAAAATCCGAAAACAAAAAAAGCATATAGTAATAGTGCAATGGAAAAAGCTGTCACTGCTGCACTAGAATAAAAATACTAAACCCACACTAAACCAACAATAAACCCACACTAAACCAACAATACTTTATAGACATATCACAGTATATTGAAGCCATACAAGAGCGATTGCAACGCTTTTTGTATGGCTTTTTCTTTTGAAGAAGCAATTTCAAAGAATCTGAATTATAGCGGCCGCATTTTTCAGCATGGAGTTATCCGCAATGGAAAACAAGAACATTCCGGGGCAAACGCCCGAAATCATGACCCGCAAGGAATGCGCGGCATATTTGAAAATATGCCTCTCAAAACTTGACAGGTCGGAATGCCCGAGGATAAAGCTTTGCGGTCGTACAGTACGCTACAAGAAAAGCGATGTTGACAATTGGCTTTCAAAACTTGCAGGAAATGCAACGGAGGTAAATCAGAATGAAGAATCTTTATGAGAATCCGGCAGAAGCTAAGTTTCTGGCAATAGCAGACCGCCTTGCACAAAATGCAAGTCTTATAAAATACGGCCTTGTTTCTGTTGAATTGCAGATACATGATGGGCGCGTAGTGTCTACAACCTATGCTACAACGGAAAAGACGCGACTTGTAAAAGAGGAGGGAAAATAAACTTATGGCAGATAAACGAATGTTTTCAAGATTTGTAGTATCTAACGATAGATTTAAGACATTGCCGTTATCTTCACAAGCTTTGTATTTCCATTTCGGAATGAATGCGGACGATGACGGCTTTGTTGACAGTCCAAAAACTATTCAACGCGCGGTCGGTGCAAGCGATGATGATTTTAGGTTGCTTATATTGAAACAATTTGTAATTCCTTTTGAAAGTGGAATCATTGTCATTACTCATTGGAATTTAAACAATAATCTAAGAAAAGACACATACCACAAGACCATTTATCAAGATGAATTCAAATTACTGGAGCAGGAGTATCAAGATTTGTATGTTTTTTCAAACCTTAATAAACCGTTACAAGTTCGTAACGAAACCGTAACGCAGTGTAGTGAAGTGAAGAATAGTGAAGTGAAGAATAGTAAAGCTAAGGATAGTGAAGATGAAGACGAATCATCACTTCTTTTCAACAAGACAGGCATAGAAGAAAAATTAAATGGATTTGGAGTAACTTTTTCAAATGGGCAGATAGTCAATATTTGTAAAAGATTAAACTCCCTTCAATTGCCATTGCAGTATATTGATTATTGCTATAATCGGATAAAAAAGCAATATAGCGAAAATGGCAACAACGCTATTGAAAAGTTGCTTTATAAGGCTGTCATGGAGTTTCATGATTGGATTCAAGATTTTCAAAAAAATGGTCTATCGGAAAATGAAAACAATTTTTCAAAATCTAATGAAACTACTTTTGACACACATTCCGACAAACCGATTTGCAAACAATGCAATACAGAATTAGTTTTTAACGGTGGGGATAATTACCAATGCCCTAATTGTAAAAACTGGTATATAAAAAATGATATTGGTCAAATCGTTTTGTGTAAATAATTAATTGCTTTCCGGGGCTTTCTCTTTTGGGAATGCCCCAGACGCGCGAGAATTGATTTTAAGAGGCTTTTTTTAGCAGGAATGATATAAAACAGGGGAATGGAAAAATGAAAACAACAGAAGAGGATTTAAGAAAATATGCGCTCTTGTACATAGAGCAGTTTTCCGGCAACCAGTCAAGCTATGAAGAAGACGATGAACCAGCAAAAGAAAAAGCTCTGAAATTGAAAAAAGCAATCCTATCAGAATACAAGTGGGGCAATGGCGAGAATGAAGATTATTTTGAAAAGCTGCTATGCGCTTATACAAAATCCGTATTACAGGCAACCGGGCGCGAGTAGGTTTTTATATACTTTTCAAATTTTTGTGTATTTGTATTTCTGTAGAAAAAGTGCAGCGTGTTCAAGTAGATGTTGCTTGTAAAGTTCTTGCGGTAGCAGAAGCCCGGCTTTGTTTTGAAACGCCTTAGCGTGTAAATAGAAATGTCTTGAACCATGTCTTGAATGAAGTCATGGGAAATTTTAAGCTTGTATTTTCTTGCCTCGAATAGCAACATTTTTTCTGCAACCCTTGCCGTATGAACCCACATTTCAGACCATGCAAGGGAATCCCCATCTAAAAAGCGTTTCTGAATACTCATTAAAATGTCATTGTCTTTGATATGCTCCATGCTGATTATTATAGCACTTATTTGCAAATCTTGAAAAATGGTGAGAGCAAAAAAAAACTGTTACATGGACTGTTACATAAAATCAATTTTTCAGATACTTCTAGAACAATCAAAAAAATACTTAAATACGATATACTACTTGCATTTGTTTATAACATAATGATATAATGCAACTAGATAAGTTTAGATAAAACTAAATATTTTTATGGCGAGACCCTCATATTCCGTATGTCACAGGTTCGATCCCTGTCGCCACTATGAAACACAAGGCCTTGCAATTCGCAAGGTCTTTTTTGTTTTACAAGCATCAATATAATTTTAAAAACGGAGAAGAAAATGAAAAAGTTACTGCTTACCCTAGCCCTTTCCCTAGCAACATCACTTTGCTTTGCCCAGGGCAAAAACTACGTAAACGAAAGGTACGAAAAACTTGACA
>CAMHLN010000039.1 GCA_946186155.1 uncultured Clostridia bacterium | reverse complement strand
CTTGCTTAGGATTAGTATGTGTATATATTTGCGTCATAGAAATACTCTCATGCCCTAAGACATCTTTAAGAACTCTTATATCCACTCCCCCATTTTGATACATTAAAGTAGCAGCAGTGTGTCTCAGCTTGTGCGTAGATAATCTTTTGTGAGAAAGGCCAGCTAAATTAAAATATTTCTTCATCAAAAATTGCACAGTCTTAGGACTTATTCTTTTCTTATTTCTGCTCAAAAACAATGCTTCTTTATCTTTTGCCTCTCCTCTAACTTTCTTGTACTCCTCTAACGAGCTCAAGCAGGCGTTATTCAAGTATAAAACTCTCTCTTTGTTTCCTTTTCCTAAAATCCTAAGAGAATTATCACTTCCGATATCTCTGAAATTTATCCCAACAAGTTCAGAAAGACGCATACCGCAATTCAGGAAAAAAGTTGCAATAGCATAATCTCGCTCTTTGTTTTTTCCTCCATATTTTTCAATTGTCTCAAGAAATTTCAAACTTTCATCCAAAGTTAGATACTTAGGCAGACTCTTCTTCAATTTAGGACTATCCAACTCTTCAACTGGATTATAATCCAATAACTTCACTTTCACAGTGAGATATTTAAAAAATGACCTCAAACTGGCAGTTTTTCTCGATCTTGCAGAAGCATTATTCTTCCTAACTTGAATCAAATAATTCATATATTCAAACACATCTATTGACTTTATTGTTTTTATAAAATCAAGATTTATGTCATCAATATTTATTTTTTCAAACTCAATTTCAGAATCACATTTATTTTTGTGAATTTTCATATATCTAAAAAATGTTCTTAGATCAAAAAAGTACTCATCAACTGTTTTTTCAGATTTATTCCTAACAGTTTGGGTATATAAAAAGAACTTTTTCAATATATCAGGAGAATTCTCCCAAATTTTAGACAAAAAATACCTCCAAAACCATCAACCAGAATGAAAAAATTCTTTCAATATCAAAAAAATTCTCGAAACGAACCACCCTGAAAAACTATCAACTAAACCTTAGAAAAGCCCTCACAGCCTTAAACACGAAACACTTTCAAAGTTGCCAAACAAATACTTTGAAGAACCCCAAAAACTTCAGATAACGAACCTGGAGCTACTAACCGGACTTGAACCGGTGACCTCGTCCTTACCAAGGACGCGCTCTGCCGACTGAGCTATAGTAGCACTATTCGCAGTTTATATCTTTAAATGAAAAAAATCAACATTAATTCTACTAAAATAGTGACAAAATATCAAAAAACCAAAACAGTTTTCTCTTATATGCTAGAGAAAACTATTCTGTCCACTTTTTTAGTACTCAACTACGAAGAACTCTCGTCTTTAGATGTCGATTTCTCTTTATCTTTAAGACTATTTTCAATTCTATCTTTTTTTGTTTCCTTCTGTTCTTTGCCACTTCTATTGTTTGATTTTGAACTTTCCTCATCTTCTGGGTAGAGACAATTACATGTATTCAAAAATGAGATCCAACCCATGGCAGCAAAGATAAAAACTGTTGGCACTCTAGCTCCAGGGTTATCAATCAAATCAAAAGTACAAAGCCCACCAAGTACCACCATAGGCCATCCAAAAACAATGTGACGCAAAACAAACTTATCTACATATGACACAACATCCGGAACTTTTCGAGCAAGACGGCAGGCATCTTTAAAACTAAAGGACTCAACTTTATTTACACCAGACAAAACTGACAAACAGCACAATGCTGAACAAATTTTTCTCTTAATTCCCTTAATCTTTTTTACCTCCTCAAACTAATACCTAATACATCGTTTGTTATTATACTAAATCTCAGTAAATTTTGCAATACCATAATTAAAATAAAATTTTCCAAAATATGTTATTTTCTCAAATTGAAACTGAATTCGCTGTATGGTAGCATATGAGAAAATGTTGAAAGGTTGGCAAATGGATTCTTTTGAACAAGCTTGGAATTTGGTTCTCAGCATATGCAAAGAAAAGATGACGAATATAGCATTCGAAACTTGGCTTATGAAAATAATTCCTGATGAGCTGAATTTGGGCGAAAAATGTGCTAAACTTAAAGTTCCAAACGATTTTTATAAAAATACGATAGAAAATTGCTATAAATCTACTCTAAAAGATGCTTTTCAACAGGTTTTTGGAATCGATTTTGACATAAATATAGTTTGTGATCAGAAAAAAATTGGTAAAGATAGTAATGAGCCCTCAGATTTTTCTGATACTTTTTCTTTTGATAATTTTATAGTAGGTCCTTCTAATAAATTTGCTCATGCTGCTGCTTTAGCTGTAGCTTCTTGCCCTGCTGAAAATTATAATCCTTTGTTTATTTACGGAAATTCCGGATTAGGTAAAACTCATTTGCTTTACGCTATAAGAAACTATCTTGCAAAGAAAAATCCTGAAGTTGTTTCCGTTTACATAAAAGGAGACGATTTTACTAACGAACTCATAGATTCCATAAAATGTGGATCTACCGTTGATTTTCATATGAAATATAGAAAATCTGATTTGCTTCTTGTTGATGATATTCAATTTATTGCGGGCAAAACTTCTACACAAGAAGAATTTTTTCATACTTTTAATGCTCTTTATGAGGGAAACAAGCAAATTGTTCTGACTTCTGATAAACCTCCTAAGGAAATTAAAACTCTCGAGGATAGACTCAAAACTCGATTCGAATGGGGGTTAATAGCAGACATTCAGCCTCCTGATTTTGAAACGCGAATTGCCATAATAAAACAAAAAGCTGAAGAATTAGAAGTAGAAATATCAGATGAAGTTTGCAACATGATGGCAAATAAGTTGCAGTCTAGTATTAGGCAGCTTGAAGGAGCAGTTAGAAAAATTAAAGCTAGAAATATGCTGAGTGGAGACTCAGTTTCTAACGAAATAGCTGAAGAATCAGTTCGAGATGTTCTAGACGAATCTGATTCTGTTCATGCTTTGGTATCAAAAATAATTCATGAAGTTGCTCAAGACCAAGGAGTTTTACACTCTGATATAGTATCGCAAAAGAGATCAGCCAAAATTTCTAACGCCAGAAAAATTGCAGTTAAGAAAGTTAGAAATTCGACTAATCTCTCATTGAGTGAAATAGGTAAAATTTTCGGAGGCAGAGATCATTCAACTATTTTGCATTTGTTATCATGAAACTGTTTATTTGTCTTATTCTTTGTCTTCGTTTTCGTTTTCGTTTTCTTCATTGTCTATTAATTTACTAACTTCATTAGTATTAGTTAAATCGTCGATATTATTTAAAATTATTTCTTGTTTCCCTTTTGTTTTAAGACCGCTGTTGCTGATCATATCAAGGTTTTCGTCTAAACCTTTTAATTCTTCATTACTCATATTATTTTTATCTAACTTTAAGAAAATCTCATCCATTTCTGTTTTCCGCGTGAATATTTTTTTAAGTTTATCATAAATTTTATCACGCCACTTTGAGGGTATTAAATACTTTGGTGATGTGGCTGCTGCTAAAGCTCCCTTACCTAAAAGTTTCGCACCTGTAGCTATGCCACTCCCTACTGCTTTGGCACCACCTAATACTTTACCTCCTGCGGTTTTGATTCCCCCTCCTACTGTACTTGCTGCAGTGGTAATTTTGCCCCAAGCTTTCGATAAAATACCCGGTTCAGCCATAACTGCTTTAAACACCGCATCTTTGTTATAAGTTTTAATTTTTTCTGAAATTGCATTTTTATCTTCTTCACTGTATTTTCCCTTGCCTAATTTTTTAGATATACTAACTAATCTGTCAATGATACTTTTCAAACTCTTTTTAATTTTACCGGAATTTTTTTTGAAATTGGCACCAAAAATACTGGTGAAACTTTCAGCAAGTTTAAATTTATCTTTATCACCTAAATCTGTGATAAAATCTAAATCTTTCTCTTTGCACAATTTACTTATCCCTTCAATCGCGCTAGATTCAGATATTGAATCATCATTTCCAGCAGCATTCACCCAAGCAATTGCCCAAGGTTCAGAGTATTTTACTACCAAATTCTTCATTTTATTGAATGTCTCATGTTTTCTTGCTTTTCCAGAAAAAAGATTCTTGTACTTCTTTTTTAATTCATACATTACACCCTTGTTCTCTTCTTTTTTTGCAACATCAAATGTCTCCCCGTTATCTTTACCCTCATTATTTTTGTCAGAAAGTCTCTTATAAAAATTACTATCTTGAAGTTTTTGTGCTAAACTTAAACACCAATGTGGAAACGCATTTGACATAGAAGTAACTAATTTTTGTTCTTTTTTATTAGAAGATTCAGCCAAATCTTTTACTATTGTTTCATATGCTCCTAATTTGTCTTTTTCTTTACTAGAGAATTTTTTAACTTCCTCTTCAGAGATTTCATTTTCTATTTTTACACCTAATTTGTTAGCAACGTTCTTGCACGCTTTTATAAGTTCATCTGCAGCATCTTTAACATCTTTTTTGGTTGATTTATTAACAGATGACATCAATTTATCAACAAAAGTTTTAAGTTTAGGCAATTTTGAAATTTCTTGAGCTAATTTCACATTTTCTTTACTAGCTTTTTTTTGTAAATTTTTATTTTTTGAAATTTTAATTTTCTTTTCCATTTTCATATCACCACCTAATTCTTTAATTTTAAACCATTTGGATCCTATTTTTAAACGCCAAATCGGCCTTTATAGATATTGTATCAAATTTTATAAAAAAGTCAAATATTTTTATACGATAAATATAAAACCTAATCAAAAAGTCCCAGGTCTTTTTCAAGATCCACATATCTTTTGCGTATTTTTTTATTTATTTTTTTTTTCGCGAAAAAAGCCCAAAAAATCCTGAGAAAAATCCTTTGTTTTTTTCATCATCTAATTCCTTTATGATATTACTATTACCACCTGAAATAGTATATTCTTCTTCATCTTTGTGAATTTTTTCCAATCTTTTATAAATACTTTTAACTCTCTTTTTAATTTTACTTGAACCAGAAGCATCTTCAAATATATCACTTAAGGTAGGGTCACCTTCCTTATTACTTTTAACTTTGGCTCCTACTTCTTTAATAAATTCATTTAATGTACTCTCAAATTTTGTATTATCTTTTTCAGCACAAATTTTATCTAATTTTTCAATCATGCTGTTTTCTGAAATCGTTTCATTATTTTTACGAGACAGCACCCAAGCAATAGCCCAAGGCTCTGAGTATTTTTTCAATACACTGTTAACTTGATCTATAGTCTTGTGCTTTCCAGGTTTTCCGGTGAAAAGATTCACAAATCCTTTACCAAACCTTTTTATAATATTCGATCTTTTTGATTTGCTTGCTACCTGGATACCCAAATCTTTATCTTTATTGTTCTCACCGCAAACTCTTTTATAAAAATTACTATTTTTAAGACCATCTGCAAGAGCAAAACTCCAAACAGGAAAGTTGTTTGCTATAAACTGTTCCCCCATAGATCCAGAGTTAAAGCTTTTCAATGCTTTGCGATAGTCCTTTTTGTTAGTTTTGTTTGCTATACCCCCAAGTAATATTTTCAAATTGTTAATTTCTGAATAAAAATTATCTATGCACAATTTAACATCGGTTTTGGCTCCATTATTTACAGAACTCACAAAGTCATTTACCAACTGTTTTGTGAATTTTAATCCAAATATCTTATTAGAATTTTCTTTACCATTAAAAAATTTCAGAACCTTATTTTCATTTTCTTCATTTTTAATGTCTTCAATTTTTTCTTTATTTTCTTCTTTATTTTCTTCATTTTTAATGTCTTCAATTTTTTCTTTATTTTTT
>CAMHLN010000038.1 GCA_946186155.1 uncultured Clostridia bacterium | reverse complement strand
CTCAGAGTTAGTGAAGTACTCATATCGGAGCTTGTATTGGAACCTGGAAGAAGTGTCTAAGAATGTCATTGTCGAAGTTACCCGTGGTAAAAAATTTGATTTTGATTTAATACTTCGAGAGTCGTTATTGTTTGATAGAGGGATAGGGATAAGAGGTAAATACTATGTTGATCCACAGGAAATGAGAGAAACTCTTATTCACGAGTTATGTCATGCGGTAGTTGGCTGGTATTTAGAAGATTCTCCTTTTGTTATAATAACTTTTAGGAATGCTGAGGGTGTTAATTTTTTCTACGATCATAATAATGATAAAAACAAGCAATATGATGACGGGTTTCTAACTTACGATAAGATTTGTAGTCTTATAACTACTTCGTTAGCAGGTAGGGCAGGGGAGATATATTTCTACAATAAATATAGTTCTGGTGCCATGAACGATTTGGGATCGGTCAAAATGTTGGCAGAACGAGCTGTTGTTTTGAAGAATCCTTGGCTATATTACAAAAGTGATGCAGATAGAAAAGAGGCTTGTCTCAATTTAATTTTTGATTTAGAGAAGCGAGCTACTGAAATTATAGAACGAAACAGGATATTGATAGAGAAGCTTGCTGATTATTTCATGAAAAAAGAAGAAAAGTACGGAATTAGGTACATGATGGGCGCTGAATTCAAAAAGATATGCGACAATATGGAAGAATTTGTCAAAAAAGTAGATGAGGATGCTGACAAAAAAATCGCCGAATTAGATATTAGTAGTGTCGTTAAAACGGAGAATTCGAAATAGGCATTGCTAAAAACGGATAGATAATAATTATAAAAGGTTATATGCGTGTCCAAATAGGGCTTGTACCGTCTCCTCCGGCGTTGCCGGAGGAAATATCTATCTTTTTTAGCAATACCAATTCGAATAGGCACTTGACAAATCTTTGTGAATTGGTAAATTGTTCATGCAGGAGAGATAATATTTTCTATTCTCTTTTGCATTATATTTTTTTGGTGAGGTGAGTACTTTAGTTGGATGTATTTGATTTTTAATTGTTTTTAAGTTTAAGTGCTTATTTTACCAGATATTTTAAAGAAAGGTGCGTGTTTCTATGGGTGATAATGGTAATCAAGAGTTCGGGAAGATAAGATCCATGCTTTGGCCAATTCATGGATTTGAGTTAAAAAAGTTTCTTCCCATGAGTTTCTTGATGTTTGCAATTCTTTTTGTTTATGCAGCAGTTCGTGATTTAAAGGATACTTTTGTCCAAAAATATGCAGTTTTGGGAGGAACAGAGCTTATTTCTGCTTTGAAGCTTTGGTTTGTATTCCCGAGTGCTATTTTGGTTGTTATGCTATTCTCATTTTTGTTGAGTAAATTTGGAATGAGAAAAACGTTCTACATTGTGTCTAGTTTTTTTGCTATTTTCTTTTTTGTTTTTGCGTGGTTTTTGTTCCCGAATGTTGACAAAATTCACATGAGCAAAGCAACAATGGTGGCAATGAGAGAATCTTGGCCAAAATTTTTCTATTATATAATTCCGTGTTTAGGAAACTGGTCTTATACTTTGTTCTTTATTTTAGCTGAAACTTGGGGAACTTTGGCTATTGGTTCTTTGTTTTGGTTTTTTGCTAACCAAATAACCAAGCATAGTGAGGTTAAAAGATTCTATGCATTATTTTCGTTGATTGGAAATATTGGAGTTTATCTTTCAGGTACATTGATAAAGGAAATGTCAAAAACAAGTGGAGCTCTGTTTGATAAAAATGTGAAAATTTTAGTTAGTGTTAGTGCTATATTTTGTGTTATAACTATGATGATATATCGTTATATAAACAAAGTAGTTTTAACTGACCCAAAATTGTATGATCCATCTCAGGTTAAACCTAAGAAGAAAAAAGCTAAAGTTGGAGTTTTAGCTGGAATTAAGATTTTGGCTTCCTCTAAATATCTTTTCTTGATTTTTATGCTTCCAATTTCCTATGGAATAGGAATTAACTTGTACGAGGGAGTCTTTAAAGCTCAAATGAGAGAGTCTTTTGTTGGTGCTAACGATTTAACCAACATGATGGGAACTTTGTCTCAGGTTACTGCTATAGCTACGATTGTGTTGACATTCTTAAGTGTTAATTTGCTTCGTAAATTCAGTTGGAGATTTAATGCGTTGGTTACTCCAGTTATGATACTTGTATTAGGAGTAGTGTTTTTTGGATTGATGCTCTACAAAAACAATGGGGGAACTAAATTTTTAGGAATGGATGTTCCAATTCTTGCTGTTTGGATGGGCTTATTTGTTGATGCAATAGCAAAAGGAATAAAATATTGTCTATTTGATACAACAAAGAGTATAGCATTTCGTCCATTAGACCCTGATACTCAGGCACAAGGCCAGGGTGCAGTAGAAGTTTTAGGAGGTCGTGGAGGAAAAGCAGGTGGAGCTTTAATAACCTACCTCTTGTTAAACTTGATATCTGCAGGAAGTGCCTTGTTATCTCATGTTAACACTCTGTTTATTCTCTTTATATTGATATTATTTGCATGGATTATCTCTGTCATTAAGCTCAGCGGTCTCTATGAAGAAAAGGAAAAAGAAAAGAGAGCAGCTATAGAGAATAAAAATTAGTTTTTTGAAATAAAAAAGCTAACCAAATCGGTTAGCTTTTATTTTTTGTTGTGTCCGATATTCAATCTAATTTGAAATTGAATCAAATTTTTAGTTAATGTTTTTTATTTACTCTCTATGAGAAAAAGAGTAATTATAAAAATAAGAATTAATTTTTAAAATAAAAAGCCAACCAAACAGTTAGCTTTTGTCACGTTTAGATGATATACGTCCATACGAAAACTTACCTACTGAGCTTCAAGATTATTTTGCATCAATTCTAAAAGAGAATTATATCCATCAACTAAATATCCGTATTTTTTAATTGCTCCTATAACATATAAATTTCTATACATAAACTGATTTTCTGCTCCATCTTCTATTAGTGCCTGGATTTTTTTCTCATTTTCTCTTCCTTGTTGTCGTATATCTGAGTATATTCCATAAATTATGCGCTTTTTAGATTTATCTAGCTCACAAAGAGTTACATATCTGCCAATTTCCGCAGAAACTCCTGAGTCTACTTCAACACCGTCCAAAACAGTAATCATAATGTCGGATTCATCCAAAAAGTGATTGTCTCCATCGAATATTTGCAAACTATTTGCGTATCCTTTTTTGTCATTTATTGCATCATTTTCCTGTGGAACATAAAGATCTAAATTTTTAAATGTGCTTCGTATCTTATCTGCTAGAAAACTATTGTAAATTTGGTCTGATTCGGAAAACAATCCGTTCGCTAAGTATGCTTTCATTACACAATCCTTTCAAAGTTTTATTTTCTTCTGACAAGAAAATTCTATGAGAGAATACTCTCAAAACAAAAAAATTGCAATACAATTTGGGAGTTATAAATAACGAACCCTTTGAAACGATATACCGAATAATTTTACTATCTGTTTCGTAGTACTAAAAAGCATCGTCTTTGGTTATCCACGAATCAACTTGAGTTATTTTAAACTTTTTTTCGTTTTCTCTGGAAATTACTATTTTGATTCTAGCGTTGATTATTAATCTCTTGCACATAGCACAAGGAGCAGTATTTTCAACATATCCTCTTGTTTCAGTTTTTAATCCAAAAAGATAGAGAACTGATATTAATTTTTTGATATATGCTAAAAAATATCGTCATTGGTTATCCATGAATCAACTTGAGTTATTTTAAACTTTTTTTCATTTTCTCTAGAAATTACTGTTTTGATTCCAGAGTTTATCATCAATCTCTTGCACATAGCACAAGGAGCAGTGTTTTCAACATATCCCCTTGTTTCAGTTTTTAATCCAAAAAGATAGAAAACTGATATTAATTTTCTGATATATGCTAAAAAGTATCGTCATTGGTTATCCATGAATCAACTTCAGTTATTTTAAACTTTTTTTCGTTTTCTCTAGAAATTACTGTTTTGATTCCAGAGTTTATTATTAATCTTTTGCACATTGAACAAGGAGCAGTGTTATCAACATAGTCTCCTGTTTCAGTTTCAATTCCGACAAGATAAAGAACTGAATTTAACATTTTTTCTCTCGATGCATGAATAATAGCATTTGCTTCTGCATGAACTGACCTGCAAAGTTCGTATTTTTCTCCTCGAGGAATATTAAATTTAATTCTTTTACAAACTCCAATTTCAGAGCAATTTTTTCTTCCCCTGGGAGCTCCAGTATATCCACAAGATATAATTTGGTCGTTATTAACTATTACAGCTCCAAATTTTCTTCTTAAACAAGTAGAGCGCTCAAGAATGACTTCTGCAACATCGAGATAATAGTTGTCTTTATTGGGTCTATTCATCAGAACTTTTCCCCACATTTTCTAAAATTATATCTGCAAAATGTTCGCAATCGAATTCGTAAATATCTTCTATTTGTTCTCCGAGCCCTATATATCTTATGGGGATTTCCTTGAATTTTTCTCTTATAGATATTATTGCTCCTCCCTTTGCAGTTCCGTCCAGTTTAGTTAATATCAACCCGGTTATATTTAAAATTTTCGAAAATTCTTCAACTTGATTTACCATGTTTTGTCCTGTACTTGCATCTAAAACTAAAAATACGTTTTTTTGACAACTTGAATCTATATTTTTATCTACTACTCTGTTTATTTTCTGAAGTTCATCCATTAAATTCGATTTATTATGCAATCTCCCCGCAGTGTCGCATATCAGAATATCAAAATTTTCAGAATTAAACTTCTTGATAGATTCGTAGACAACTGCTCCCGGGTCTGAACCCTCGCTTTTTTTGACAATATTGCAATTTGCTCTTTGAGCCCAAATTTCGAGTTGCTCAGCAGCAGCAGCACGAAACGTGTCTGCAGCAGATATAAGAACTTTTTTGCCTTCAGATTTGAAATAATTAGACAATTTCCCAATTGTGGTAGTTTTTCCGACTCCATTGACTCCTGCTATTAAGATAATATTTTTCTCGTCGTATTCAAACTTTTGGTCAAACTCCAGAATTTCTTTTATTATGTCTTTCAAGACTTGAACAATTTTTTCAGGAGACTGAATATTATCGAACTTGCATTTTTCTCTCAATTTATCTTTAATTTTATTAGATGCACTGACAGAAACATCTGAAGAAATTAAAATCTCCTCAAGATTGTCGAGAAAATCTTCGTCTACTTTTGTGAAAAACGCGAAAATGCTTCTGAATTTGTTGGATAAATTTTCTTTCGTTTTGATTAAACTTTCTTTTAATTTGTTAAAAAGATTCAATTTTTGCTCCTTTTGAAATGTTTTCTAAAGCAGATTTCGCAGCGAGCTGCTCAGCTTCTTTTTTGCTTCCTGCTGTTCCTAATCCCATAGGTATACCCTGAATTTCAATTTCCATCGTAAATTTCTTATCATGGTCAGGACCAGTTTCACTTATTAAATTATACTTTATTTCTTTTTGCTTTTTCGATTGCATATACTCTTGAATTTTGGTTTTGTAATCCTTGATAATTTCACACGACCTCTTCAGTTCGTTGGATATAAATCTCAGAACAATTTCTTTTGCAAATTCTATCCCTCCATCTAGGAAAACAGCTGCCACCACAGATTCAAACGAATCAGCCAAAATAGATGCTCTTTCTCGACCTCCTGTTTTTTCCTCTCCATGACTCAATCTTATAAACTTTCCTATTTCAAGTTCGTGTGCAAAAATGTTAAGAGTTTTCTCACACACCAACGATGCTCTTATTCTAGTTAGCTTTCCTTCGGGCAAATTTTTGAACTTGTGGAATATGTATTCTGAAGTTATGAACTCTAAAATTGCATCTCCTAAAAATTCGAGTCTTTCATAGTTTTCTCCAGATTTTCCAGATTCATTTGCAAAAGAAGAGTGA
>CAMHLN010000037.1 GCA_946186155.1 uncultured Clostridia bacterium | reverse complement strand
TAGCACATTTATAATATTCATTTTGTTTTTGTATTTTATTATCATTAGATATTTTTATAATTATATCATAAGCACGAGACAAAATATCATCGACGCATCTTAAAATAGAAATTATTTGACGTATTAACATTGCCGCCAAATTTAGATTCGTATCTTTACTAAATACTTTCCCAACTTTACGAAAAAGTGAATCTCCTGAGTCAATTTTGTAAACACTTTTTCCATTTTCTACCTTAAAAAAACTAAGAAAAGCATCCTTATCATCTTTAAACTTTTTAAGTTTTTCCGTAATAGCAGACGATTCCACGTCCTGTTTAATAATATCTAACTTATATAAATGTTCCAAACTTCCTTCTAATCTCAACAAGATCGAGTTAAATTCTTTTTCATCGCTTAATTCCAAACAATTGCATCTTTTCTCGACATAATCAATTAAACCCTTGCTCGCGCTAACAGCATTTTGGAATGGCCCTTCAAGCTCTTCAATTTCTTTTTTATCTTTCTTGTATTTTAGCTTAGATTTTAAAAAATTTGAAAATTTATTATAATCGTTTAAACTGAATTCAGAAAATTCGATCTTTTTGTTTATACATTTTTCTATATGTCCTATAAGTTTTTCGAAATTATTTTTATATTCTTTTTTAATTAAACATGGAGTTAAAAAAGAGAACCCTGCTTGTTTTATTTCTAATTCTTGTACTTTAGTTTTTAATTCATCTGGATTGTAACCTTTCTTAAAATCTTCCGGAAGATTTTTTATTATATTATCTATAGATACACCTAGCGCACTGATTTTAGTTTTTCCAGGTTGTTTAGATAACTCAGTCATATACTTATAGTCGTCCGACAATTTGTTTTTTAAATCTTTAATTTTATCGTATCTTACTTCTTTACTAAAATCTTGTCTAAATTTTTCATAAAAATTACCTTCTTTTTTATCTTTTTTGTTGCTCTCTTTTTTGGACTTTTCATCATTTTTATTTTTTATGAGATTTTCCAAATTTTTAAAAAAATCACTCATAACAAACACACCTCACTTATTTAAAAGAATTTATCAAATTAAGTATCCATCGCAATGAATACTTATGAAGTTGCAAAATTTCAACTCCATGTATTTATTATATAATATTTGGCATAATTGTCAAGCTATTTTTAGTAATTTTAGATAAAATAACCAGAATTTTTATTTGATAGAAAATCTAGAAATCGTTGAACCTCTTGACTAGTTTGGATTTTCAAGTAAAAATTCATATCAAGTTGTTGTGGGAGATAATGACCAAAATTGTAAAAATTTCATATCTGTTGTCGCTTTAAAAATTAAACATTTTTGATTAATTTGAAATTTTTTAATAATTCAGTTTTACTATTCCCGGAAAGAATAAAAAAGAATCTAATTAGCTTTAATTTTTAGATAATAATTTGCCGAAAAGAGCGAAAAAACCATTGACTAAACTAAATTTTTCGATTATAATTGAATTGTGGAAAATTTATTTTTGGAGTATTTAATGTCAAAAACTAGAATTTTTGCAAAAAGCGATCCGATTTTCAAAATGATTTTTGGAGACCCGGAAAACAAAACTGCTCTGATTGGGCTTTTGCGCGAAATTATTGATATTCCTGAGGAAGAATATGCGCATATCGAGATTATCGATCCGAATTTACGAGTTAATAAATCATATGGTAAAAGTGGTATTTTAGATATAAAATTGACAACTAAAAACGGCCAACGAATTAACATAGAGATCCAAATAAGAAAAGCCTCTGATTTGAAGCAGCGAATTTTGTTTTACGCTTCGAAAATGATCGCCGAGCAGTTGACAGAGGGAGAAAAATATGATAAAATTAGAAAAATTATAAGCATAAT
This sequence comes from uncultured Clostridia bacterium, assembly GCA_946186155.1. Taxonomy (GTDB): domain Bacteria; phylum Bacillota; class Clostridia; order Oscillospirales; family Acutalibacteraceae; genus Improbicoccus. Next base: position 4,329 of record CAMHLN010000037.1, on the reverse strand, counting down.
GATCTGCACTGATCATAATTTGATAGAGGACAGCAAAGAATATCATAACAGATATTTTCTCTATGATAAAAATACGAATTCAACTTTTACAGATTTGCTAGAAATTGATATATTAGAGTTCAAAAAAGTACCGGAAAAAGATAAGAGTAATTTAGCAACATGGTTAAGATTTTTAAATACAGATGACAAGGAGGAATTAGACAAAATGGCAGTAAGAAATGTAGCATTCGAATCTGCAGTTTGCAAATATAAACAACTGACAGCCGACGAAAGAGTGAGAATGATAGTAGAAGACAAAGAAAAAGCTTGGAAAGATAGACAAGCTGAGATTAAGTATGCGATGGAAGAAGGCATACAAAAAGGCAGGACTGAAGGCAGAGCTGAAGGCAGGGCTGAAGGCAAGCATAATCGTGAAATCGAGATTGCTAAAAAAATGTTATTAAAGAACAAAAATATTGAGGAAATTATAGATTTCACTGATCTAACAAAAGAAGAAATTGAGAAATTAAGATGAATTATATTTTTTAATTCCACTCCAAAATCTAAAACATGAAGTTTTACTGTATCCGGTTTTTTTGGAAATTTGGTCCCACGTAAGATTTTCAATGCATCTGTAAATCAAAATTTTGTACGAGTTTTCTGATAAAAATGTAAATTCATCCAAAGTCTTGTCGAGCTCAATTTGAAGTTCTGATTTTTTCATTTCAAGTTCTTCGATTCGTGAAATAAATATTTCAATCATGTTATTGTTATAGCCAAAATTTTTTGGAATTTCAGAATAGATTGAAGCATGATATTCCATTTCGTACCTCAAGCTTTCGATTTTTTCGTTAATTCTTCTAATTTTAAATGCTAAAATCTTTATTTTGTTTAATTTAATATTAATCATATTTACTCCTAAATTATATTTTTAAACTTCGAACGCATGCTTTCACCGTCAAATTTGAAAACTGCTCCGCTCGTCATTTCAGAAATTCTGTCAACTGTGCGATCGGAAATTCCTCTCAGATTTACCAATTCGTTAAGAGAATAATTGCTCGAGAAAATCGTCGGCTTTTTCGCGTTATACCTGCGATTAATCAAATCAAAAAGAAGAGTCTGAAGCCATGTATCTCTGTCATTTTTAGTAAACGTTTCCACACCTAAGTCGTCAAAAATTAAGAACGAAACTTTTTCAAATCTTTCAAAAAATTCTTGTTCTGATTCGTGAAAACCATTCTGAAACGTGGATTTGACAGCTTTTGAAATCTCAAAAAGATTTGTTAGCAAAACAGGAACACATTTTTTTAACAATTCATTAGCAATACAGGCGGTCACATGGGTTTTCCCACTTCCTTTTGCACCAAAAAGATAAATTCCGTTGCCATTTTCGTAGACTTTTTGGTGATTTTCACAATATCTCTTGCAACGCTCAAAAGCTTTGTCAAAACTAGAATTGTGCCCAGTTTGAGTGCTTTCAAAACTAACATTTTCGTATCTTTTGCTGATAAGTGAAAGATTTTTGAGCTCTGCGATTTTTGACAATTTTTCTTGTTTGAGCTCATTTTCTCTTTGAATTTCCAGCTTTTTCCTTTCGCAACGGCAATTAATATGAGCTAAAAATCGCTTGTTCATTAACGGAATATTCACTAAATATTGAGTAGGCTCTCCGCAAATTTTACAAATTTCAAGATTTTCTTGATTAATATTCTGTGTATTTTGCACTCGATTTTTATTGGTTAAAACTTCCATAATTGCCTTATTACTCAAGTCTTTACTCCGGATATTCTGTGCAAATTTTCCTTGGTTTTTGCTGGCTGTAGCTTCCATAATTAACACCTCGAATTAAATTTTCTTCTCGTTTTTTCTGCTCTCGATATGCCAAAACCACCCATTTTTGGATTGCCAAATAGTGCGATTTCGCCTTGTAGCCCTTCATCTCGATATAGCTCGAAAGATAGTCGATAATTGCCTCAAACTCTTGTGGATATTGGGTTTTAAGCTTTTCAAGCTCATTTTTCGTTAACAACACGTTTCCGAAGTCCCCACACGCAGTTTTCTTTTGTACTGCGTGAGCAGTATTTTCTTTTTTTAGTTTTGTCTTGTTTTGTTTATATATGTCTGCGGTTTGTGCTTCGCTTTTTACTTCGCTTTTTACTTCGCTTTTTGCTTCGCTTTTTACTTCGCTTTTTGCTTCGCTTATGAAAGTAATTTCGTCATTTAGTTTGTACTTACTTGGAGATCCTTTTCTGCCTTTAGTGTAAAATATTAACTTTTTTCCCAGTAGCTTATTCCGCCACTCAATAAAAGTTTTCTCTCTCTTCGTTTGAACTAGAGACATTATCCGCTGGTTATCTACTGCTAGCCATTCGCTCCAGCCACTTATGTTGAAAAGATGAATCAATTTCAAGAACAACAATTGTGACTGTATTTGCAAATGGTTCATTTCGAGCCAACGATAAAACCCTTCGTTCAACAAAATATAGTTATATTGCAAAATTTACTCCTTCTTATTAATTTAAATTTAATTTGTTAGTTCAAATTATCTCCTCAATCAGCCAAAATGATGATAATTTTTGGAACTTTTGCATAATATTTGTGTATTGAAAGCTTGCAAATCTGAGAATCATCAAAATATGCGACACCGTTTAAAGCATCGCATACAGATTTGGCAACGTTATCTAAATCTGGAGAACAGGTCGGCAACAATTTTTTTAACTGTTTGGGGATGGGGAAGAAGGCAACTATATCCATTTTTACCGGTAAATCTTTGCTCCAAAATTTCTGTGAAACCGCTAAATAACTTGATTTTATTAGGTTTTCGTAATCTTTTGTGGTCTTTGGAGTATACGAAAATTTCCTACCCCGAAAATTGCAAACTCTGGGTCGTTGTTTGGATCTCGGAACTCCTAAAACTTCAAATTTAACTTTCATTTTTGTCTTCCTCCATTTCTGACAGTTTTTCCAAATTAGTTGAATTATCTGGATATTCAACACTCTAATTGCCAGTGTCAAAATCGATTTTAAGACTTGAATGGTCTGACTTTATGGCATCCTGCATATCAGTCGACATAATGCCAAATTTGGAAATTAAAGATTTCATTAAAGTTTTTCTCGCCATCTTATCAAACTGCGATGCCCATAAAGTTTCGCTGGATTTTCCAGTCTGTTTGTATTTCCGAAAGCTTTGGGAATACTTGAGCGCGTGGTCTTCGACCTCTTGAATGCTCCAAAAAATGATTTTTCTGAATCCGTTCGTAAGTTCCATTCCTGCCATATAACCAATTACTGGTTTTTCTGGTCGAACATCATCCGGAATCCACTCGATAATTGGGTCACCAACGAAATCTCTGCCGACGAATTCACCCTCACGAACATCACGAGAGTTGAGAGCCTTGTAACGCCCTGTTCGCAAGGCTAACTGAATGTATCCCTTGCATCCGATTTGGAACGTAGCTGTATTTTTATACGGAACTGCCCAAGCGAACCCAAGATTTGGATCAAATGGTAAATCCATCGACGCAGCTTTCAAAGCGCAAGCTAAAAGCGAATTTCTATCACAATTTTTCAAATAATTAGAACTACTTGCTAAACTTGTTAAACTTGTAATAAATTGATTGGTTCTTTCTCCCAAAATTGACTGCAAATATTTTTTTGTTTTTTCATTTGACAAATAAATAGACATACTGGTTTGTTCTGACATAATTTTCTCCTAATTTTTTGAATTTTTAAAAATTTGAGCATCAAAATGCTTCTTAAAACTGCTGTCAACACAGCGTTTGCAAAAGATACAACCGATGATATTGTAAAAATCTTCGTCATTTTTGATCTGACTTTTACAGCATAAACATGTTAAATTGATTTCATCGTTAGTCAATATTTTTTTCATTTTTATCCCCTCTTTTGAGTTTCTTTTCAAGTTTTAATTTTTCCAGCTCTCTTTCGAGCATCGATGTTTTTGCCAAGAGATAACAAATAACTAAAAAAGTTATCGTTTTTAGTAAAATTGTTGAAAATATTAATAATATTGTCATTTTTGACTCCTTTTAAAAATTAATTTTTTAGAACAAAAAATCACACTCAAAATATTTTAAACATTCCCTCCGGCAGATTCCGGAGAGAAAAATTTTTATCTTTTTAAGTTTTTGTTTGCATTTTTGAAAATGTTGGTATAGAATATTACGTGCATACAAATTTTTCGTCGAAATTTGTAGGTTTGCATTTTTGCGATGACGGTAAGTGGCTCAGAAGCCTTATTTTTATTGGCTTTTTTCATGCCCCTTATCGTACCTCGTACCACCTCGAGTAACCATAAGGGGCATAAATTTTTGATTACTCTTGGATTTAGAA
>CAMHLN010000036.1 GCA_946186155.1 uncultured Clostridia bacterium | reverse complement strand
ACTCAAGTTTTGTGATTATGTCATGGTAAGCCTGGAACATGTCAAGGTCCGCGTTCACCATTTTTAAAGTTGCCGGATCGCGGAACTTGTCGGAAATCGTGTTCCTGTAAACTTCACTGTCTTTACCGAAAGTGTTTGTCACAAGCTCCAGATTATCTCTGGAACACTCCATGTTTTTGTGGAATACAGTTTCCCCGATGTTGTTGATGACACAGACGTACATCATTCTTGCGTGAAGGTCGATTCCGATGTAGAATTGATGTTGGTTCTTATAGAATCTCATTAAGGTCCCCCTGTCGAATTTATTAGGATATCGTGCCCTGACTGACTTATCTATCATAGCACAATAAGCCTGGGGCCTTAATGATTTTCAAAGGTTCGTAGCCGACAACGGGTCAAGCCCGCTGCGGTACAACCAGTTGTTATGTGGACGCCCGCACTGGGGCGCTGTTTTTTTATTGGAATATAGATAAATTTCTTAAAAAGAGGTACATTTAGATTATGAGCAACATCTACACATACTACGATTATATGCCTTTTGATGAAAATACAATATCTCGTAATGAACTGAATATTGCTGATAAACATAAAAGTAATCCTTTGCATTGGAATGGACAGTTTTCCCCCCAATTAGTTGAGGTTCTGATATCCTCATATTGCAAAAAAAATGATGTAATTTTTGATCCATTTTTAGGAAGTGGTACAACTTTATTAGAGGCTGGCGAATTTAATCTAAAAGCTTATGGTACAGAAATAAATTATGGAGCAATATGTCTTGCTAATCTTTATACATTTATAAATGTTGAATTCGCAAAAAGAGTTATAATATTAGATAATTTTGAAAAGAAATTACATTTAACCGAAGAAAAGAGCAAAAATTTCTTTTCATTTCTTTCTAACGATTTAACAAATGCTAATGAAAAAAAATTATTTGAAGCACTTGTTGTTTTAACAGACTTTTATAAAAATGACTTCTCATTAAAGTGGCTATCAAATAAATGGAATAGAATTAAAGACATAGTTTTAAGCTTGCCCTTTTCTGAAAAAAACATTGAAGTAAAAAGAAATGATGCTCGTTGTTTAGATATGTTTTCTAATAGTTGTACTTTTGTATTAACTTCTCCACCATATATAAATGTTTTTAATTATCATCAGCAATATAGAGCTTCTGTTGAATTTCTAAGTGGCAGTGTTCTGCCTGCCGCCCAGGCAGAAATAGGTTCAAATAGAAAAAATAGGGGCAATAGATACCTTACCGTAATTCAATATTGCGAGGATATGGTAAAAGTTTTCTCTGAAATAAATAGAGTTTGCAAAGAAAATTCTCACGTGATTTTTGTGGTTGGTCGTGAGTCATCAGTTATGAAAACACCATTTTACAATGGTAAAATTATTGCAGAATTGGCTTGTGGTGTATGTGGCTTAAAACCATTATTCCGTCAAGAACGAAATTTTAAAAATAAATTTGGTACTCAAATTTATGAAGATATTTTACATTTTTCTTCTTCAAAAGCCTGCATAAATGAAACATATCTTAATAATTTTATTTTGATGCTTCTTTCAGAATCTCTTGTTTATGCTCCAATCGAAAAAAAAGAATATTTAAATTTAGCAATCGAAACATATAAAAGCAAACTAATTTCTTCAACAGACTTTTATACTGAAAAATTGGAGGTTGTAAATGCCTAATATATCGTCTCCTCATGGAGATAAATTAAACGCATTATTGGAAAACAAGAAACTGCCAGATGTTGATAAAGCTAATGTTCAAGAAGCTATAGAGCGTTATAATCTTTGGCGTTCTTCGATGTTACAAGCTTCTGGCTCTGAAGAAAACCGCATAAAAGCATGTATCAAGGCTCTTAATAGTTATATGAATTTTATAGAATATGATCTAATTTTTAAAAGCACAGAAGATTTTTTATATCGACAAAAAGGTCAGTTAAAATTAGATAATACAGTTATGGAAGAATTTCTTCCTCTTTTTGTATTCAATATTTTTTCAGACAAAATAGAATCACAAAAATTGTCTCTTGGTCCTACAACATGTATATCAGGAATAAGATTTGATGGGTCAATTTCTTCGAGTTCATCAGGTGGCGATATTGAGCTACGTCAAAAAGATCAGGATTTTGCAATTTCAAAAAAACTATTTATAAAAACAAGTTTTGAATCAAATTTTTCTGAATACGAACAAAAAGAAACAAATTTAGCCTTTTTGGCTTGTGAGTGTAAAACAAATCTTGATAAAACAATGTTTCAAGAAGCTTCTGCTACAGCTTTGGATTTAAAAGAAACAGTTCCTTGTTCAAAATATTTATTGCTTTGTGATTGGTTGGATATGACTCCAATAAGTACGAGTACTACAGCTATAGATGAAATTATTATCCTAAGAAAAGCTAAGAGAATCTCTTCTTCAGAAAGACAAAATTTCTCTGTTTATGAAATGCGAAAAAGATATTTTGATTCGTACAAGGAATTTTTAGAAAGTCATCCTTATCAAGTATCTTCATTTGAAAGATTTATAAATCATATCAAAGAAATAATTATAGAAAATTCTGAAACAGAGATACTTGAACGTGGTTATTTCTAAATATCGCCTAACAAGAAGTTCAAAGCCGACAAAAACTTTGTCACAAAAGTTGCTCTTCGTGGCTTTACGCCACCGCAACTTTTGCGCCAATTTTGCCCGTTGGGCAAAACCGTTTTTGCGGTTTAACCAGTTGTTATGCTCACACCCCACTGGGCTGGAAAAGAATATTAAAATCTAACCATTAATAATTCCAGTATGACATTTTTCTCAAACGAAAACGAGAATGTCATACTACAAGTTCATCGGCCTGTTTGCATGTATTGGTGAAATAAGGCTTGGATTTGAGCAGGCCTTCAAGAAAAAATCAGAAACAGTATTTGTTTCGGAATGGGACGAGTACGCTCAAAAAACTTACAAATCTAATTTTGAAAATCCAAAAGAAATATTTGGCGACATCACGTAGAAAAATTTCAATTTCCAAAGCCGACAGACCCGACGAAAGTAATTCGTGACATCATGGAAGAGAATCCCGTTTCAGCAAAATATTATCTGAGTGATGTGTATATAGAAACCCTAAAAAGGCATAAAGCCCGGCATGAAGCCTTAGGGCATGGATTCGGCTATGAAATCCGCGATTTGGATTCTGTCGCAGGTGCCATAGTTTGTGGTGGAATGGGACGGGAAAGAAATTTAATCGTTGACAAACGACAGAAAAATCTGACTCCAGTCACACATATAAAAGGAAATGTAAACACTGAAGACATAAGGAAAATGACTCCGCGAGAATGGGCTAGACTCCAAGGTTTTCCCGACAACTTCAAGCTTGTTCTGGCGGACACTCATCTATACAAGCAATTTGGAAACAGCGTCTCAGTTCCTGTAATAGCGGCAATTGCGAAGGAAATCACGAAAAAATTGGCGGAGAGCGAGGATAAATAAAATGGAACTAAAAGGAAACAAGGGCGAATGGAGCGAGATTTACATATTCTTCAAACTGCTGAGCGACGGGAAGGTTTACGCCGCCGACCAGAACATGGAAAAAATCCGGGACAAATTTTTGAGCATTGTGCGTATAATCCGGGAAGAAATAAAAGGAAAGGAATACAGCTATTTCCCAGGTGAAACCGTAATTATCAAGCTTAATGAAAACGAACTGGCCACAATCGACTGCACAAAAATAAAAAGTTACAAGAACAAAATATGGGATATGATAATATCCGCAACTGAAACAACTTTTACAAATAAAGATATCACGGATTTCTTGGGAAGCCTGTATATCCAGAAACTGAAATCACCGGCTGAGAAAACAAACAACTTCTTCGGAGGAACGCAAGATATCGTTCTTGAAACACAGGATTATCGCTCTGGCATCAATCAGATAATGGGCTTCTCCTGCAAGTCCGACATTGATGCCGGTGCTACCCTCTTTAATGCAAGCGGTGACAACACAAATTTTGAATACGAAATTATCGGAAATATAAACGATAGAATCATGGAAGAATTCAATTCGTTAGTGGATAAAAACGGGCATATATCCGTCGGAAGCAGAATGAAGTTTCTGCGCGATAAAAATCTTGACGTGGCTTTCATCAGCCCAGTTGGAAAAATCGCCAGGGAAAACATAATTACATGCTGCGGTACAGAAATGCCGAAAATTTTAGGTGGCATGTTGAAGTATTATTTTTATGAGCGCCGTGGAGAAAAAACTCAGGTTAAGGAATGCCTGAATTATCTGGCACTAAAAGATTTTGCCGGGTATGGATTCAGAAACAATTACGACACATACCGTGTTAGGATAGAGAATTTATTATATTCAATGTTTACAGGCCTTAGGTTCGGAAAGAAATGGACGGTCGCGCAGAAGTAAACGGCGGGTACATCGTGGTAAAAAAAGACGGTGATTTTGTTGCCTACCATTCATGCATCGCCGATGAGTTCGATTTTCTTTTGGAAAAGCTCCGCTTTGAAACTCCGAGTTGTACCCGCCATAAATGTATGGAAATATATAAAAAAGATGGAGAGTATTTTATAAAATTTCCTTTACTGCTTCGCTTTTCATTAAAGTCTGGCATTCCGTACAATATAAAAGACAATGATTATCTATATGTTGCAGAAAATTGAGAATAAATATGAATATTCCATCAGCAAGCCAGGCTTGATGATGGAATTACTTGAAGAATGAATTATCTTCAAAAAAAACTTGACTTATACATATAATTGTATGTATAATTAGCATGTATGACATTTGAATGGGATGAAAACAAAAACTCTGAAAATAAAGCGAAACATAAAGTTTCATTTGAAAAGGCACAGGATGCTTTTTTCGATGTAAACCGCATCATTTTAGAGGATGTAAAGCATTCCGTTTCAGAGAAACGATATTTTGTATTGGAAAAACAGACGAAGGAATTTTGACAGTGCGTTTTACAATACGCGGTCAAAATATACGAATTTTCGGCGCAGGATATTGGCGTCAAGGAAAGAAACGCTATGAAGAACATTTACAGTGACCCAGAAAAATCTGTAATGGAAGCTTTAGATTCCGCAGTATTGGTGGAAGATTTTCTTCCTTCTCCATCAGAGCTTGTAAGAAAATCAACAAAAGAAAAGATAACTATTTCAATTGATTCTGATTGTATAAATTTTTTCAAAGCCGAAGCAAAGAAGAATCATACAAAATATCAAACCATGATGAATGAAGTGCTTTCACAATATGCAAAACATTATACTGTAACGATTTAATATATAATTTCGTATAACAAGAAGTTCAAAGCCGACAAAAACTTTGTCACAAAAGTTGCTCTTCGTGCCTTTGCGGCACCGCAACTTTTGCGCCAATTTTGCCCGTCGGGCAAAACCGTTTTTGCGGTTTAACTCATTGTTACACGGACGCCCACACTGGGGCGCTGGAGATAAAATGAAAAAAGTTCTATTTAAAATCTATATATTTTTAGATTTTTTTATTCTTCTTAGCTCTATAATATTATTTTTATTGTTTTTATCATCCTTTATTACATATAGTTTAGAGTTGATATTCTTTATTATTATTGGAGCTTACATTTCAATAAATTCAATAGTTGGAATTATATGGGCAAAGAAAAATAAAGAATTAACTGACTTTTTCATATCGAATAACTGGCTTTTGCCAATTTATATTGTAAATGTTTTATCAGTATTCTGTTTGTTATTACCGTTAGGTTTATTGTTTCATTCTCTATCTGCCAAAGATTATATTATTTTTATCTTTTGTTTCTATATTTCATTAGTAATTATTCTTACAATTTTAGGACAAGTAAAATGGCAAAAAATGGTAATCTCAAATCAGAATCTTAAACAATTTATAAAATATTATATTTGTATTTCAAATCCTATAAAATGCTTTTTTATTATATTGAATTTACAAGCGTATATATTACCTAGTATTTGATTTATTGTTTATAAAAGAAAAAAATATAGAATATTTTTTAATCGAGTCAAGCTCGATTAAAAAATGAAATTAAAATTTTGGGATTGGACAAAGAAGCGGTTGTAAGCGACTTTACGCCACTTGTAGAAATGAAAATTAGAAGCGTTAGCTTCTTAAAAAACGTAGAATAAATTTTATAATTTATTTGAAAGAAAATCACATAACAAAGCTTCAAAGCCGACAAACTAGTCAAGCCGGTTTGCGGTTTAAGCAATTGTTATGGCGACAGGCCTCTGGCCTGCTTTGTTTAT
>CAMHLN010000035.1 GCA_946186155.1 uncultured Clostridia bacterium | reverse complement strand
TTGTAATTATATTTTCTATATGTGTTTCTTCTATTATTTCTGTATCCGCCCCTATAGTATCTCCTTCTATTATTATCGCCATTTCTACTATTATTTCTATTTTTACTTCTATTTCTATTAATTATTATAGTATCACTACTTTTACCACTTGAGCTTTCATAATTTCTTACATTTGAATTTGTTTTATTTTCACTATTATCATTATTATCATTATTCTCTTCATTTTCAATGGTTTTGCTTTTACTTAGACTTCTACTCCTACTTCTACTTTTATTTCTGCTTCTACTTTGACTTTTGTTTTCACTTTTATTCTCATTTTTACTTTCACTTTTACTCCTATTTATATTATTTGTACTTCCGCTCTTTCTACTATATGTACTTGAACTTTCTCTGTTTCTATTATTATCATTATCGTTATCGTTCTCATTATCGTTATCATTCTCATTATAATTTTCATTTTCATTATTATATTGCCTTCTTCAACGAATTTTACCAATTTGTCTCCTTGTTTTGGTTTGACTATTTGTACTATTTTTTCTATACTGAATGAATATATACTATTCAATTTGTATAATCAATATAGCAAATTGAAAATTCAAATCTAAAATGGAGGATTTAACATTGAAAAGTGAAATTTTAGAAAAAACTAGCGATTCAAATTCAAGCAAGAAAACAAAAAACAAGTTTTCATTCGAAAAATCCGTTATTTTAAAGATAATTTTTGTCATTTTAGCTCTTACTTTGTCTTTTTTTGCCCAGAAATTTTACTATAAACCGAATTTTGGAACCATAATAGATTCAGATATGGATTCTCTTGGAAATGTATACATACTGAGTGTAGTAGAAAAATCTAATCAGTATAAAGTTACAAAAATATCTGAGAAAGGGAAAATTCTATTCGAAAGAAAGTTAGATCAACCGACAAAAAATGAATTTTTTAAATATAAACATCTCGAAGTGGATTCAAAAGGATATTTTTTTGTAGTAAAAGAAGTTCGAAATTTAGACGCTATAGTTGCCAATCCATCTCAGTATCCAATTGCCCAAGAAACAGTAAGAATGTTTGATGAAAAAGGAAAAGATATAAAGCAAGTTGCTCTTTTTGATTTTGCAGCAGCTTCTCAGTCTCCCACGTCTGAATATGTGAAAAAAATCCAAATAGTTAATCAAAAATTGTCAATAATATGCTTCAGAGACAATGTTGTAGAAATTGTAGGAGTGAATCCCTATCTTGACCAGTCTCCTGAAAAAGAATTTTCGTTTTCTGTAAATCCACCTAATACCGCAGATTCAGCTTGGATAAACGATTTCTCAGTTATTTCCAATGGGAACGTTGTTTACGCAACAAAAAGTGGAAATTTGTGTATTGCAACTCAAGATGGCACAACAACTGAATGCAATTCTTTAGTTCCAAACGAAGAAAATTCTATATCTTTGATGTCAGTAGATAGACTCGATAATGTCTATTTTACAGATTTAAGAACGGGAACATTCTACAAATTTGATACCAACACTATGTCGGTAACTTCTCTTTATTCCATAGATGATAAAATAAAAATAGAAGATTTAACAGTAAAAGATTTCAGAAAAATCAGAGCCATAAATGAAAATGACTTTTTTGCAGCATCAAAAACTTTCGTTAATCCTTTTTTTGCAAGATTCGGAAATAATTCATCTTTAATATCAAATATAGGTTATAAATATTTCTACTGGGGATTAGTTTTTACAATTTTAGGAGCATTATTATTAATATTATTATCGTTTTTTATTTATCAAGTTATAAAAATAGGGATCAAACGAACTTATTTTTCTATTAAAATTACCCTTTTATTTTTACCTATTTTTATAATTTTAATGTCATGTGTTTTAATATTTTCAACTAATAAATCTATGGCAAATTACACGAAAGTTCTAAGGCAAAATCAAAGTATAGGAGCAAAAATTGTCTCAGAAAAAATCGATGGAGACAATATCAGTAAGATGGTCGCAAATTCAAACTATATGTCTTCTGATTTTATATCCACGAAAAATTCGATAAAAAATGCGTACATAGATTTAAAAGATAAAGTAGGTGATACAAGTGACTATATAGTTATATATGTCTTGGATAATAACAAAATTTATTCCGTTATGGATAACAAATATTCAGGAGATTCAAAATATTACGAAAAGCTAAAATTTGCTGACCCAGACATGACACAAGATAAAATAGCAATAGTTGATTCTCTTCTTGAAAAAGATGAGATAGAAGAAATTTATTCTACTTGGTCGAAAATTAAAGACCAACAGAAATCTAGTGTCTTGTCGATGTTCAGAGATATTCATGGAAATTTAAGTGCTACATTTGTTCCTATAAAGAATAGTTCTGGAACCATTGTTGGAATGGTGGGAAATTTCCTAGATGAAGAGAGTCATGTTAACAGTAAAAAGATTGATATTTTGAAAGAATCTTCGATTTTGATAGGAATTACTTCTATAGCTGTGTTTTTATATTTATGCCTAATTGTCTGGATTTTACTAAAGCCTATGAGAATATTAGAGCATGGAATAGAAGTTATGATAAATGGTCACTGGAAAAACCGGCTACCTATCACCAGCAGAGATGAATTTGCAAGTATTTCCATAGCTTTTAATAATATGTCCAACAAATTAGAGGAGTATACTTATAATCTAAAAGATTTAAATTCAGAGTATATAAGATATGTACCTAAAGAACTCTTAAATTTAGCAGGGAAGGAAAAAATAACACAAACTTCTGTCGGAAACGGAAAATCTTCTAATGTGTTTATTGTTTATATAACCTTTAATGTTAAATCGTTAGATGATGAAAATGATACTGAACACAGTTTGTTCTCCAAAATGCAAGATGCATATTCCAAAATTTTCGATATAGTAGACTCAAATGACGGAATAGTCCAAAATTTTTCCAGTCTCGGAGCTACTTTGTTGTTCGAGAGTTCCCAACTTGCATTCACTTCTTCTCTTCAGATATCTGAATCTGATATACACAGTATAATCAAAAAAAATATGAGAATATCTATAGGTTCAGGAAGTTCGTTTGTTGGAATACTTGGTAACGATATGAGGCGGGGAGTATCAATGGCATCGAAAGAAATGCTTCGATTGGTGAAAATTGACAACGGAATAGAAAAACTGGGTATAAATTTTGCCATAACAGAATCAGCTGCTGCAGAAATGGACAAAGATTTTTCCTTATCCATGAGATTCGTAGGAAAATTTAAAGATATTTCTGGACTAACTTGGATAAAAATGTACGAAGTTATAGATATTTCTGACAATTTCAAAAGAGAATTAAATATAAGAACCAAAAGTTTGTTTGAACGAGCAGTTCAATTGTATATAGACGGAGATATTGAAGAATCCAGAAATCTTTTTGTTGAAGTTTTGCACAAAAATGAAAATGATAAAACATCTTTGTATTATATAAATATGTGTAACTTTAGATTATCATTTAAAGGAAAAGACGATGATTTAAACAAATTCGTAGGCGAAATTTTAGGAGATTAGTAATATATATAAAAAATATTGACTTTTATTTTTTAAAATAGTATAATATATATAGTTTGTTTGAAGCTAGATTATGTTATAATTTTCTATCTCTAGCCTATTCGCAAACAGATAGGAGATGATTGTAATGAAAGATTCAAAAAAGATAGACGTAAGCAAAGCTGCAGGAGGAAGTTTATATGAGTTAGTTTCTGTTGGTCAATTGTATATTCGAGAGAAAGACAGTAAATATGAACTTATATCTCCGGAAATACCAGCTTTAAAAATAAAATCTCAGACTTTTGGTATCTTTGATTCGCAAGATGAAGCTGAAAAATTTAAAAATAAACTTAAATTTGACGCTCTTAAGAGACATATGGACAGTTTAAAAATTCCTGGGGGAATTGTAACTTTTAAACACAATTAATCAGTTTTACATCTAGCTTATTCGCAAACAGATAGGAGATGATTGTAATGAAAGATTCAAAAAAGGTAGACGTAAGCAAAGTTGCAGGAGGAAAATTAAGCATTCAAGAGTTGGGTGATGGAAAATATGGAATAATATCTACAAAAAATTTGGGTACTTTTGATTCGAGAGAATCTGCTGAAGAAGCTATATATAATATGGCTGAAGAAAGATTCAACCATCATGGGCCAGGGCCAGATTGGGGAGAACATGGTCCTCGCAGGGGAAAATTTGGTGGATTAATAGCACCTCATTCTGGTTCCATTGTGGGAAAATAGATTCAAATTTATCATTACTCAAAAGGCATAAAAAGAATCAAAATTTTAGATATTTTCTCCGGTAAAGCCGGAGAAAGTGTTTTTAGTATTGTCTAAAATTTATATTTGTTGAGTTTCGCAAAAATTTTTTGTAAAATAAGGACTCTTAGAATTTTCAAAATGAGGGAAATTAATGAAAATAGGTCTTTTGGGATTGCCAAATGTAGGCAAAAGTGCTCTTTTTAATGCACTCACTGGATGTTCTGTTAGCTCACAAAATTACCCATTCTGTACTGTCGACCCAAATATCAGTACAGTTCGGGTTCCTGATTTTAGAATAGATAAATTGTCTGATATGTATAATCCTGAAAAAACAACTTATGCTACCATTGAATTCGTTGATATAGCGGGATTAGTCAAAGGAGCTTCCCAAGGAGAAGGCCTTGGAAATAAATTTCTTGCTAACGTTAGAGAAGTTGATGCTGTGGTTCATGTCGTGAGATGCTTTGAGAATGAAGATATCGTGCATGTTAGTGGAAATGTTGATCCGAAAAGAGATATAGAAATCATAAAATTGGAATTAATTTTGTCTGATTTGGAAATAATTCGAAGAAAAATAGAGAAACTGAATAAAATGCTGAAAGCAGATAAAAAATTTAAATCTGAAATTGATTTTTGGAAAAAAATTCAAAATGTTCTTGAAAAAGGAGAATCTGTTTTTAGTGTTTTAGAATCAGATGAAGATTACGAATTTTTAAATTCTGTCCCGTTGTTGAGTTCTAAACCTACTATTTATTTATGCAATATAAATGAAGATGAGGTTAATTCTCCTGAAAAAAATAAATATTATGAAGTTGTAAAAAATATAGCTGATGAAGAAAAAAATCCCTGTATATGCGTATGTGCTGAACTTGAATCTCAAATCTCTCAGCTCGAAGATTCTGAAAAGATTGAATATCTCAAAGAGTTAGGAATTGACCATTCTGCTCTCGATATTTTAATAAAAACTTGTTATGACAGACTGAATTTGATTTCTTTCTTGACAGCTGGTAAACCTGAGGTTAAAGCATGGACCATAAAAAAAGGAACAAAAGCCCCTCAAGCTGCAGGAGTGATACATTCTGACTTCGAAAAAGGATTCATACGAGCAGAAGTAGTTTCATTCGAAAATCTTGTAAAATGTGGATCTATTTCTCATGCAAGAGAGAAAGGATTAGTTTCTTCGGAGGGAAAAGAATATGAAATGCAAGATGGCGACGTTGTCCTCTTTAGATTCAATGTTTAACAAGGTATTGATTTTAACAGTTCTATTATCTTTGGTAGTGCCTCTTATTTTCAATTTTTCAACGATAGACTATTCATATGTTGCTCCTCATTTTGGCAAAAATAAGATTAAATCCACTGGTTCTACTTCGATGTCGCATATTTTGAGCATTTTATCTGACGATTTTATGTCAATTTATCCTGAGTTTGTTTACGAAAAGTCAGAAACTGGGTCAGGTTCTGCTCCCTTTCTGGTTTCGTCAGGAGAAGCAGACTTAGGAGATATGTCTAGATACATGAAAGACGACGAAAAAACAGATTCCATGAAATCAAAATTGATAGCTTTGGATGGAATAGTAGTTATTTTGAATAAAAATAATAAAATATCTGATTTGTCTCTTGAAAATTTGAGAGATATTTTCTCAAAAAAAGTTACTGATTGGTCAGAAATTTCAGATGAATTTAGTGGAAAAATAGTATCTGTGGGTAGGGAGGAAGCATCAGGAACGAGGGAAGGATTCGAAAATGGTATAAATTTGGAGAAATCTCGTTATGATATAATTCTTCCTGAGTCAGGGGACATTGCTGCAAAAGTTTCGAGTGATGAAAAAGCCATAGGATACATATCGATGGCTTCTGTTGCTGGAAATATACACGCTGTGAAAGTGAACAATCAAAATGTAAGGAACGGAAATTACCCTCTTATTCGTCCTTTTGTTCAAGTTTATATTGAAAATAGCAACAAAAATAACTATGCTCTTGAAAAATGGATAGAATACTTAGATTCTAGTAGGGCAAGGAAACTTATCGAAGGAGAAAAATTAATAAATGCTTGAAAAAAGTTTTTTTAAAAATTTTAATCTTTGGACTATCTTATCGTTCATACTTTACATTTTCAGCATTGTTTTGTTTTTTTATCTGAAAGCAGATATTGAATTTGGTGGGTACGTGTATAAAGTATCATGTTTTGACGTTATTATGAATAAGGGGTTAAAATTAGAAGATACTGTTTTGAACTTCCCTATTTGGATAAAAATAGCATTTTGTTTTTCTTTGTTTGGAGGAATTTTTTCTCTTATCTTTGTTTTGTTGAAAAAAATGGGACAAGCTACATTTTTTTCATCTTTGTTTTTAATACCTCCTGTCTTAGTTTTTTGCAACATTTTGTTTCATAACATAAAAATTCTAAATATCGAACTTGTTTGGATTGATTTTTTTGTTTCTCTTGCAACTTTTTTGGCGTTCATGAAATTGTTCGATGTCGGGTTATTGTTCAAAAATATTTTTAGATTTGCAACTTTTTTCTGCATTTTCGTTCTACTTGTGATGGTAGCATATCTTTTTGCATCAGGTATTCCTGCAATTTTTA
>CAMHLN010000034.1 GCA_946186155.1 uncultured Clostridia bacterium | reverse complement strand
CTTTTTGCTCCTAATTGGTCCTTTGCTTCTTTTTGTGTCTCCTTTCTCTCTTCTTATCCTATTTTTTCTCGGTTGTTTGACTTTTTTATTTTTATATTTTATATTCCCACTTAGCTCAGTTGGTAGAGCACTTGGCTGTTAACCAGGGGGTCGTTGGTTCGAGCCCAACAGTGGGAGCCATTGTTTTTAGGAGTCGTTTTGAAAAATATTGTTATTTTGTCGAATAATAGAAAAAAAGCTCTTTTATTTCATTTTTGTGAGTCTTATAGGGAGATTTTGTCTGGTTGTCGCCTTTTTGCTACTTGTGGCACTTCTCGTGTTATCTCGAATGTTGGCTTGAAAGTTTTTTCTTTTCTTAGCGGTCCGGTTGGAGGTTACCATCAAGTTATGTCTAAAATTCAGTGTGGAGAAGTGGATATGGTATTCTTCTTTCGCGATGCTTCAAGGTTTCATTCGGATTCTTCTTTGGAATGTGAGCTTTTGAGGATTTGTGATTTTTTTAATGTTCCAACCGCTACGAATGTTTTCACAGCAGAGATTTTGATTCGTTCGTTGATTTCTGATAATTTTGAATAATTTTTCGAGGTGAGTTGTGTCTTTTTTGTTTAATAGGCTGCGTGGTATGCAGGATATTCTTCCTCCTGAGGGGGATTTTTGGAGAAAAGTAGAAAGTGTCATGCTTTCTTGTGCTGAGTTTTATGGATTTTCTTTTATCAGGATTCCTATTTTGGAGTTTACAGAGCTTTTTGACCGTTCTGCGGGAGATTCTTCAGATATAGTCCAAAAAGAGATGTACACGTTTAGTGATAAATCTGGTCGTTCAGTGACTTTGAGGCCTGAATTTACTGCCGGGGTTTTACGCGCAGTGGTCAATGAGCTTTCCGGAAACACTGTTTTTCCTTTGAAATTGATGTATTTTGGTCCTTGCTATAGATATGAAAAGCCACAAGTTGGAAGATATAGAGAATTTTTCCAGTTTGGTTTGGAAATTTTTGGTGGGAGTTCGAACTTAGCTGATTTGGAGATAATTCTTCTTGCTAATCAAATTCTTCTTGAGCTTGGAATAGGTGATTTTAATCTTGAGATTAACGCTATTGGTTGTTCTGATTGTAGGCAAATTTATTTAGATGAGATTCGGAGTTTTTTTGGTAGAAATCGTGATTCTCTTTGTGAAACTTGTAATAATCGTTTGAGTACGAATCCTTTGAGAATTTTTGATTGCAAAAATGATGATTGCAAAAAAATTTCTGAAAATGCTCCACACACAATCGATTTTATTTGTGAAAATTGCAAAACGAAATTTGAAACCTTTAAGAAATTTTTGGATATTTCTAACATTTCTTATGATATTAATACGAGAATGGTTAGAGGTTTGGATTATTACACTAATTTAGTGTTTGAGTTCATTTTGGATTTTGACGGCAAACCTTTGACTATATGTGGTGGTGGAAGATATGATGGATTGTCTAAATCTTTGGGAGGTCCTGATTTGCCTGCCACAGGATGCGCTTTTGGTATAGAAAGACTTATAAAGTTGTTACATGATAAAGAAATTTGTCAAAATATACAAAATAATGGGATTGTATATGTGGCGTGCATAGATGAGGAGTCGAAAATTTTAGCAGTCGATATTGTTTGCAAGTTGCGTTCTTTAGGAATAAAATCAGATTACGATTTAGTTGATAGAGGATTAAAATCTCAAATGAGATACGCTAACAAAATGGGATATAAATACGTTGCTGTTATAGGTCAGGAAGAGATAAATTCAGGAGTGATTGGGGTAAAAGATATGTCAAGCAGCGAAGTAATTTCGTTCAAGTTATCCAATTTTGCCGAAGAATTTGACAAATTCTTGAAAAATTAGATACTTTCGATTAGTTCGGAGTTTTTTATAAAAAATCGTTTGCCGTTTAAATAATTAAGAATATTTGCATCAGATTTAAATTCGAATACAATTTTATATGCTACGAGTTTTTGGTGCTCTCCTTTGTTTTTGTGCCGCCCATATTTTTTGTCTCCTATTATAGGGAGCCCAATAGATGCCAAATGTGCTCTTATTTGGTGAGTTCTTCCTGTAATTAGTTCTATTTCTAGAAGGCTTACATTTTTTTCGTATTTAATTAATCTATATTTAGTTTTTATTAATTTGGAATCCGGAATCTGTTTTTTAGTAATTGATACTGTGTTTGTATTTGCGTCTTTTTTTAAAAATCCTATCAGTATATCTTCAGATTTGTTTGATTTCCCTTTCACTAAACACTTATAGTATTTTTTGATTTCTCTATTTTTGATTTTCTCGTTGAGTACTCTCAAACTTGGCAAGTTTTTGGCCGCAATTACTAATCCTTCGGTGTTTCTATCTATTCTGTTCGCAAGAGCAGGAGCAAAGCTGTTTTCATTAGAAAAATCATATTCTCCCTTTTGGTACAAATAATTCTTAATTCTGTTAATCAGGCAGTCTATTCTTTGAGTTTTATCAGGATGACAAATTAAACCGCACGGTTTGTGAACTATTATTATGTTCAAATCTTCATAAACTACGTCCAAATCCAAGGGAGATTTCAAAAAAATTTCTCGTTCCTTTTTGTGATCTGCGAAACTGCCGCCGAAAAAAATCTCTACCACGTCATTCTTTTTTAGTCTATAGTTATGAGTAGTTTTTTTGCCATTAACTTTTATTTTTTTCTTTCGGATTAACTTGCATATCAAAATTTTGGGGAAATTACTAATACAAGACAGCAAAAAATTGTCTAATCTTCTGCCTTCATCATTTGTACCCGCAATTATCTGCTTCATATCAAAAAATTTCTACTTTATCTTCAGTAGCATAAACTCTACTACTTTTATTTTTGTGTTCTTTTTTTACTTCTTGTTCAAGTTTAGGAGATTCATAACTTACGTTTTCTGAATTTTGTGAAATTTTGTATGTAAGTTCATTCATCTTAGCTTGTCCAACAAGAAAAAAGAAAATTGCTCCCGCAGTGACCAAAAACCCAATGATAGAAAAGAAAAAAACTAAAATTTTATTTCTGAATTCTTTATACTTTTTTACTCTTAAATTTTTCAGCTTTATTACTTTACCAGATTTTTTGACACGCTCTATTTTACGAGCAGTATTGCTGTTCCTATACATACAACCATTCTTTCTTAAATTTTTTGACAAACTCTCAATTTAGCGCTTTTGCTTCTTGGATTGTTTTCAATTTCAGTTTCATTTGCAGTTATCACTTTCTTGTTCAACAAAATAGCTTCTTGCTTTTTGTTGCAAATGCAAACTGGTGATTTTTCAGGGCATACGCATTTTTTTGCCCAAAATTGCATTTTTTGCTTCACAATCCTGTCTTCTAGAGAATGAAAAGACAAAACCAAAAGTCTGCCATTCGTGTTTAGTAATTTTATACACTTATCTAATGCAATGTCAAGATTTTCTAATTCATTATTCACGTAAATTCTTATAGCTTGGAATGTTTTTTTTGCAGAATGACCAAATTTATATTTCGGAACAACCTTTTCTATTGCATTTACCAAATCGAAAGTTGTCTCGATTTTCTTTAATTTTCTAGATTTACAAATAGACTTCGCTATCAATTTACTGAATTTTTCTTCTCCATACTTCCATATTATTGCTGATAATTTTTCTTCTTCAGTAAAATTTACCACATCATACGCACTTTTCCCTGTTTTTCCCATTCTCATGTCAAGAGGAGCATCTTTCATATACGAAAATCCTCTTTCAGGGCAATCTATCTGGTGAGAAGAAACCCCCAGATCCATGCATATTCCGTCTACTGAGTTTATTTTTAAAGAATCTAAAATTTTATCCAAATCGATAAAGTTAGAATGAAATATTTGGATTCGAGAGTCGCTATTAAATTTTTGTTTGCAATAATCAATTGCATCTTGGTCAACATCTATAGATATAAGTTTTCCTTGATTTCCCAAACGATCTAAAATTTTTTGAGATAACCCACCACCTCCGAGAGTAGCATCCACGTAAACTCCGGATTTTTTAACATTCAACAAATTTATAGTCTCGTTAATTAAAACAGTTTTGTGGTAAAAATTCAAATTATCGTTCATAAAATACCAAAAGAAATTTGCTACTCATAATAATAATTATTACTAAAAATGTCAATACTTTTCGAATTTAATGCGTTGACATTTAAGTTGAATTAATTTATAATAGGAATGACGATAGGATTTTAGGAGGTAAAAACATGAGAAAAAGCAGAAAATTGTTAGCTTTGATTTTAAGTATGGTAAATGTTTTGGGACTATCTAAATCTAATGCGAACCCAAAAGGTGAGTCGAAAAAAGATGCAGTCGTTAACAAAAGCAAAGATAAAAATATGGTAAGATCTAAAGATTTTGAAAATGATGAAGCTAAAAATAAATTAAAAAGAATTTTTTCAGAATATAATCTCGTAACAAAAAGAAATGTTTTAGATTTATTATTAGTTGTTTTTGGGGGTGGGTATATATATAAACAAAGAAGAAATATCAATTTACTTAATAGTAAATTATTGGAAGTTAAACAAAAAAGTGTTGAGAATAAGCCATTAATGAATCCGGGGGACCCTCTAGAAAAAGATAAAAATAATTTGGATCAAAAATTAAAAAAATTTTTTGGTAAATTGGCAGAAAAAGTTGATCAAGAGTTTGAAGAATATGTTGGAAATAAAAAAATAGTTGATGATGATGGTAAGGGAGTTTTTTATGATTATTGTAAGGGAGCTGTTCCTTTTATTAAATCATTGGCAATGGATTATTTCATTTCTGAAGATAAAAAAATTACTTTTGATGAATATAGAAAATTTGGTGGGAAGTCCAATAGATTTGATAATGATTGGCAATATTTTTGTCGTAAAGAGAAGGCTGGAAATGAAGATGAATTTAAGTTAATTGATGAGAATCATACTGGTTGGAAAATTCACATTTCGCCAGATACTTTTAATTGTACTGAAGTTTTCAAATTAGTATATGAGTCCTGGTGTGATAAAAAATTTAGTTTTAAATTTATAAGAACACCACAGATATACAGAGGGTATAACTGGAATATGATTAAAAAAAATCAGAGTTATCAAGTAGGAAAGTATATAACTATATATCCCAAGAATGATGAAGAGGCTAAGGAAATAGTTGAAAGTTTGCACGCTGCTTTTGAGAAAAAAGGCTTAGATGATAGTTGCTTTTTAGAAATCAGTGATGATTTTAAGGTATATCCTGGGATTTATGTTAGAATGAGCGAATTTAGCGGCGGATTAGATGATGGAGCTGCAAGAGGAAAATTGTGTATCCCTGCGCAGGTGTTTAATGAACATTGCAAGAGTATGAATATTGAGACTGAAAATTATCAACACCCATTTGATAAATTATACGCACATGGTGAAGAGATGCCCAAAAAAGTTGGTGAAATCAATACTAAATTGAAGGCAATTGAGAAAAAATGACAAATTTTTTGTTTTGTGATACGCTGTGGGAATAGTTAGACAAGGAAAAGATGTGTTAGATTGGATTCAAATAATTTTGTTGTGGGCAGAAATTCAGTTTTAGAGTTACTTAAGAATGGTGCTGAAGTTAATTTTGTATTATGCTCAAGTAAGCTACCTAGGGAGATTTTGCGTTTAGCTTCAAAGAGGAAGGTCCCGATTAAGTATTGTGATTCTTCGAAGATTAATTCGATGTTTGGGCGAGTTAATCATCAGGGTGTGGTTGCCCAAATTTCCTCTAGAAGATATTCAAGTATTGAAGATATACTCAATTATGCTAAAAAAAAGAAAAGTCCTCCGTTTTTGATTATTCTTGATAAAATACAGGACCCTCACAATTTTGGAGCTATTGCGAGGACCGCTGAATGTATGGGGGCTCATGGGATTATAATTGGAAAGCGAAATTGCGTTTCTGTTAATCCTACGGTCGAAAAGTGCTCGTGTGGAGCTTTGGAGTATTTGAAAATCGCAAGAGTAGATAATTTGGGTCAATGCTGTGATTTTTTGAAGAAAAATCAAGTTTGGATTTGTGGAACTGACGCCAAGGGAGAAAATCTGAATAATTTTAATGATGTATTTAAAGGCCCAATTGCTTTGGTTATTGGCTCGGAAGGAAAGGGCATGAGCAAAAATATAGAGAAAAAGTGTGATTTCATTTTTTCTATACCTATGTTTGGGAAGATAAATTCTCTTAATGCTTCGGTGGCTGCAGCAATTTTTATGTACAAAATTTCGGAAAAAAGAAACAAAATTTGCTCTTTTTGATGCTAAATTTCTATTTTTTTACTCTATATGTAGTAGTTTTGCACATTTTTTGTTTTCAAAAAAAGCAAAACTTGACATTTATTTCAAAATATGGTATAATAGTACTAATTTCAAATTTATAAATTAGTTTTTATATCTAAAATAACAATTTTGTTAGGAGGAAAAATGGAGAGAGATATGGCGAAAGAGTACAAAGAGGATGCTATAGTTTTGAAAAACCATATATCAAAATTGAGAAAAATATATTCTAGAGAAATAGCCCTGAACGACTTCAAAGTGTGCAAAAGAATATCACTTTTGTACGATATGTATCTGGAAATGAATCATATAGGAAATTTTTTATATAAAAGGCAGGAAGGAAACAAGAATTTATGGCAAAATTGACAAAATTTGATAATTTTTCAGACACTATGTTCAGCTTTGAGAATTTTAAATTTTCTCAAAACGGAAATAATAAATTGGAACATCAAAAAATGTTAGCCATGCTCAAGAACATTTCCGAAAAAGAATTGACCAAAAAGCAAAAGGAATGCTTGGATATGTATTATAGTCAAAACCTGAATACTGTAAAAATATCCAAAATTTTGGGAGTTTATCCTTCAACCGTATGGAGGCACATAGAAAAATCTAAAAAGAAAATTAAAAAAATAATTGGATATTATTACAAATTATGAATAAAATTGTCGAAAATTTCGACAATTTTATCTTTTAAAATTAAATTCTCCTATAAATTCTCCCATATCATCAAAAATTTTGTGAGCTTTTCCTTTTATGCATTTGCATTTTTTACAATTTAGTAGACTAAAAACTAGGAATGCTCCTGAAAGAAAAAGAATTACTGCTCCAATAATTTTCAAAATATTACAACAATTGGTTTCCATAGCACCACTCCTTTTATATATTTTCAACTAAATCTCAAGCCGAAAAAGCTTTATATTGTATTATATCACCAAAATATCAAATGTCAAAATATTTGAGTATTATATTCAAG
>CAMHLN010000033.1 GCA_946186155.1 uncultured Clostridia bacterium | reverse complement strand
TCTATTGGCTCTCCGATAGAGAAAATAACACTCGAAAGCAACGAATACAAAGAAATAAGATACAATACCGAATTCATTATGAATGAGATAAAAAAGCTCAGAAAATCTGCATAAATTGACACATACAGCAATAAATTTTATGTTTAAACCTCAAAATCTTTCTACACGCTCTTTTTTCAAGCAACATTTTATAGCAGTTTCAATAAATTCTTCTCTACTAAATTTTAAAATTTTCTCGCGTGCTCCTTTGTGAGCAGTTATGTAAGTAGGATCACCAGACAGTAGGTAACCCACCATCTGGTTAATTGGACTGTATCCTTTTTCCGACAAAGCATCGTAAACTTCAGAAACTATTTCTAAAATATCGTCATCCTTTTTTTTTATTAAAGAAAAAGTCATAGTTTTATCATGGTTAGACATAAAACACCCTCTATTTACCAAATTTGCCAGAATTTCTATTTCTTTTGTTTCTCTTTCTGCGAGCCAACTCAGATTTAACTTTGCGTCTCACAGAAGGCTTTAAGTACGCTTCCTTCCTCTTAGCTTCACTAATAACACCAGCACTTTTACGTCTATAGTCATTGAAAACTTTGTTAAATCCATCATAATTATCAGATTTATTTGACTTTTCACCAGAACCATCAGAACTACTAAGATCAGAAGGAGCAGAGGAAACAACTGTCTCACTATCGGAAACAGTTTGGTTCATTTCCTCGTTATTATCATTGTCAAATGCCATACATATCCCCTCCAATCCACTTACCAAGTTAATCTATTATAAAAAAAAATCCCAACTTTGTCAACAACAAATTTGGAGCTACTGATCCGAATCGAACGGACGACCTGCTCATTACGAGTGAGCTGCTCTGCCTACTGAGCTACAGTAGCAAAAAATTGAAAAAATCCGACTACCAAGTATAATTAAGAAAAATGACTTTAAGAGGAAAACTTGATAAAAGAACATAAAAAAAATACAAAACAAAATTTCGCGTACTGGATAATCATAATATTCTCAATTTCATTAGCCATAGTACTTTTTTATACTACCACGGAAAAATTTGATAAGCAATACATAAGCTCATCAACTATATCAGGAAAAAAAATTCACCAAATCATGTTTGGACACAATTGCGACAAAGTTGCAGAAAAAGTTAAAAACGAAATCTCAAAAATTGAGGAAATTATTTCATCTGAAATTTACGGTTCAGATGTAGAAAAAATAAATAAATCAGAAGGAAAATGGGTAAAAGTAAATAAATTAACTATAGAAATTTTAGAAAAAGTTTTAAATATTTCTAAATATACACACGGAATCTACGATCCTACTTGTTTGAATTTAGTTAACATATATAGAAATCAGAAAAATATTTCGAAAGATGATTTGCAACGAGAATTAAAAAAAACAAATTACAAATTCATAAAAATAGACAAAGAATACAGCAGGGTAAAAATTGAAAACGATGGCACATTTTTGACTCTTGATGATATATTAGACGGACTTTTTTGCAACAAAGCTATAGAAATTTATAAAAATTCTAAAATTAGCAAAGCTTTGGTAAAAATAGGAAGCACAACTGGATATTTCAATTATACGGAAGAAAAAAACACCGAACCAAAAAACGGATTTATATGCGATCTCAGTGGATCAGAAATAGTGGTTAACTCCAAAACAGGAGAATTGTCAAGTTCTCCGTATTCGTTCTATCACCCCACGGATGGAATAATTGCAAATATACTCGCCAGAACTTGTGTTTTTTTAGATGAAAAGGAATCTAAAAATCTCAAAAATTTCTTTGTGTTAGATTCGTGATTTTTTATATTTTTGTTGTTTTTTAGCCCTTTGTTGTGCATATTGAATATTTTTTTATTTTTTGATATTGTTTTTTAGTGAATTATCACAGCACACAGTGAGGTGAGAAAAATGATTCACAAAACTAATATTTATAAAATCGAATATGAAAAGTACATATTTTTAAAAAGAATCCAAATGCTATTCTTCTCCCTCTTCGCAATTACAATTGGTTTTCTTTGTATTAAATTTTTTGCTCGTGCCGACAACACATATCACGATGAAGTGTTCAACTATGAATTACACAACGATGGAACTGCAGCAGTTACTGGACGGTACGATTCTTCAATTACTGTGATAAATATCCCCGAAAAAATCCATCCCAACGAAGACACATATAGCGTTACAGAAATATCCCCAAACGCCTTTTCAGATAGCAACATAACTGAAATTCATGGTCACTCTATAAAAACAATTGGATACAATAGTTTTGAATCGTGCCACAACTTATCAACTGTCGATTTTCCTAATGCTACTTATGTCGGAGCAAATATATTTAATTCCTGCTCAAGATTGCAAAACATATCTTTACCAAACGCTACTTACATTGGAGAACAATCATTTTATGGTTGTTATGGGTTCATAAATTTAGATCTTCCAAGTGCTAATTATATTGGAAACCAAGCATTTTATAATTGTAGTGCGTGGATAAGCGCATCTTTGCCTAATGCTAATTACATTGGAAAACAAGCGTTTAAAGCTTGTTATACATTAAAAGATGTAAGTCTTCCGAACGCCACTTATATTGAGGAAAATGCTTTTGAACAGTGCAAAAGTTTAACCTACATCGAAGCTTTAAATTTAATTTATTGCAGCATGTATGCCTTCAGTGATTTTCCCAAGGCATTAGATTGTACGTTAATTGTTCCGAAAAATATGAAAGAATTTAATTGGGACAATGTGATAAATAAGCCAAACAATATAAATTATACAGACAAAAACGCTCCTATAGCGTTGACAATTCGTGAATCAGACGATATTAATACAGAACTTGATAAGTTAAAAAATAAACTTTCCAACGAATTCTTCGGAGAACCTGGGAAAATAGTTTATGACTTTCAAACTGACATGAGTTATCCAATCAAAAGTGGGAGTAATTCAAAATATTATGCTGTAGAATTTAGGCCAGTCGAAGAAATTGCTGATTCATTAATAAAATTTTCCAAAAGAGTCCTACTAATAAAAGTTCTATCAAAAATTGATGTTAGTCTTGTGGATGGAGATGGTGCAACATTTGAATTTACCAAATACACTGGAGATGAGGTAGAAAGACCAGCTGTTAAAATTGCTGATGGCTCTTATACTCTGTTAGAAGGAGTGGATTATAATTTAACTTATGACACTGATTTTACAAATGCAGGAGAAAAAACCATTTTAGTTGATTTCATAGGAGATTATTCAGAATTAAATAGCATAGTTAAAAAATTCAAAATTTTACCAGTTGATGCCTCTGAACTTACAGTTTCGGATATAGAATTTGATTATACGGGAGAATCACACAATTTGGATTCTTTAGAAATCACTTACGATGGTCCAAAATTCATCAATTTAGAAAAAGACACAGATTACAATTTTATAAATAATCCTGACACAAAAAATGCAGGAGAAAAAAAATTATATATCTCTTTCAAAGACAATTACAAAGGTACGAGAGAAGTTAATATTAAAATCAATCCAAAAGATGCTTCGAATTTTGAACCTGTTTGCATCAATCCTCACACTTACGATGGCTCAGTTTGGAATCCTGAGTT
The DNA here is from genome assembly GCA_946186155.1 of uncultured Clostridia bacterium. Classification (GTDB taxonomy): domain Bacteria; phylum Bacillota; class Clostridia; order Oscillospirales; family Acutalibacteraceae; genus Improbicoccus. Next base: position 3,844 of record CAMHLN010000033.1, on the reverse strand, counting down.
TACTATCATGGACGGTAACACTCCTTTAGTTTTAGGCACAGATTACGATATCATCTCTGACTTTGATATGATTAATGCTGGAACTAAAAATCTGCAAATTGTTTATAAAGGTAATTATTCTGTATCAAAAGATTTCACAATTGATATATCTCCCAAAGATGCTTCGGATTTTGAACCTGTTTGCATCAATCCTCACACTTACGATGGCTCAGTTTGGAATCCTGAGTTTACTATCATGGACGGTAACACTCCTTTAGTTTCAGGCAAAGATTACGATATCTTCCCTGACTCTGATATGGTTAATGCAGGAGAAAAAAAATTATACATCTCCTTCAAAAACAATTACAAAGGTACGAGAGAAGTTAATATTAAAATCAATTCCAAAGATGCTTCGAATTTTGAAATAGAATACGATAAAACACATTTTTATGATGGAAAAGATTGGAAACCGCAATTTAAAATAACTGATGAAAATAACAAATTAATTCCAACAAAAGACTATGGAATAAAATTAGATGAAGATATGAAAGAAGTAGGAGTTAAAAATGTTAAAATTAAATATCTAGGAAACTATTCTGGATCAAAAGACATTCAGCTTGAAATAATAGTCAACAAATCAAGTTGGGGTAAGGAAATTATCAACAGTGGAGTAATAAATTACGTTGATGACTACGGAAAAACTAGTGCAGAAGTAATTGAAAATGAAATGATTTGGCTAAAAGAATCTTCAGATGGTTCTAGTGCTTGGTACGCAGTTGACAATTCAAAAGGAGTTTTCAGAAAAGGATCAAGATTCTGGGTTAAATGGCTTAGTCCTAAAAGTGATAAGGAAGAATTTGATAAATACTATAGTCAATTAGACGAAAGTCAAAAAAACAAAGTAGAAGAAAATAAATTATGGATATTTTTAACAGGAGTCACTGACCCCGATGGAAATGATTATTCAACTTTAAGTACTCCCATAGATTATTATGTCCAAATTGGGCAAGATTGGGACAAAGAAGATATAAGTGCAGTTTTTATCTCCGAGGGCAAAGACGATAATTTAGATGTCAGTTACAAAAAAATAAAATTTCCAGAAGGCAACACTGAATTTGCAAAACTCTCTCTAATTCACTTTTCTCCATATGCAATTTTTGATGAATTAAATGATACCCCAGCGCAGAAGAATGAAAACTCTAACTATCCAACAAATGAAGAAAATTCACATGATTCATATTTTGATAAAGGCCAATTGATTCGAAGCATTATTAATTACAATGTTGACTCAGGATTAATATCAAAAATTTCAACATGGATTTTTGCAATTTTGATTTCGTTATTTGCAATTATAATTTTGAAAAAATCAAAAAAATCCAAATAATTTTCGTATTTTTTTGTATAAAACAATTGTATATATTGAATATTTTTTTGCTATAATATATACTTTTTATGTATTTCATCAACAAAGGAGGTGTAAAAAAAATAGTGAAGGAAATTTACACAAAGTGAGGTGCATAAAATGTATCGAAATTTTTTCAAAAAAATCCATATCATTTTGATAAATTTTTTAGTTTTGTTCATCGGAATATTTAGCATAAATTCTATCACTAACAGCTGGTATAGTTCTTGGTCAAATGCCGAACGTGATGTGAAAATAGGAAATTTTACCTACGATATTTATTTTAACGACAATAGTGCAACAGTCACAGAATGTGATCCGGGATTCTGGGATAAATTATTCAGTTCAGTTACTATTCCAGAAAAAATAAAATATGAAGGCAAAACTTATCCAGTAAAGAAAATCCAAAGAAGTTTTTGCCCGGATGGAATAAAAAAAATCTACGGTAATTCTATTGAAACTATCGGTGACGATGCATTCTTTTGGAATAACAGTAGTTTAACAACTGTGTCGTTTCCTAATGCTACTTCTGTAGAGGATAATGCATTTAAAACTTGTTCAAATCTTAAAAATGTAACACTTTCTAAGGTGAAAAATGTCGGAAGCGATGCATTTTTGGGCTGTGATTCTCTGGAAAATATCAACCTACCTCAAGCAAATTATCTTGGATACAGGGCTTTTGGAGATTGTCTAAAGCTAAAAACAGCAGAACTTACACAGGCGACTTATTTAGGAAATGATGTATTCATAAACTGTAAAGAATTAAAAAGTCTAAAACTTAACAATGCAACTTATATTGGAGCAGATGCATTCCAAAATTGTGACTCATTAACAAATGTGGAAGCAGAAAATTTAGTATACTGTGACTCACGAATTTTCAGATATATCCCAAATCCATCTAACTTTACCTTCAAAGTTCCAGAAAGCATGAAAGGATTTGGCTTAGAAAAATTAGAAAACGGAGATAAAATCAAAATAGTTTATACAGATAAAAAACCTATTAAAGCAACAGTTACTTCTGAGAATTTAAATGCAAAATGCCAAGAAATAGCCAAGGAATTATCTGATAAACTTGGAAAGTCGGTAAATTACTCCCTTTTTGGGGAATATTATCCAATCAATAAAAGCAGAAATTCGCAATATTGTGCTTCTAGATTTTATTATTGGGAAGACGGAAACGAAATTTCACAATATTATTTGTTAATGGTCCCGAATGTAGATGTCAAAATTCCTAATAATACTTTCTTTTATGATAAAGAAGTTCACAAACCAAAAGTTATAGTAAAAGATGGTAGCTACACTTTGCAAGAAGGGGTAGATTATAATCTTAAATACGATAGTAATTTGGTAGATATAGGTCAAAAATCAGTAACAATAGAATTCATGGGAGATTATTCTGGCCTTGAAAATCGAGTGTGCACATTTGAAATATACAATGATACATCTGACTGGGGAGAAGTAGTTTTCAATGATGGAATTGTGAATTATGTTGACGAACATGGAAAAACAAGTGCAGAAATAACTGGAAATGAAATAATTTGGCTTAAAGAATCTTCAGATGGTTCTAGCGCTTGGTATGCAATTGACAACTCAAAAGGGACCTTCAAAGCAGGCTCAAGATTCTGGGTTAAGTGGCTTAGTCCTGAAGTGGATAGAGAAGAATTTTATAAATATTACAATCAGTTAGATGAAGAAGTAAAAAATAAAGTGAAAAATAACAACATGTGGATATTCTTGACTGGAGTTACTGATCCTGATGGAAACGAATATACGAACTTTGACGGAACTATTGACTACTATATACAAATTGGAGAAGATTGGGATGTAGGAGATATAAATGCTGTCTTCATTTCCGCGGGAAAAGATGAAATTTTGAGTGTTTCTTATGTGAGTTTCCCGGGAATAAATTCTCAGTTTGCTAAAATTTCTTTGAATCACTTTTCTCCATATGCAGTCTTTAACACTTCATCTGAACAAAAAAATTCTAATTCGAATGTCCGTTCGGGATTAACTTTAGAAATTCAACCGTTAATCTTATTACTATTAATATCTTCTTTGTCGACAATAATTTTAAAAAAACCTAAATATCAATCAACTTAGTAAAGTTTCAAAAAATGCGAAAACGTCGGAAAATTTTGTGATTAATCTTTGCAAATTTTTCTGCGTTTTCTTTTTTACTCAAAAAAGAATAAATTCGTACGTAAATACATATTTTGTAAAAAACAAAAAAACGGAATTTTGAAACTCTTTTTTGAATGCGGGGAGTTTTCTTGATATGTGGAATAACTGAATTACGCAAAAAAGAAGTTATAAATATACGAAACGGATTACGAATTGGGTTCGTGAATGACGTAGAAGTTGACCTCTGTAATGCGCGAATAGTTTCAATAATCATATATGGCAAATTGAAATTTTTCGGCCTCTTAGGGAGAAGTGAGGATATAATTATAAAGTGGGAAAATG
>CAMHLN010000032.1 GCA_946186155.1 uncultured Clostridia bacterium | reverse complement strand
CTTTTTGCTCCTAATTGGTCCTTTGCTTCTTTTTGTGTCTCCTTTCTCTCTTCTTGTTCTGATTTTATATTTATTTCTGTTGGTTAATATGATTATTGGAGGGGATTTTATGTCTTTGATTCCTTATGATGATGATCTTTTTAGTTTTCCTTCGGATTTTTTTAATCCTCAAAAGATGTTTAAGAATTCAATGAAGATTGATCTTTGCGAAGATGATAAATGTTTCAAATTAGTTGCTGACATTCCTGCTGGCGTGCCAAAATCTGCTATTAAGTTGGAGTTTGATAAAGGGTATTTGACTTTGAATGCTTCTGTCAAATCTGATTCTTGTAATGATAAGTCTTGTAATTATATTTTGAGAGAGAGATTTAGTGGTCAGTATTCTCGTAGGATTTTTATAGCTGATAATTTGGATCGTAATGGGATTAAAGCTACCTATGAGGATTGTGTTCTTCGTGTTACTATTCCTAAACTTGCTGAAGGAAAGGTTAGTAAGTCTATTAGTATTGAATAATTCTTTTGAGTTGACTAAAGTTTCTTTAGTCTCTCTTTTTGCGCACCATTAGCTCAATTGGTAGAGCATCTGACTCTTAATCGGGGGGTTCAGGGTTCGAGTCCCTGATGGTGTACCAGGCTCGTTGGTCAAGCGGTTAAGACACCAGCCTCTCACGCTGGTAACGCGGGTTCGATTCCCGCACGAGTCACCAAAGATTTAGGTGAAATAACGATATCGTTAAATGTCTAGTAAGTATTTGATTGTTATTTTAATAAAATCGGAGTAATGGTTTTAACTTTGATTTTAGTTGTTGACTTTTTGGGTTCGTGACGCGAAATTTAAGTTTATGATGTTCTGACAATTATAATTAAAGGGGATTGATGATTTATGTATAAAAAATTAATAGTTGCAGTGCTCACTGTATTATGCTTTAGGGGGAATGGCTCGGCTGTTCCAGAAACAAACATTCAATCACAGGCCGTTGCCACAAAGCAAACAAGCTTTTTAAAAGAATGTGGTATCTTGGGTGCCATTTGGTTCGGGTCATTAGCTTTTGTGCTTATTTTGATCAAAATTGATGACAAAATTTGGGAAAGTTCAGACACGCATAAAAAGTTTCTAGAATATAAAAAAAATTGTGAGGAAATCGAATTAAATGTACCACAAGCGTTCCAGGAAAGCGCAAAGCAAATGTTGTGGTACGAGGAGTTTGTTAAAAAAAATTTAGATGCATGAAAAAATGCGGATATTGGTTAAGTTCCTGCAGGCTGTTTAAGTGCTTTTCTCTCTGGTGTCGCCGGAGAGAATATATGTTACCAGTCTAGGGCCGATGCATTAAAGTAGTTTGAAAACACAAAAAATCAAATTTTATGGACTCAAAAAGCAGTGACACTAACTGGTAAATTTTTTACATTTCCACCATACACTACTCTAGACCATAACCTTTTAGTTTACAGTTTTTCATGTGAATGTCGTGTTGATTTTTTTATTATTCTCAAAAAAATTTTAAAGAATAATATTTACTGAAAATTGCTTTTTTTTAGTTGACTTTTTTGAGTTTTTTGCTAATAATATACTCGGTTGTGGGATGTTTTATTCAAGGTATTATGTTTGATTTTTGTTTGTACAATGTTCTATGGAGGAATGAATTTGATGAATTTCAAATATAAAATAAAAAATCCTTGTGGAGTTCACGCTAGACCTGCAGGGCATTTGGCTACTTTTGTAAAAAATTGTAATAAGAAATATGATGAATGTGAAATTAAAATTGGAAAATCGATTAGTGCCGATTGTGGATGTGGTGATTGTAAAGATGCCTCTCAAATTTTATCAGTTATGAGTTTAGGACTGAAAAAAGGAGATGAGGCTGTTTTTTATATATATGGCCCTGACGAGCAGGCTGAAAATGATATAAAAAGAGATATGTGTGATTTATTGTCAGAACATTTTTAGACTTTTGTTATTCATGAGGTTTTTATGAATGTCTTAAAGGGTGTAGCAGTTTACAGAGGTATAGTTTTTGGAAAATTAAAAGCTTACAGAAAAGATTATTTCGACATGTATTCTGACAAGGTGTTTAGTGGTAATTCTGAATTTGAAATTTCAAAATTTGAAAATGCAAAAAAAGATGCCATGGAGCAACTTGATGGATTATATGAGAGTGCTTTGAAAGATTTGGGCGAAGAGCACGCTATGATTTTTGGCGTTCATAAAATGATTATAGAGGATTACGAGTATTCTGAATCTGTTGCTGGAATAATTAAAAAGGAACATGCTAACGCTGAGTATGCTGTTTGGTTGACTTCAAGAAGATTTGAGCATAAATTCGAGACTATGGATAATGAATATATGCAGCAAAGAGCTAGCGATATAAGAGATATTTCCAGGCGAATAATCAATTGTATGTCTAATCCGCCAGGGGATAAAATTAATGAGGACAAAAAGTCCCTAATAATAGGATGTGATGATCTTTCTCCGAGCGATCTTTTAGAACTTAACAGCAATTACATAAAAGGATTTATAACCATGTTGGGGTCAAAAAACTCCCACACTTCCATATTAGCGAAATCTATGAAAATTCCTTCTATTATTTCTCTCGGAGAGCAACTTAAGCCTGAGTTTGAAGGATGCGATGTTATAATAGATGGATTTGCCGGGGCGGTTTATGTTTCCCCTGATAGCGCTACAATCAGAAGATTAAAAAAGAAAAAAGAGCTTTGCGACAAGCAGGAGGAGCTTTTATCTAGTTTCAAAGGGAAAGAAAATGTATCTTTGGATGGCCAAGAGGTTCAACTTTCTGCGAATGTTAGCCATATAGCTGATATAAAAGTTGTAAAAGATGTTGATGCAAATGGCATTGGTTTGTTTCGGAGTGAATTCATATTTATGGGACGTCATAATTATCCAACCGAAGAGGAACAGTTTAGAATTTATAAAAGTGTTGCTTCTAAAATGGATGGAAAACATGTTACTATAAGAACTCTTGATGTCGGGGCTGATAAGCAAATGGACTATTTTGATATTCCAAAAGAAGCTAATCCTGCGATGGGATATAGAGGCATCAGAATTTGTTTGGATAGACCAAATATTTTCAAAACCCAGCTTAGAGCCATTTTGCGCGCTTCTGCATACGGGAATGTTGAGATTTTGTTTCCTATGATTTCTTCTCTGGATGAGATTATAAGGATCAAAAAAATTCTAAATGAATGCAAATCTGAGCTGAGATGTCAAAAGTTGGATTTTAATGATGACATAAAAATAGGAATAATGATTGAAACTCCTGCGGCTGTAATGATAAGTGATATTTTGGCCAAAGAAGTGGATTTTTTTAGTATTGGAACTAACGATTTGGTTCAATATTCTTTGGCAGTTGACAGGCAGAATGATAAGGTGAACTTTATGTTTAATCCTCAGCATAGAGCTATTTTGAGGATGATAAAAATGGTCTGCGATAATGCTAAATTAGCAGGCATAAGGGTAGGAATTTGTGGTGAAATAGCTGCAGATGAGAATATGACTGAGATTTTTCTTTCTCTAGGGGTAAATGAACTTTCTATGTCTGCTCCATTTATTCTTGGTATAAGAAAAAAAGTTAGAGAAACGAATGTTTCTTTAATCAGAGACCAAATTGTTTCAAAATTATAGGAGAGTTATGTTCAATTTTTTTAAAAAAGAAAATAAATTTTTTTCTCCGATGAGTGGAAGATGCGTTTCTTTGGAGGAAGTTACTGATGAAGCATTTTCTCAGAAGCTTTTAGGAGATGGTATAGCTTTAATTCCTTCAGATGGCAAAGTTGTTGCCCCGTTTGAGTGTGTTGTGGAGCAAGTTTTTGATACCCACCATGCATATGTTTTAAAAGGAGCAGAAAATCTTGAGGTTCTTCTGCATATAGGAATAAATACAGTAGAATTAAAATGCCAGGGATTCGAAAATAAAGTAGAAGTTGGTCAGAATCTTTCGGTAGGAGATTTAATTTCTTACGTAGACATCGATTTTATTTCCAGCAAGGGATATGCATTGCATACTCCTTTGATTTTTACTAATTACGAAAATTTCAAGTTTGATTTCAAATTTGGGGAGGTGAAAGCTGGGTTAACTGAAGTAGCAAAATATAGAAGAAAATAATATAAAATTTGAGGTTAATTTTATGAGTAAAAACAACAAAGTTTTCAGTGTTTTGCAAAATGTCGGTAGATCATTCATGTTGCCCATAGCTTTACTTCCTATTGCGGGATTATTGCTAGGGATAGGAGCTTCGTTTTCGAATCCTCAGACGTTATCTTCCATAGGATTGGCTGGAATTATGGGAGAGGGAACCGTGTGGAATGCGATATTTACTTTAATGAGTCAAGTAGGAAATATAGTTTTTGCGAATTTGCCTGTGATTTTTGCTCTTGGAGTTGCTATAGGAATGACCCAGAACGAGAGAGCAGTTGCGTCTTTGTCGTCTCTTATTGCTTTTTTGGTTATGCATCAATCTATTTCAGTTTTGCTTAAATTAAACGGAAAAATCGATTCTTTGCCAATGGGAACTGTTTCTCAAGTTTGTGGAATAGATTCTCTCAACATGGGAGTTTTCGGAGGAATTATAGTAGGTCTGGGAGTTGCATATTTGCATAATAAATTTTATAAAATCAATCTTCCCGATGTTGTTTCATTTTTTGGAGGAGTCAGATTTGTACCTATCATTTCTTCCATAGTCTACATGTTTGTTGGAATATTAATGTACTTTTTGTGGCCTTCAATCCAAAATTTGATGCTTGCATTCAGCCAGTTAGTTTTGAAATCTCAGTACATTGGGACTTTTGTATATGGAGTTATCGAGAGGTCTTTGATTCCGTTTGGCCTTCACCACGTGTTTTACATGCCTTTTTGGCAAACTGCTATGGGTGGAACAATGCAAATCGATGGAGTAACAGTTTCAGGAGCCCAGAATATATTTTTTGCTCAACTTGCTTCTCCAAATGTTAGCAAATTCAGTGTGGATGCTGCTCGGTTCTTTACAGGGAAGTTCCCATTTATGATATTTGGTCTGCCTGGAGCTGCTCTTGCGATGTATAAAGTTGCAAAAGAAAATAAGAAGAAAATGGTCGGGGGATTGCTTTTATCTGCTGCGCTGACTGCAATGTTAACAGGAATAACCGAGCCTATAGAATTCACTTTCTTGTTTGTTGCTCCTTTTTTATATGCTATTCATTGCGTTTTTGCTGGCCTTTCTTTTATGTTAATGCACATTTTGAATGTAGCTGTGGGAATGACGTTTTCAGGAGGATTAATTGATCTTGTTTTGTTCGGAGTTATGCAGGGAAATGAAAAAACAAACTGGATTATGATTCTTCCTGTTGGGGCATGCTATTTCGTAGTTTACTATTTCTTATTTAAATTTTTAATCCAAAAAATGAACTTAATGACTCCTGGTAGGGAAGAAGATGAAGTAGAATCTAAGCTTTTCACCAAAAAAGACTATAATGTAGATAATCAATCTAATTTGTCAGAAAAAATAGTTTTAGGGCTTGGAGGAATTGAAAATATTGTAGATATAGGATGTTGTGCGACCAGATTAAGAATTTCTGTAAAAGATTCTAACAAAGTAGACCAAAGTATGCTTAAAAGTACCAATGCTTCTGGAGTTATTGTTAGCGGAGAAGGAGTTCAAATAATTTATGGCCCAAAGGTAACAGTCATAAAAAGTGATTTGACTGAATATGTAAATAGTTTGAAAAACGGTAGTAAATAGATGCATGCCCTAGAGTTTAAAAATGTTACTTTTATTTATGAGAAAAATAAAATATTAGATAATATTTCGTTTTGTATAGAAAAGGGAGATTTCGTTTCTATTATAGGCAGGAACGGAAGTGGGAAGTCGATGCTAGCCAGACATATAAATGGTCTTCTTCTTCCAACCTTCGGAGATGTCTTGGTGAATGGTATTAATACTAAAGATAAGTCTAAAATTTACGATATAAGGCAGAAAGTTGGATTTACATTTCAGAATCCGGACAATCAGATAGTTGCTAGCACAGTTGAAGAGGATGCAGCGTTTGGCCTTTCGAATTTAGGAATGCCCAGAGATTTGATGAGAAAAAAAATAGATGATACTCTAGAATCTTTGGGCATATCTGAATATAAAACTAGCGATGTAGATACTCTTTCAGGGGGGACCAAGCAAAAGTTAATTTTAGCGGGAGCTCTCGCAATGGGAGCAGAATGTTTGGTTTTGGACGAACCCACATCAATGTTAGACCCCGAAAGTTGCAAAGTAGTTATGAATGAGCTTATTAGGTTGAACCAATTGGGAATTACCATAATTTTGCTTACTCACCACATGAATGAGGCGAAATTAGCTAGAAAAATATTTGTTCTGGATTCAGGTAAACTTGTTGCTAAAGGGACGAAAGATACGATAGATGAAAAATATCTGCAAGATGCCGATTTTAGTAGTATCTTTTTTAACGAAGAGAAATCCGAAAAATGTATTCTCGAGTTCAAAAATGTAAGTTTTAAATATGATGGCGCTGATAAATACATAATAAACAAATTAAATTTTAAAATTCATGAAAACGAAGTGATGAACATAACTGGGCCTACGGGAACAGGAAAGTCTACGATTGCTAAATTGACGAAAGGAATGATTTCTCCCGTTTCAGGAGAAATTTTTTTCGATGGAGAAAAAGCAAACAGAAAAGTTTTGAATGAAAAAGTTGGAATTGTCTTTCAATTTCCGGAAAATCAGCTATTTGAGGATACTGTTATAAAAGATGTTATGTTCGGGCCGAGGAATTTAGGGTTTTCCGAAAAATTATGTCTTGAAAAATCTCTGTGGGCTTTGGAGTTGATAGGATTCAATAAAGATAAAATAAATTGCTCTCCGTTTTCTCTTTCGGGGGGAGAGCAAAGATTGGTTTCTATCGCGGGAATTATTGCTATGGAGCACAAAGTTATAGTTCTGGATGAACCCACTGCTGGTCTCGATGTGCCTACGTGCAACCGGTTTTTCAAAGCAATAAACAAACTGAGAATGAGCAGATCTATAATAATCATATCTCATTCCCATCATTCATCATCATTTTAATCACTCAATTTAATAAAATAACGATCTTCATCATCGACATCAACACAAATTTCCTTATTTTTTGTGTGATCAATGTAAACTTCATATTCTTTTGAACCCAAGTCAAAACTAAAATTGCTCCAAATTTCATCAGTTTTACCTTCTGAGCTTTGAATTTCAGCATCAAAGTCAACTGCTTGTTTGTCAACCAAAGCATTTTTTATGTCAGCGATCACGTTAAGCGCAACTACTACTTTATCATCTGGTATTCCACGTCTGTCTTCACTGTATTTCATATCGTGTAAAATATCAACAAAATTTCCTTTAAGTTTTGATTGGATAAGCTGCAAAGAACTCTTCAATTGTTTGCCTAGTTTGTTAATAGAACCGTCAAGAAGCTTCTTTTTATTGTCATCCACAACGCGTTTCAATAAATTCGTACTCTCAGCTTTTGATACGGCAGCCTTAATTTTTTGTTTAAGTTCGTCCTCCGTGTACTTGATGCCAAGATCTGCAGCTGCTTGTTTAATAGCATTCCGATTATTTTTTTTAATGTAATTTGCGTTAACATCCGTATTTTTCGTGTAATTGTTGTCAACAACATCTTT
>CAMHLN010000031.1 GCA_946186155.1 uncultured Clostridia bacterium | reverse complement strand
CCGTCGACCTCTAGCGTGACAGGCTAGCGTTCTAACCAACTGAACTACCGGGCCAAGTGGTGGGAACAACAGGGTTCGAACCTGTGACCTCTTGCGTGTAAAGCAAGCGCTCTAACCAACTGAGCTATGCCCCCTGAAGACTCCCACCGAACCAATCATCAATATATCGTAGGATTCTATCAATATATTTTTCATTTGTCAACATTAATCACTGAAATATCTTGCAAAATTTTTTCTATTCCACCGTGTATGTCACTTTCTATATTTAACACAATGCTTAAATCATGAGCACTTTGGCGCAACAAGCACCACCCCTGCTGGTCTTTTAATTTAAAATTTAATCTAACTCCCTCAGGAGTATTTTCATCAATTTCGCATCCTCTGATTTTTTTGTAGTTTTCTTTAAATTTAGAAATAGTAGCTTCAATTTGTTGAGAGTTATCCATTGGAATTCTTAATTCTTCAGATTCTTTTGATTCTTGAAATTCAGAAATTTCATCAAATAGATTTAATCCTCTTTTTTTCAATTTTACCATTTCTATTATTACTTTGACCGCAAGATAAGCTCCATCATCTTTGAACTCATTTTCCTCAAATGCAGCATGGCCAGAGGTTTCTATAGCTAAAAAACATCTTTTTTTGTCTTCGTTCAGATACTTCGCTGTACCAATGACATTCTGGTATCCTCTTTTTTCTCTGATGTGGTACCCTCCACTGTTTTCTATGAATTCTTTTAGATTATCAGAAGTTACAGAATCTGTGACTATTGCAGAATCAGGATGCTCATTTAATACCATTTTCGAAACAAGAGCTATAAGTTTGTTCTTGACTATTGGATTTCCTTGGTTATCGACAAAAAAGCAGCGGTCAACATCTGCATCGAATATTATTCCCAAATCTGCTTTATTTTCCTTAGTTAATTGTGATATGAAATTTATTGACTCTTTTTTTTCAGGATTTGGAGCATGAACAGGAAAATTGCCATCAGGTTCCAAAAGAGCACTTCCTGACACATCTGCCCCGAGTTTTTTTAAGAAATTTTTTGCAAAAAATCCTCCCGCACCGTTCGAAGCATCTACTACTATCTTAAATCCTTCCAAAGGATTTTTAGATTCTAATTCTTTTACTACCATGTTTTTCAAGACGGACGTGTATTTGCTCATTAAATTTACATTCCTAACTTCACCTAATACAGAAGATTTCGGAAAATATTCGTTGCAAGCGATTTTTAGAATTTCTTCTATGTTGTAAGATTTTAATCCTCCCTCTAGAGTGAAAAATTTGAATCCATTGTATTCTTTCGGATGATGGCTCGCGGTTATTTCTATTGCTGAACAACAAGATAAAATTTTTGGAGCCATAGACATAGCAGGAGTGGAACTTAGACCGCAATAATAGACATTTACTCCTATGGATGATAGGCTATTTATGACGATGTCTTTTATTCTCATATTTGATAATCTAGAGTCGTGTCCTACAGCAATAGTTTGATTTTCTCTCTTTATTCCCATTGTCTTTTCCAAGAATACAGAGAAAGAGATGGCAATACTTTTTACTACATCGTTAGTAAGATTAGTGTTTTCTCCTATCGCTATTCCTCTTATATCTGAGCCGCTTTTTAAATTTTGCCAATCGAATTTTTTTTTCAATTTTTTCTCCTATTTCGTGCAAATATAGTCTTTCATAGCATCAAATTTTTTCTGTCCTATTCCACTGACGTTCATAATTTCTGATATAGATGAAAATCCCCCATTTGTTTCTCTATATTCAACTATTTTTTCAGCTATAGATTCTCCTACTCCTGGGATTTTTTTGAGTTCTTCAATTTTAGCAGAATTTATGTTTATTTTCCCGACGTTTTTCTTATTTCGTGCAAATATAGTCTTTCATAGCATCAAATTTTTTCTGTCCTATTCCACTGACGTTCATAATTTCTGATATAGATGAAAATCCCCCATTTGTTTCTCTATATTCAACTATTCTTTCAGCTATAGATTCCCCTACTCCTGGGATTTTTTTGAGCTCTTCAACTTTAGCAGAATTTATGTCTATTTTCCCGATGCTTTTTTCTTCTTTATCAAAATTTTCATCAATTTGAAAATTTAAATTTTTTTTGATAACATTTGCATCAGGTAGAGAGGGAATATAAAACAAATTATAAAGTATTATAATTGCAGAAAGAAGAGAAAATGTACCAAATAAAATTTTTTCTGATTTACTAAATTTCATAAATATCTCAAATATTGGAAGTGTAAAATGAAAATAACGAAGGCAGTTATTCCAGCAGCAGGATTAGGAACAAGAGTTTTGCCTGCAACTAAGTCTATGCCTAAAGAAATGTTCCCCCTGGTAGATAAACCAGCTATACAATACATAGTAGAGGAAGCAGTTTCCTCAGGAATAACAGACATATTGATTATAACAAATAGAGGAAAAGATATCATTGAGGACCATTTTGATAGAGTTCCTGAACTTGAAGAGAATCTTTCGAAAACCAAAAAATTTGAGTCTTTGGAATGCATAAAAAAGATATCTTACCTTGCGAATATATATTTTTTGCGCCAAAAAGAGCCCAAAGGATTAGGACATGCTGTTTATCTTGCAAAATCGTTTGTTGGAAACGAACCTTTTGCGGTTCTTTATGGGGACGATGTCATAGTTAGCAAGACCCCTGTTTGCAAAAACATGATTTCTTTGTTTGAAGAGTTTCAAAAAGGAGTTATTGGAATAAAAAAAGTTACGCAAGATTCAATTTCGAAGTACAGTTCAGTAAAGTTGAAGCAAATAAGAGACAGAGTTTTCGAATGTTCTGATATGATAGAGAAACCTTCAAAAAGTGAAGTAATGTCTTTGTATGCTATTTTAGGAAGATGCGTGTTGACTCCGGAGATATTTGATGTTCTTGAGAACACATCTCCCGGAGCTGGAAACGAAATTCAACTAACTGATGCAATGAAAGTTCTTGCCAACAAAAACGGAATGATAGGATACGAATTTGATGGCATAAGATATGACATAGGAAGCAAAATAGGAGCTCTGGAGGCTTCTATGAATATAGCATTGGAGCATCCAGAAATCAAAGATAAATTTATAGAACTATTAAAGAAAATTTACGAAAATCTTAAATAATTGATTGCGTTGTTGTATCATGTCTTAGTAAAATTGGTTTATTTTATTCAAACAATAAAATTTCTAGCGTAGGAATTTTTAAAATTTTAGAATACTTGCATACAACATATAATTAGCGTAAGTTTTATTATATTTTTGAATCTTTTGACAAAAATGAGAAATATTGTAGGATATTATTGATTTTTTAATGAAAACATTTTATACCTCGATGTGCCGGCGAAAATAAATTAAAGGAGTATGTATGAATTTTTTTAGATATTTATGTCTTTGCTTTTGTGCTATGATGTTTTTTGGGGCTGCCAGGGCAAATTGTCTGGATATTAGATGTTGTATTTGCAATAACGAATCAAAAATGTCTCTTATGAATGGAGATTATTTGGTTAGAGGTTTTTGCAAATTAGAATGTGCCATAAAGTTTTTTGAGAATTTTATGACTGAAAATAATATAGAATGTCTTAAAGTTAAAAAAGTTAAATATTATGGTTCAAATGAGGAAGAATACAATTGGTTGGGAATATACAAAATTGGTGGTTTTTTCATAAGTGGTCTTGCGAGAAGTGGATTTTCAGATGAATTTGCTTGTCCTTTCGATGTTTTGATTGAAAAAGAATAGTGCATAAGTTAATGCAATTACAAAAGTAATGTGAAAGCCATATAGGCTTTCATGTTTTTGTTGATATTAATTAAGATTATAATATTCCCTCTGACAGCATTGCGGAGGAAACTTTTTTGAATCCTAAAATGTTCGCGCCTGATATATAATCGGTTTTGTTCCCGTATTCTTTTGCAGTTGAGGAAATTTTCGCAAAAATAGATTCCATTATATCCTTAAGTTTTTCGTTGGAAAATTTAGAATCGAATGTCATTTTTGAGTTGTTTTGGCTCATTTCTATCACAGAAGACGACACTCCTCCTGCATTTGCAGCTTTTGCAGGGCCAAAAATCACCCCGTTAGACACTAAATATTTCGTAGCATCTATTGTTGTGGGCATGTTTGCTCCTTCTGATACAAATTTAACTCCATTTTTCACTAAATTTTTAGCATCACTCAAGATTAACTCATTTTGTGTTGCACAAGGAAGAGCAATATCGCAAGGAATGGACCAATTAAATTTTCCTTCTGTGTATTTAGATTCTGGTTCAAATTCGAGATATTTGTATATTCTTTCTCTGCTTTTTTCTTTTATTTTTTTCACAACTTCTAGATTGATTCCATTGGGGTCATATATCCATCCTGAAGAATCAGACATGGTTACAACTTTTGCTCCAAATTGTTGTGCTTTTTCTGCTGCGTGAATAGCAACATTTCCAGCTCCTGAAACACAAACTGTTTTTCCTTCGAACGAATTTCCGTTTTCTTCGAGCATTTTTTGGGTAAAATACACCAATCCATATCCAGTAGCTTCTTTTCTTCCTTCTAATCCGTCAAAATCGAGTCCTTTTCCTGTTAAGACTCCTTCATGAAGATTCTTTATTTTTTTGTATTGTCCGAAAAGATATCCTATTTCTCTTGCTCCGACCCCGATGTCTCCTGCTGGAATATCAGTATACGAACCTATGTGTCTAAAAAGTTCATTCATAAAATTCTGGCAAAAATTCATAATTTCAAAGTCAGATTTTCCCTTGGGGTCAAAATCACTTCCTCCTTTCGCTCCTCCAATTGGCAAACCAGTTATTGAATTTTTGAAAGTTTGCTCGAATGCTAAAAATTTCATTATAGATAAATTTACGGAAGGATGAAATCTTAGGCCTCCTTTATATGGTCCAATGCAACTGTTAAATTGAACTCTATATCCTTTGTTTACATGAATCTTGTTGTCGTCTCCCTTCCATGAAACTCTGAAGCTTATAGATCTTTCAGGTTCAGTTAATCGTTCTAAAACGGACATTTCCTCATAAATTTTGTTTGAACAAACAAAAGATTCTATTGATTTCAAAGATTCAGTTACAGCCTGATGAAATTCATTCTCCCCTGGATTTTTAGCAATTAAATTTTCCAAAACTCTATCTACATAATTCATAAATATCTCCTAATTTTAATTTTCTAGCCAGAACGGCCAGTTATATAATCATCTATCATTTTACTTTTCGGATTATTAAAAAATGTGTAAGTATCATCACATTCTATTAATTCTCCATTTTTAAAAAAAGCAGTATTATCAGAAATCCTAGCAGCTTGCTGCATATTGTGGGTAACTATAACTACTGTGTATTTTTTTTTCAATTCGTATATCAAGTCTTCTATTTTCAATGTAGCTACGGGGTCTAGAGCAGAAGTAGGCTCATCCATTAATAATACTTCAGGGGTTATAGCGATAGCGCGAGCAATGCACAAACGTTGTTGTTGGCCTCCTGAAAGTTGCATTGCACTTTTTTTTCTAAAATTGTCCTTAACATTTTCCCATAAAAAAACAGATTTCAACGTAGTTTCGACTATTTCATCTAGTTCTGACCTTTTTTTGATTCCATGAACTCTCGGACCATAGGCAATATTATCATATATGCTCATAGCGAAAGGATTAGGCCTTTGAAAAATCATTCCGATTTTTTTTCGTAATTGAGTGACATCAATCCCGGGATCATAAATGTTTTCACCATCTAACAGAACTTCACCGGATATTCTACACGAATAAAGGTCATTCAAACGATTAATTGATCTCAAACAGGTAGATTTTCCGCATCCCGAAGGACCAATGAAAGAAGTTACTTGATTTTCTGGAATTTTTAAGTTAACTTTTTTCAAAGCTTGAAATTTCCCGTAAAAAAGATCTAAATCAACTATCTCAATTTTTTCCAACATATTCCTTCTTTACCTGTTTTAACTCCGATACCTTGAAAGTAATCGCATGCGCAGTCGGATCATTTACGAGAGATACCCTTACATTTTCTGAGATGACATTTACTCCGACAACAATTCCAAGACCAGCAGGAGTCTCAACTATATCCTTGATTTTAGGCATTTTTTCAATAGATTTCAAGTACATTTTTTCTTCATAATCAAGGCAACACATAAGTCTACCGCATATTCCGCAAAATTTTGTGCCTCCGACATATAAATTCTGATTTTCTACAGAATTTATGTTTATTTTTCTGGGAGAATTCAAGAAAGAGTTGCAACATATATTTCTTCCGCAAATTCCTACTCCTCCAAAAAATTGTGCAGATTCTCTCAATCCTATTTGTTTTAGTTCAATCCAAATTCTTAACTTTTTGAATAAAAAATTCAATAAATATTTGAAGTCAATTTTTTCTTCGGAAGAAAAAAATATATAAAGTTTTTGTTTGTCAAAAGAATATTCTACGCATATAACTTTTATTCCTATGTGCTTTTTTTTTATTTCTTCTTTTATCAACTCAAAAGATTCTTTCTCTAATTCTTCTATTTCTTTTATAATTTTCCAATCTTCTTCATTGGATTTTCTAAAAACTGCTTTTTGTGCATCTACTGGTACTTCGTGATTACGAACTAAGTCAACAGATACAACTTTGCCGAATCCTTTTTCTCGTGAAGTTTCAAAAATGACATAATTATCTAGTTCATATTCTCCTGATTTGAATATAAATTTTGAAATTTGTCCCATAGATCTGGACTTTAACGATATAATTTTTATCATACTTCCTCATTTCATAACTATAACTGTGAAATGATTTTACGTCAGCAGAGAAATAAAAACTACTAAGCTCTTACAAAATTATGAGTAAAATCTGTCTCGATTATTCTATTACAAGACAGAGGAGAGTAAATAAATCTATTCATATGTGTGCCAGTGAAAAAATATTTTGGATTTGTGACTCTATTTTTGGATTCAAATCCCTCTATTATTACCAATTTTATTTTCATTTTTTCAGGGATAATATTTTTAATATAAACACTTATTTGCTGGCCTTCTGATATATTTTCCTTTGGTTCTGCGAGTCCTGCTAAATTTGGAGTTAGTTCAACAAAAATGCCGTAATCTTCAATAGATCTCACTATTCCTGTAACAGTTTCTCCGACATTGAAGTGTTGCGCGTTTTCTTCCCAAGTTCCGAGAAGTTCTTTATGAGTTAGATTAACTCTATTTTTTGAAATTGATTTTACAACGACTTTTATTTTCATTCCGTTTTTGAATCTTTCACTTGGATGCACAATTCTCGAAACAGATATGGTATCTATCGGCAAAAACGAGATAATTCCACATCCAATGTCAACAAAAGCTCCGAAATTTTCCAAATGAGTTACTACTGCATCTATGACATCTCCAGGAAAAAGTCTAGAAATTTTTTGTTCAAAGCAAATTTCTTGAGCAATTTTTCTTGATAATATAGCTCTGATTTTTCCATTTTTGTGTTTTTCAAATCCTAAAACAACAAAACAAACAGGTTTGTTGACTCTGGAAATTATAGCTATATCTTTTATGTTTTCTTCGTTAATTCCCATCGCAACTTCTTCGCGATGAATGATTCCTTGCATGCATCCTAGATTCACAATTAAGTTATGTTGATTGTCACATAATATTGCTTTAGATTCTAAAATTTTTCCCAAGGATTTAGCTTGGGATAGTAAAACTTCAGAGCTCAAAAAAGAATTATTTTCGTCCGAATTTATTATGTATCCTTCAGGAAAAAAATCTGGCATATTGAATCCTCCGAAACTTTTTGGCCTTCTCGAATATCATATGTTTTTGTGATGCAATTTTATTCAAAATTTCAAGAACGATAAAAGATATTTTTTGAAAAAAATTTGAAAAAAGATAGGAAAAAGTGTTGACAAGAGAAAAAAAGGGTGA
>CAMHLN010000030.1 GCA_946186155.1 uncultured Clostridia bacterium | reverse complement strand
ATCTTTTTCTCCTGCAATGGAGCAATATTCTTTCCAACACCATCATCCAATTTCGCAAATTCTTTTCAAGTCTTCATAATCTTTGTATCTTTCTCTTCTATAATGACAGAATATATGTGGCATTTTGGTATCTAATCTATCTATTTCATTTAGAGTCATATTTTGTTTTCCAGAATTAGCTAAACCATATTTTTTAATCAAAAGAGAAAATACTGTTTGATCATGTCTATTGTCTACAAATTTATCATAATTTGGTAATCCCATTGAATTTACTTCAATTTTTCGGCGAGCAGTTTGCTCATCCTCTCCATACCAATTCATGCGATACTCAACCAAACTTTGCGCATCCATGGCAACATCTTGCCTGTCCTGAAGCCTATTCTGCTCTTTACTTTCAATAATCGAATCGTCAAAATCGATATTTATGATTTCGTTCTGAATATTGAACAAATTTGTTGAATTTCCGATTTTAATAATCGCTGAAATTAGCTCAATCAAAGCATTTTCAAGCATTTGCTCGTGTTTTTTGATAGTCCTGAAAAGGTCTGAATTTTCACTTATAACTTCAGTAGCAGTCTTTGGAGTCAAATTGTTTTCGAATTTAAAATATTGGTCTCCAAGGCCGAGCTTCATCGATAAAAGGTCCAAATTTGTTTGAATTGCGTTCTTGAGTTCTTCAATTCTTAACTGGCCGTTTATTTCCTGAACATAATTGGGTTTATTGTCAGAAAAATTGCTATCCAAAATATAAAAAAGAACGTCTTCAGGGTCGAAAGCGTTCTTGAAACATCCGTCTGAGCTAACTTTCATGGCGTCTTGAGTTACAAAAAGCCGTTTTCGACCATTTTGGATTTCGTTTACAAAACTGTCAAAAGTTAAGTCAAGAGACTTTAAAACTTCGAGACTATTCGCATAAATTGGAATCCCAAACGGGCTGTCGAGATTAAAATTATTGATAATATTTGGCTTTATTGGAACAAACCACCTAAATGAATCCCCAGTTTGAGTTTCGGACGGAATATCGTCGAGAGGAATTTCAAACAAATCTTCATTTTCGTTTACTTTGAATCGAAAGTTTTTTACAACATATTGTTTATTTTCAACAATATGAAGCTGAATATCTCTGATTTTTTCGGATTTTAGACTAATTTTATTAAATTTTATTTTATCACTGATGAAAGCACACTCAAAAATTTCGTCCTTGTCATAGCTTAAAGGGTAGATGTTTGAGGCACTCACAAACTGAATTTTAATTTGAAGTTTCTCGTCAAGAGATAGCAAAAAGCAGCCGGTTCCAAGAGCGAAAGTCTTTTCAATCCCTTGGTTCGCCTTGACCCAAAAGTTATTTTTTCTGAGCAAATCGTTGATTATTTTCGTGTTTTTATCTGTCCCGAGAGTGATTCTGACCTTTTCGTTCATCAAAAAATCAGCAAAATTTTCACATATTTTCTTCGCTAAATTTAAAGAATATCGATTTTTGAAAACCTGCCGCTCACCGTTGTAAACATAATATTTATGAAAATTGTTCACAAAGCCTTTGTACCAGCTCAAATACTTGTCGTCACTGGATTTATATGACAAAATTTCATCGATATCATATCCGATTGTTTTGAAAAATTCGTTAAGTTTCAAATTATCACTCCTTCTAAAAATTTCTCTTCTCCGGCGCCGCCGGAGAAAGCACACAGCTCTTTGGCTGGTATTTTATTAAACGAATTGCTAATTTTTGGAATAAAACTCGCAAACGCGTATTCCATTGCATCAAGAACATCAATGTTTACAGTCCCATTATCGAGCCGAACGTCATCTTTTTCATCCTCCCAGACTGCGCTCGAAAGGGATTCAATTGTTTCGCTGCATCGAGAAAGAATTCTAAACCTATCAGTACCAATCAGCCTCGACAAAATGTTGATTCTCTCGATAATCCTAAATTTGCTGCAATCATGAATTTTTACCGGCACTTTTGCTTGCAAACAGTAGGTTTGAAGGCCCTTTGTGATAACCTGCCCAAGACCTCCCCAGTCTGCATAGCACGTCGAGATGTATCCATACTCTTTTTGGATTTTTCTATAAAAATTTAAAAAATTCTCATAAAGTTTTTCAGGAGAATTAATTCCTAAAGGCACAAATTCATCAAGCACGACAAGGGTTTCATAGCTTCGAGTAAAGCCAATTGTTACAAATGCAGTCTTGCTCTTACTTGCGCCATAATCGACTCCGATGTGGATGCTTTGAAGCTCATGAATCGGAAATTTTTCGATGATATATCTCGATTTATCGTTCGCAAACCTAGAGTAAATAAGGCCTTCAGCCTGTACCCATTTGCCCAGAATGAACCTATCGTAAAAAACACCGGTGTACTCTTTTTTCATGCTCGCGATGATTTCTTTTGGAATCATTTCGTTGTCATCGAGAAAGAAATCCCAAATTTTGAGATTTAAGTCATTTTTTCTTGAAATATACTTTTTTATCAGCCAGTGTCCGGGAGAGTCAGGGTTGGTAGTCCCCAAAAGCTTTGAATTTGGCATTGAAAGTCTAGAAAGAAGCATCGAGAAAAAATCTTCGGTAAAAAGAGTGAGCTCATCGCAATACGCCGCTTGCAGAGTCATACCTCTGATTTTTTGCTCTGCACGGGAATCGTTCACTCCTTCGAGATAAATTTTTCGACCGAAAAGAGAAGCTTCTTTTTTAGAAGTCGAGAAAACGAAAGCGGGGCAAAGGCTTGCGAGTAATGTTAGACAGTTCCTTTTTAGTGAAGTGATTGTTTTGCCGACCATTAAAAAATTGCTATTTTTTGGATATAAGGCTATTAAAATCAGCCAGGCAATCAAACTCACGTACGTTTTGCCGCTCCGGACAGACCCTTGCAATATATTGATTCTTGAGGTTTTTTCGTCGATTACATCTATTAAAAATTCATTCTGCCTCGGGTTCAATTTTTCGAACATTTTTGATTGCTCCAATTAAATTATTAAACGATTCACTTTCTTCAGTTTGAAAACTGTTAAGATTAGACTTATCAATGAGCTCAATCATCTTAAAAATTACATTAAAATCTCCTTTTTGCATAGCTTTTGTTGTTGAAACTGCACAAAGAGCGGTGAAATAATTGCTTCCTTCAATGCCGAGTTCTTTGATTTTTTTCTTGACAACTTCTGATTTGACTTCGGAAAAAATTACTTTTTTTAAAATATCTACCAATTTTTCGTTTTGCTTAGCTTCTTCTTTCTTTTTACGACGAGCTATAACGGAATTTTTTCCGCCTTTTTTCCCCATTTGCTTTATTTCTCGAGCTTCTCTCGAGCTTATAGGAACTAAATTTTTATCATTCATGTTTCGTGGCTACCCTTGTGATTAATTTCATAATTTTTCCGCCTTCTTTCCAGTAAATTTTTCCCAGCGATTGATAATAACGTCGACATATTTTGGATCGAGTTCCATCAGGAAAGCCTTGCGATTGTTCTGTTCGCAGGCCATTAAAGTCGTTCCAGAACCTGCAAAAATATCAAGAATTATATCGCCTGGCTTCGACGAATTCTGAATTTGGTAATTAAAAAGCCCGACAGGCTTCATCGTCGGGTGCAAATCATTTTTCAGAGGCTTATCAAAATCCACAACTGTTGTCTGCTTTCGATTTCCGTACCAGTTATGTTTTTTAGAGGCTTTCCAGCCATAAAGGCAAGGCTCATGCTTGTAATGGTAGTCGCATCTACCCATAACATGACTGTTTTTGTTCCAAATCAGCTCCTGCTTGACGTCAAAACCTGCATTTTTCAAGCTATTTGAAAAATTCACAACTTCTTTTGAGGCATACCAAACATAAAAACTGGCGTCATCTTTTAAAAAACTGTAAATATTTGAGAACGAG
The DNA here is from genome assembly GCA_946186155.1 of uncultured Clostridia bacterium. GTDB lineage: Bacteria > Bacillota > Clostridia > Oscillospirales > Acutalibacteraceae > Improbicoccus. The sequence continues at coordinate 4,471 of CAMHLN010000030.1, read as the reverse complement.
TCATACAAAAACTGGTAAAAAGAATCTTCATTTTGGTTGTCATTTTGAATCTGCATATTTGTGGATTTACTCTTGTAATTAACGTTATATGGTGGGTCAGTTAACAAAAGATTGGCAAGATTCCCATTCATGAGCTTTTCGATATCGTTAAAAATCGTGCTGTCACCGCACATCAAGCGATGGTTCCCAAGACTGTAAATATCTCCATATTTTGCCTTAGGCTCTTCAGGAATTTCTGGAACTTCATCTTCAATTACATCTTCGACAAAGTCAATGTTTTCAAGGCTTTCAAACCCAAAATCGGACATTGAAAAATCTGATAGTTTTGAAAGTTCCTGATTTAAAAGTTCAAAATTCCAATCAGAAAGCTCCGAAACTTTGTTATCAGCAAGCCTGAAAGCCTTGATTTGCTTGTCATCTAAGTCATCTGCAATCAAGCAGGGAAGATTTTCGATATTGAGCTTTTTTGCAGCCTTGAACCTTGTGTGGCCTGCAATTATTGTGTGGTTTTTGTCAATTATTACAGGAACTTTAAACCCGAATTTTTTTATCGAGTTGGCGACATATTTAACCGCTTCGTCGTTGTTTCTCGGGTTATTTTCGTACATTTTGATGTCATTTATGCTAATTTCTTGAATTTTTAACTCATCACTAATAAATTTAATCACCTCGCGTCAAATTAAAAAGGCAGCGTTTAAAACACAATCTCTCCGGCGGTTGCCGGAGAGGAATCTTTTACAACTTTAGGTATTTTCTCCGGCGTCGCCGGAAAGAAATTCTTATATAAAAACGCTTCAAAGTGCTGTTATTTCAAGATTTGGAGCCAAATAAAACTCTGCCACTTTACATACTATACCACACCTGGAATGCTGTGTAAATAGCAACTTGGTGCTATTTACTACCGAGTTGCTGACTAAAAATTCCATAAAATTTTCTTTACGTTTTTGCTCGCAATTACCAAAACTAACCATTTTTGGTTTGCCAAATAGCTAAGCCTTGCTAAGTGCTTAAACTCGACATAGCTCGAAAGATGGTTGATAACGGCTTCAAACTCTCGAGGACATCGAGTTTTAAGCTTTTCAAAATCATGTTTCGTTAACAAAACGCTTTTGAACTCACACACACAGCTTTCTTTTGTACTGCGTTAGCAGTATTTTCTTTTTTAGTTTTGTTTTGTTTATATATGTCTGCGGTTTGTGCTTCGCTTTTTACTGCTCTTTTTACTACGCTTTTCACTACTCTTTTTACTACGCTTTTGGCTTCGGTTATGAAAGTCAATTTTGTGTTACTAAGTTTGCAGAGCTTTTTTGTCTTTTTTATAAGAGATTAACTTTTTTCCCAGCAGCTTATCACGCCACTCAATAAAAGCCTCATCTCTCTTCGTTTAAACTAGAGACATCATACGCTGGGGTTCTACTGCAAGTCATTTTATACAGTCATTTATGTTAGAAATGTGAATAAATTCCAAAAAAAATAATTATGACCGTATTTTCAAATGACTCATTTCGAGCCAGCGATAAAACCCTTTGTTTAACAAAATATTTTATATGACAAAATTTGCCCCTCTACTTATAGTGCGAAATTTCTATTTTTTTGAATTATTTACTGCAAAAACTGTATTCAAAGCTAAATGCTAAAAGGCAAAATCCTACCACTTTATATATCGTATCATGTTTAGAGCACTTTGCAAATATCAATTTGGTATTATTTGATACCAATATTATGACAAAAAAGTGTTAATTGTCAGTTTTTGTCTTTTTAGGCTTTTTAGATTTCTGATCTTCGGGTGGTTCAGAATTTTTAAAATTATTTATGGCGAATCTGCAGCATTGCAGGACTAACAAATTAAATGAAATTTCTTCTCTTTCTGAAATTTCTAGCAAGTCTTGGAAAATAGTTTCACTAAAACGGATAGTCCTTGATATATTTGCATTAACAAAATCTTTATCAATCTCAAATTTCATTTATATCAACCTCTATAGTAGTTATTTACAGATTTATATTCTGGCATACTATAAAAACTCGTGATATAACCTGAATTAATTTCTATTATGATTACACATATAACTTCTATAATAAAATTATAATTGCAATCTTATATATGTTTTTTAGATAAAAATATTTGTATATATTATACAATAAATAACTTTATAAATTATGCATAATATATATATATATATATATTATTGCACAATAAAGTTCGTTTATAATTATTAAATATGTTCAAATATATAAAAATGAATTTTGTTAAGTTTATCGTATTGATTTTGTCTCTTTTTCGGATATAGAACAAAAATTATCTTGCCGAAAGGGAAAGGGGGGGGATGAAATTTGGGGATTAAATCTTTAAACGAGAAGCTTTGGAATGACATTGGAGACTGCAATCCACCAGTAGACTACAATGACTGCTGGTGTGAAACTAACAATTGTGTTTGCAATTTGTGCGAGTGTAAATGCATTGAAATTAGTTGTATTAATTGTTTCACAAAAGGTTAATGGAGGATATTCCTCCATTGACGAATTTATTTTAAGTGAGGAATAAATGGCATATTTTACTAAATACGTTTGTTTTTATAAATTAAGTAATGAAAATACTCTCATGCTTAATACATTGACTGGTGCAATTGATGTTGTAGATAATGAAACATTTTATTTGATTAATAAAACAATAAAGAGTCGAAAAATTAACAAAAAGTTTGACGATCAAACATATATTAAATTAAAAAATCGTGGTTATATTTTCGAAACTAAAAATGAAGAATTAAAAATAAAAAATAAATTAAGAGAAATAAGTTTAAGTTCAAATTCAAAAGTTTTAAACACAAAATTTGTTATTTGCCCTACCATGGGATGTAATCTAAGGTGTACTTATTGTTTTGAAGGTAATGATATGCATAAAAATTTTAAACTAATGTCGGAAAAACAGCTCAATGTCATATTTAATCATATACATCAATCTATTGATAAATTCAAAGCATCAGATCAAAGTAAGTCAAAATTAAATTATCCAACAATATCCCTTTTTGGTGGAGAACCTTTACTGAGTTGTAATTATTCAATAATTGAAAAGATTTTTCGCTTTTCCAATGAATTAAAAATTCCTGTCTCAATTGTAACAAATGGAACAACAATTAACGAGTATTTTGATTTGATAGAAAAATTTAAAGATATTATATCTGTTATTCAAATTACATTGGATGGAAATAAAGCAATACATGATATCCGAAGAATATATGCTGATGGTAGAGGAACTTTTGATAAGATTTGTAATGGAATTGATAAAATTTTAAAAACGGGAATAAAAATTAGTCTTAGAATTAATGTTGATAAAGAAAATATCGATGGGATATCAGAACTTAAAAACATTTTTGATAAAAATAATTGGAGTAAAAACCCTCTATTTGTTCCATATGCTTCACCTGTAAAATGCTACAAATGTATCCAAGATTCAAATATCTTGAAAGAATCAGAAATGCTAGATATATTTATAAAAAATGGCTGGTATGGTAATGAACAATCTTTTCTAAAAACTGTGTTGTCTCCAGTATTTGGAGTTGTTACTAATTTTTTTGAAACATCAAATGATAAAATAAAGCCGTGGAAACAAACATATTGTGAAGCCACTTTTGGAGCACAGTATTGCTTTTCTCCTGATGGGACAATTACTACTTGTTTGACGTGTGTTGGAAAACCAAAATATAAAATTGGAACATTTGATGAAAATAGTGTAAACATAGATGAAAATAAATTGAAAATGTGGACTCAACGTGATTATTTTAATATGCAAAAATGTAAAGAATGTAAATTTTTGCTCTTCTGTGCAGGTGGTTGTCCAGTTCAGTCTGTAGAAAGATTTGGAAGAATAGATTATCCTTCGTGTGATGATATCGAAAAAACGATAGAAATTTATGTAAAAAATATTGCTAATAAGTTATTACTAAGCAAATGGAGGTAAAAATGAAAGAAATTATTTTTTATGAAAATATCAATGGATGGAGAAAATATTTTGGATTAATATATGCTTTTCTGATGAGTTTTGGGTTTTGTTTGATAGCACTTTTTTTATTTAGAACTTTTAATCAAAGATCAGTTCAAAATTTTTTTAATTTTTTTAATCTAATAACAAATCATATTATTCCTATATTTATTTTTATTTCTTATATATATGTTATCATTGAGCCATTAAAAAAACAAAATATAATTAAGATTTTAACTCATTCTTCAATCATTTTATTAATAATTTTTTTGTCATTTGTATTATCTAGATTCATTGAAAATAATTTATGTGCTTGGCTTGGACTGAGCAATTTAAAGATATCTAATAGTGAAACATTAAGTAAAAAAGTAGTTAATTCTACTCTATTAGGAAAAATTTTTGCAATTTTAGAAATTTCATTGATAGGTCCATTTTGCGAGGAAATAATTTATCGTGTTTGTTTTTTTAGAGTTATCCGTAATAAAATTGGAATTT
>CAMHLN010000029.1 GCA_946186155.1 uncultured Clostridia bacterium | reverse complement strand
TATTTTCGCCTGTATTGTCACCCGCAAATCCAAATGGCTCTTTTCCCTCTGCCCCGACATGAAGCGGAAGATAGATTGCGTCCGACGGAACCTGATATTTTTTGTGTGCGGCGATTAGAAGTTTTATTGCGAACATTTTAAGGTGGACCTCATATGTTTTTAGTTTTATCGAACCGTTGGGTAATCTTCAAGTGATAACCGGTGGTTTTGTATAAAATATGATATCATCTATGATATCATCATTTTGAATTTTTTTTCTGCTGCTTCAATTCTTTTATTTGAATAGCTTTTTCATAGCAGCTCAGTAATTTAGATGTTAGGGTCGAAATTTCCATTCGGAGCGCCCATTTGACGGCTTCTTCGGATTTGGTTTTGTAAACTGCTTCATTTTCAAGAAGTAGTTTAACTTTTTGGCTGAACTCTGCGACATCATCCTTAACCATGAATCCACCGTTGTTTCCCTGCATTATATCGATGGTCCCAAGACTACCGATTGCAACTACTGGTAAGCCAGCAAGCATAGCCTCTGTTGTCACAAGTCCTTGGGTTTCCGTTTTGCTGGGGAAAACAAAGACTTTTGCTATTTTATAGAAACATATTGTTTCATCGAAATTTGCATAACCGTAAAATATAACGGAGTCATCACATTTCTTTTTTGAGACCGTTTTTTTTAATTGCTCTTCATATGGTCCGCCGCCAATCAAAAGGAGGGCGGTATTTGGATTTGTTTTCCGAATCGTTTCCAAGACGTCTAGCAGAAAAGTAAGGTTTTTTTCTTTTACGATTCTTCCGACGAAAAGTAATATATCTTTTCCCTTAAGCTGTGGAAATTGGTTATAAAGATGTTCTGAGGTTTCCGCTATATTTTCTTCTGTATAGTGTTTTCTAAAGTCAGAAATTCCAGTTGGTATAATATCAATAGGTTTTTTTATCTTGTATTTCTTTATTATGGAAACAATTTCCTTTGTCGGTGCAATAATGGTGTCGGCATGTTTTAAATAATACTTTTGCAAGCTTTTGCCAGCTTTTTTCATCCAAGGTTTTGGTAAAAATGGTATGTAATTCTGTAAGTAATCTTCCCAAAGGGTATGAAATGTATATATGACAGGTACTTTTTTGTGGACTGCATAAATGACACCGAAGTAGGCAACCATCCATTCAGAATTTATATGTATGACATCGGGGGAAAACTTTTTCATGGCATTTTTCATGGCGGGAAATTTGTCAGGTCTGGCAGCTCGATCTTCTTTTGATGCAAATAAGTAGGCTGATGGTATTCGAAAAACTTCATAGTTTAGTTCTTTGTCATTTAATTCCTCGTCGCGGAATATTTCGTCATTTTCTTTTTTTGAATAGTCCAGACAAACAATACATACTTTGTGACCAAGCTTTACAAGTTCTGATGCATAGTAATGGACAGAAGTTGAAACTCCATTTATGCGAGGATAATATGCATCGGTGAACATGGCAATATTCATGGCGCTATAATAGTATATTTTGTAAGAATATTCAACATAATTTAAATATTCAATTTTTATTCTAATTTTTATGAATTGTGGAATTTCATTGAATTTTTACATTTATTATGATTTAATATGGTAAAAAGGTGTTCTCGATGAAAATAAAATTTTTTTTATGTGCTATGCTTATAGTTCTTTCTGGGGAACTGATTTTTGCCGCTTCTCCACGGAATGAGAAGGAACTTATTCAGCCTGGCTCTTGGGTATATGATTCTCTAACTGCTATTGCAATTGAATCTGGACGGGTAGATTTTTCAGATGATGCGCCATTAACAGTTGGACAAATAAGAATCCTGTTAAAAGGCTATGATTATGATTCGTTAAATGAAAATTCTAAAAAAAGTTATGATAAAATAATTAGCTATTTTGACGAGTGCAATATCTCATTCAATGCGGGTGTTTTTTCTTTGGGGATTGCGCTGGAGACAAATCTGGAAGGCTATTATAAGGGTAACAATGATTTGCCATGGATTTACAATCGATATGACAGACAGGAATTCCTTTTAGTTCCAGCAACATTTGATATTGGTGATTATCTGACAATGCAGACGAATTTGAGTTTTGCTCAAAGCCAAGGATGGATGTTGCATAATGATAATTATACAAATATACCCTTGCCGATACAATCTTTCAATATAAATTTCCCAAGTTACGGATATATCTCTACAGGAATAAATCTTCCAAAAGATTGCCAGATAAATTTTAGGATGGGATTGGGGGAGCAGAGTATTGGTCGCTCTTTGATGGGGTCTGTAATTCTTAGTGAATATTTTACGGGTTCTTCTTGGGCAAATCTTGAATTCTTTTCTCCAAATCTAAAATACGAGTTGAGCATTAACGAATTCAATGTTGATAAATATATGTACTCACATAGAATTGATGTTCAATTTTTTAACAAAATACATTTTAGCGCGATGGAAGGAATTCTGGTAAATGCGCCCTTTGAGCTTAGATTCTTAAATCCGTGGACAATTTATCATGGTATGGCTCCATGGCTTGATTATTCAAAAAAAGCCTACGAAGAAGCTTTTACCTGTGCATATATGTGCTTTAAGCTTGCCTATACGCCTATTAAATATTTGCGGTTATATGGTCTTTTTGCTCAGGATCAATTCCAGACAGCGTATGAAAAAGAGAATTGGCCAGAAGACACAACCCCAAATGCTATGGGATTTCAGGTCGGTGTTGAAAGTTTTATACCATTTGTGAATGGAAATTTTCATATTGTAGCGGAAGGCTATTATGCAGATCCATTTCTGTATATAAAGGAAAACCCAAATTGGTCGTTGGTTCGAACTTATCGTGAAAATATGGGAGACCTTACAACTTTTTATGAATGGATTGGAAGTCCGTTTGGACCCGACACTGTGGCTGGGGAGTTGAGTATTGGGTATGAATGTTTTGATAAGTGGAATATTAATTTGACCTATCTTTTTAAAGCTGCTGGAGAATATGCAAAGACAAATGTGTTTACTACGGAATTGGACTGGGGCGGACATGATACTGTGGCTGACAATACAAAGTGGGCATATCCAAATGCATCTACTCAGGGACAGGATGAAGCTAAACGTAGACAGTCTTTGATAAGTCCGAGTGGAACGCCAGAATATTTAAACATGATTTCGCTTAATGGTAGCTATATTTTTAATAATTATTTATCATTGTCTGTGCAAGGAGGATTTATACTTGCATTTAACTATAACAATATTCAGAACAATTTTCAGTGTGGACCGGAATTTGCCGCGAGTTTAAAATTTGATATAACCAAGTTGTATAGAAACTTTATGGACAAAAAAACTAAATCAAACACAATAACGGAGAAAAAGTAATATGAAGAAAATAATATTTTTATTGATAGTGCTATTGGCCTTTGTATCAAGCGGATTTGCTCAGATTGCATCAGATCCAAACAATACTTTTTATGAAGATGCGCAAATCTGGGAAATGAATGGAATCATTGACACTCTTCCACCGATTAGACCGTATCCAGTCAGAATCATAAAAAAAATATTGACATCAGTTATTGAAAAAGGCAATGAATCACAGGTAAAAAAAGCACAGGAGTATTTGGAAGAACTGACAGGACGACCATTTCATGCGGAACTGGAGATAGATGGGAATTATAAGAACTCGAATGGAGAGAATTGTTTTGCCATCAGTGCGTTTCCAGAGATAAATGGTGATGCAAGTTTTTTCAATGATTTTGTTGGATTGGGGTATAAACTTGGGTTTTCTGCGTACACTAAAGATGCCATGGAGTATATGAAAAATTATGTTCCTTATGGCTATGGTTTTGCACATGATACTCTTCGGGATCCAGGGGAGTTGGGGCCATTTAAAATGTATTTAGATACAGATGATGTGCTAAGCGTTGGGAACGATAATTTTTTTATGCAGATTGGGCTTAATAGAATGGGGTATGGAAGATTTCTTGGCGAGGGACTGGCCCTGAATGAAAATGCATACCATAGTGCAAATATCGCATTTACAGTTTTTTTTGATAGATGGAATTATACACAGTTTTATAGTGCGATAGGTGCAAGCAAATCCTATGACGCTATGGATTTACAAAGTGATAAATTTTTGGCCTTTCATCAGTTTGAATTCAATATCACACCAAAGGTATCGCTTTCATATTATGAAAATATTATTTTTGGTAAGCGATTTGATTTTTCCTATCTAATTCCAGCTCCATATATGGCACTGCAGGGCGTTGGTGGATTCAACGACAATTTGCAGATGGGCCTCATGTTAAATGTAAAACCAATAAAAGGATTGTTGTGGTCAACAGATTTGTTTGTTGATGACTTGAGTTTTAATGAACTTGTGAAATTTAATTTCGATACAAAGATTCGACTGGCTGCAACCACAGGTGTTATTTATTCTCCAGAAAATTCTATATTCAGCAATTTTGCATTGAGATATTCACTTGTGACGCCTTACACATATTCGCATTGGGAGTATACAGACCCTGTTGCGCAGACTATAAATGCAAATACATTTAACTATCAAAACTATACAAACAATGGTTTACCTATTGGAAGTACTCTGCCACCAAATTCTGACAGTGTTAAGTTTTCATTTGATTTGAATCCGGTAAAAAACTTGAATTTGGCATTCAATTTCCTGTTCTTGCGACATGGAAACTCTTCTGAGACATTGCCCGCTGAAGAAGCTATACGGTATTTGATGTCTGATTCGAATGTCTATGCGACAGATGGAAGTATTAATCATCACACGGTAAATGTCTGTGATGTAGATAATTGGGGGTATTTGGATTCTGCATGGAACAAATTAAATTTTCTGAATCAGGCACACAAGATGTATGTTTTTCAACTTGGATTGGATGCAGATTACACTATTGTAAAATTTAAGTGGGGACAGGTTTCTGTGCGTGGTGGATATTCGGCTGAATATATCATAAATAAAGGTGTTGATAATAATATGTTTCCTGGTGTAAATGTGACAAAAAATACTAATGGAACATATACTTATAATGGAGTTTCCTATGCTGCAGAAGATTTGGTTAACAGTTTTAAAAATGACTGGATTGCGAATTTGAAAAACCAATTCAATAATTATTTTTATTTTGCAATTCAGTATAGATGGTAATGGAGAAACTTGGGATTTATGGGCTGAAATATTATAAAATGCAAAACCCTTAATTCATTCCTGTCCAATTAACCTACCAGATCATCAAATAGCTATAATATGTTTTGATCTGGTAGGAATTTGGGAGGGGATTTTTCGTAATCCTTTGAGAACTATTTTCCTGGTTTTCCAGAATCTGAAGAACCAACGCAAATCCAAATGGCTCCTTCCCCTCTGCCCCAACCTGTAGCGGAAGATAGATTGCGTCCGACGGAACCTAATATTTTTTGTGCGCGGCGATTATGAGTTTTATGGACAGCAATGGAATCCTCAGTACAAATTTAACACCTGTTTTCATTTTCTAGTAAATCTAAATATAACTTTTCTAGTTTCTTTCCCTCTATCTTTATATCATATCCATTCTTTCTTATTTCTTCTATGTATATGTTTCGACGGCTTTCCCTGTCTCTGTTTTTATTTAAACTCAAAATTTTATCTCCCCACTCTGATGCAGGTAAATTCAATCCGACTGATGCCATTAATTCTGTAACATAAGCTTCCTTCGTAATTTTATCAGAGACTAGTGTTGGCAAACCGGCTGCTTGGGCTTCAATATTCACTACACTCAATCCCTCATATAAAGATGGCAATACAAAGATGTCAAATAATTGCAGATAATCCTGGACATTGTTTACTTCTCCCGTGAAAACAACTTTGTCTTGAAGATTATATTTTTTTACTAACTCTTTCAAATAATTTTCTAAATGCCCCTTTCCGACTAAAAATAATTTAGCATTTTCTTTTTTTGTGTTTACAATATAATCCATTATTTTGATTAATAGCTGTTGATTTTTTTGTTCTGTTAATCTTCCAATGTTCCCAATTACCAATTCATTTGTAATACCATATTGACTTTGCATTTTTTTGCGGGTGATATTGTTAAATACATATTTGTCTAAATCAATTGCATTCCTTATAATCTTATATTCTTTATTTTTGAATAAAAAATCACCCGCTAATTTTGCACATGCAAAATTAATATTTGCATATTTGTTGCCTTTTTTTACTAAAAAAAAGTTTCGAATTTTATGGCTGGGTTTATCTGCATAACTGTTTTGATGGCTATGCTGGATTCTGATTTTAATATTATATTTCTTCGCGTTTGATAAATAAAATAATGCAGCGTTAGCCATATTACAGTGTACAATATCATAATCATGGTGTTCTTTAAAAAATGAATTTATTGTTTTTATTGTTTTTACAAATGTTTTTAATTTGAATTTCGGGAAAACATATACTTTTCCGCCTCTTTTTTCAATTTCTTTGGTATATGTATCATCAGTTACATCATGTATTGCAAAATCAACTATAATATTCGCATCGAATTGTCTTATGTAATTCATGCAAAATGACTCTATTCCACCACATAAATTCAAGCCGGGTGTTACCATTAAAACTTTTATTACTTTCATTATAAAATATCCTCCGAATTATTAATTAGTTTTTTTCAAAATACTGTTTCCATGTAAATTGCTTTTTCATAATAATCTTTAGTACGGAAAGCATGAATAATAAAAAAAGAGAGAGAGGGGGGAATTTTATTGCGGTTTTGAGAATTAGTTTTTCCCGAAATAAAAGGGTTGTATCCTTTTTTATATACGGATAACTTTCTGGCCATAATGGAAGAAGTTTTTTTTGTATAGGCCTTGTGCTGTCAATTAACATTTTGGATTTTGCATGTAATTTTTTGTGGCTTAATAAATCCCTGCAATTAGCATATTTTTCGTTGGATAAAAAGTTTTCCATCATAGCTATTGCATCTATAAAGTTTTGTCTTGTATTTTCATTTAAGAGAGATTTCATATATGAACTATTTCTAACTCTATAGTGATAGAGGTAGTGTTCTACATACGCATAGGACTTTGCTTCTGAAAATATTTTTATGCATATTGCTTCATCTTCCCAATTGTTTATGCCGTCTTCCCATCTGAAATTATTGTTCTCAAATAAGGAGCGTTTTATTAATTTATTCCACACGAAGGCTTGGACATTGCACTGGAGGAATGCATTAAAAAAATCTTTTGCATTATATTGCCTTTGGATTTTCGTTAGAGTTTCGTTTTCTTTTTCGACATACCAGTTGCAAATTGTTACATCTGCATTTTTTTCTTCTGCAGCAGAATACATTTCCTCTAGATACCTTTTTTCAACCCAATCATCGCTGTCAGTGCATATTATATACTTCCCGGATGCATTCTTGAGACCTGTATTTCTTGTTGTGGCGAGACCAGAGTTTTTTTCATGATTTATTATTCTTACATTCATGTTTTTGTATTCCGCTATTAAACTTTGAGCAATCACCATAGAATTATCTTTGGTACAGTCATTTACGATAATGAATTCGCATTTATCCGCAATTGTATTTTCAAAAAGAGATTTTAGGCATTGGCCAATATATTTTTCTACACCGTACACAGGAATTAGGACGCTTATTAATGGCTCCATGTAACTGTCTCCTTCATATTTCTTTCTATTAGATATTTTTAAAGTATATGTTAAATGCAAAAAAAAAACTAGTGATTATAAAGATAAAAAAAATTGCTTAGAAATTAATTATACTATATAATAGTTTTATTCAAGGAGGAAATATGAAAAAATCTTTAAGTATCTGTTTGATTTCTCTATTTTTGGGTGGTTTATTCATTGCCTGTACATCGTCAAGCTCTGCTATCTCCCGATCTGTCGCGGCACGGTATGGAGTGGATGAAGCTGTAATTGTAGATATAAAAAATGTTTCCCCAATTAACAATGGTATTTTTGAAGGCTGGGGCACAAGCCTATGTTGGTGGGGAAATAGACTTGGTGGTGATGAAATAGTATCAAACGAGGCTGTGGATTTGTTTTTTACGCAAGATAAGGGGATTGGTCTAAATATAATTCGTTACAATATTGGTGGAGGTGATGATCCTACGCATAATCATATTACAAGAAGTGATTCTGTTATGCCAGGATTTTGGAAAAATGTTGATGAGAATGGAAATTTTGAATACGACTGGTCGGCTGATTTTAGGCAAAGGAATGTATTAAAAAAGATAGTGTCGAAAGTCAACGAAAATGATTTGATTGTAGAATTTTTCTCAAATTCTCCTCCATATTTTATGACGAATAGCGGATGCTCTTCTGGAGCTGTAAAGAGAAAAACGGATAATATCAGAGAAGATCGATATGATGATTTTGCAGAGTATTTAGCAGAAGTTACATATAATTTGCAAAATAT
>CAMHLN010000028.1 GCA_946186155.1 uncultured Clostridia bacterium | reverse complement strand
GGCGTGACCCTCGCCTTGCTCGGGTCGGGCTTTGCGCACTTCCGCTTTCGCTCCATTCCCCGCAAGCGGGGAACGCCTTCGGCGGTGCTCCAATCCCTCACGCTTAAAATACTTGACTTTCGGCTATTTCGGAGTTATACTCCAAATTAGTCGAATTGCACAAAAGGGGGCTTTATGTATATAAACCGTCACATTCTGCCATATTTGCACAGAATGAAAAAACAGTTCAGAGTTCTCTTAATTACCGGTTCCCGTCAAGTCGGAAAATCTACTTTGCTAAAAGAAAAGCTTCTCCCGGACTATGGATATGTTACCCTAGATGATTTTACAGAACTTGGACTAGCACAAAAAGATCCAGGTCTGTTTTTCAAAAATCATCCGCTTCCTGTTATCGTTGACGAGGTACAGCGGGCTCCAGACCTGTTTTTGCAAATAAAGCTTCTTGCAGACGGCACAAAAAATAAAGGACAAATAATTCTTACAGGTTCGCAAAGCTACAGGCTCTTGAGTAAAGCGGCAGATTCATTGGCAGGACGTGTCTGCATCATCAACATGACATCTCTTTCGCTTAGAGAAAAATACAAAATTGATTTTAACACAGAATTCTTACCGACATCTGAATACATCGAATCTCGAAAACAAAAAATAAAGCCATATAAAAACTTATGGAATCATATATGGCGTGGAAGTATGCCAGAGCTGGCAGATGAGTCAATCGAATGGGAACCATTTTATCGCTCGTACATAAGGACATATCTTGACCGCGACGTAGCAGATATAATAAGCCAGAAGAATCTTGTAAAGTTTCACAATTTTATGCAGTGCCTTGCAGCTCGGGTTGGAGAACTGTTCAACGCAGATTCCATCGCCCGTGATGTTGGCGTTACAAGCAAAACAATTTCCGAATGGACAAGCATCCTTGAATCTTCCGGTGTAATCCGTCTTTTGCAGCCTTATGAAAAAAATGTATCCAACAGAGCCGTAAAAACTCCAAAAGTCTTCTTTATGGATACAGGCTTGGTCTGCTTTTTAGTAGGCTGGTCTTCGGCAAGTGTAGCAATGAACGGCGCAATGTCGGGCAGTCTTTTTGAAAACTTTGTTGTAAGCGAAGTAATCAAATCATATTACAACGCCGGCCACGAAACCGAAAAAACTTATTTTTACCGCGACAAAGACAAAAAAGAAATAGATTTGATAATCGAAAAAGACAATATCCTCTACCCAATCGAAATAAAAAAATCAGCCCGCCCGACAATAGACATGGCAAAACATTTCTCTGTCCTATCTAAAATCGCCGGAGTTTCTGTTGGTCAGGGCTGCATTATTTGCCAGTGCGATAATCCTCTGTATTTGAGCAATGAAGTTATTTCGCTGCCGGTTGAGTATGTGTGAGGAGGGATGGGATGGAAGAGTGGAAAGAATATAAACTAAAAGATATCTGTGATTATGGAAAAGGCAGAACTGAGGTTTCATCACTAGATAATTCAACTTATATCTCAACAGAAAACATGCTTCCAAATCGTGCTGGTGTAACAACAGCTACAACATTGCCAACAGGCGAATACACACAAAGCTTCGAAATTGATGATACTTTAGTTTCTAACATTCGACCATATTTCAAGAAAATCTGGAAAGCCTCATTTTCAGGTGGCTGTTCAGCAGATATTTTAGTATTTAAAGCAAAAGAAAATATTTCTAAAGATTATTTATATTATGTTTTAGCAGATGATGAATTCTTTAAATATAGTATGGCAACATCAAAAGGAACAAAAATGCCACGTGGAGATAAAGTTTCAATAATGGAATATCCTATAAAACTTCCCCCTCTCCCCACCCAGCAAAAAATCGCCGCCATCCTCTCATCCCTTGACGACAAAATCGAACTGAACAACAAAATAAACACCAACCTCGAACAGCAAGCCCAAGCCCTCTTCAAAAACTGGTTTGTAGACTTCGAACCATTTGGCGGCAAAATGCCCGAGGGGTGGAAAGAATGTAAAGCAGAAGAATATTTTGAAATCACTATAGGAAAAACACCGCCAAGAAAAGAACAAGAATGGTTTTCTGAAGAAAAAACAGATCAAACAATAAAATGGGTCTCTATTTCTGACATGGGAAGTTGTGGAACATTTATTTCAGATTCTTCAGAATATTTGACAACAGACGCTGTCTCAAAGTTTAATGTCAAAGTAGTTCCAGCAAATACAGTCTTACTCAGTTTCAAATTAACTGTAGGCCGTATCGCCATAACAGATGATGAAATGTGTACAAATGAAGCCATCGCCCATTTTGGTACAAAGGATAAAGCTATTAATGAATATCTTTATCTGTACTTGAAAAACTTCAATTACCAAACAATGGGAAGCACATCATCAATAGCAACAGCTGTGAATTCCAAAATCATCAAAGCAATGCTATTTATTCTTCCAGATGAAAAAACAATAAACAATTTCCATCAAACAACAAATTCATTATTTGAGAAAATCCGAGAACACCAACACGAAAATCGTACTCTTTCAACAATCCGAGATACTTTGCTTCCAAAGCTGATGAATGGGGAGATTATAAAAGATTAGTAAACTAATTACTTGTTTCTCGGATTTTTTCAAGCCTTTTCTTTAGGGTTTTTAACGTAATGTCTTCTCCATGATCCGTATCATATAATAAGACATATATTTTTCCATCTTTTTGAAATCTATATATTCTTTTTTTTCCACTTTGTGTTTGTTGTGTTGGTTCCATAACATCAATTCTTGACATAGATTCTCCTTCCTGCAACTTCAAACCTTTGTAACTATGCCAATCTAAACTATTTTTATTATTTGAATTTTCTACGAAAGGAGGATATACAGTACCTCTAAAAACTGAAGAGGCTAATTTTAACATATCTTTTGTTTCAATTTTTTTTATATCATTAACAAATCCAGAAGAAAATTCAACCTTTTCAAACTGACTCACATCCGTTTTTGAAGCATCAAATAGAAAAGCGTATAAATAAGCTAATTTTTTTAGATTTTCAAGTGAAAATGTTTTTTCATTAATTATCCAATCTTTTACATCATCTAAATTAAAAATGGAAAACTTTTCTTGACTTTTCATTTCTAATGTCTTTGTTTTAAAGAGTATTTCTTTTTTACATTTTTCTGTATCACAAGTAGAACATTTTTCCCTTCTTAAATAATACGATTCATTATCAAATAATATAGGAAACATATTTATTTTTATGTATGTTGTCAATATATCATTTATTGAAGAAACTTTTATAATTTCTTTATCTCGATACAAATCAAAACAATGCTTTTCCAATGTTTGTGGAAAAAAAATTGCAATATTTACATCTTTTAAAACATTCTCAAAAAGAATTCTTAATTCTATATTATCACGAGAAAAAATGATCTGTTTTAATTCATTGGGTAATATAATAAATGCTAAATGAGAAAACTGTTTTGCAAATAAAATAAGAAATTGACATAATTGTATTATTTTTTTATCTTTTGGATTTTCAAGAAATTGATGTAATACACTAGGCGATAATGTTCCTATTAATCGATAGTCTGACATTTTTTTATTTTCCCAACAATTTCTTTTCTCTAATTTTATTCATCAGTTCTATTGTATTTTCGGTTTCATCGTAAAACCCTTTTGGAGGATTACAAATAAATCCATATTCATCATAATTAATTTGCTCAATTTTTGAAATATTATCTTTCTTGAAAATCCAATATGAAGTAACAACATCTTTTACTTTATCATATTTTAAGGAATAATAATTTAATATATTAATAATATGTTCACTATGAGTTTCGATTATCAGCTGTTTTTTAAGCATTACCATATGTAATAGAAAATTACCAATCTTTGATTGCAATCCTGGATGTAAATGGCTTTCTGGTTCATCAATAATTATAATTTCATTATTTAATAAAAGACAATTTACGACTAATGGAATAATTTGACTAACTCCAAAGCCCACATTATTAATGTGTATTTTGTTTTTCATTTTATCTATCAAAGTTACTTCTGAAACTAAATCATCTATGATGTACTTTGAGGAAATATCCTCACATAATTCAAATACATCACTTAACCAATATTTTACAGCTTTTTTTAATGAAGTATATTCTATTTTATTTTTTTCAAAATCATATCTATAAGCAACTTCAATTGATGGTCGTTTTAATAAAGCAACTAATGGATTATTATCATTATTATATATTCGGCAGGGATTCCCTCTAAAAGGGCGAATATGTTCTAAGAAGAAAATGGTACGCATATCGAAAATTAAATCTGACAAATCTTGTGCAGACGTTTCAATTGTAATCATATCATTTCTTAACTCTTTTTCTGCTAATTGTTGCTGCAATTCTGCTGGATTATAAAATTCTTGAATTCGTGCATCAAAACAATATCGTAAACTTTCCAAACTTATTGAAAAATCTCGTAATACAAACATAAAAAACTTTAAATCTTTTATTTGTGAGAATAAGACATCAGAACTATATGGATAGAAAGGATTATCTTGTGTATACTTATTTATTAGATTGTTAGGAACCTTATTATCAATGTATGCATCAATCTGTTTACTTACCTCTACGTTACCAATAACCATAACACTATGAGCTTGAACACTCCAATTATCATCTGAAAATAATAACTTAAAAGACTTATCTTTTTCAGAATCACAATATTGTAGTTCTGTAAGCCTAAGACTATTTGTTTCATCTAATTCATCAATTTCATTCAAAACTTTCATAATTGAAAAAGTAAACGAAATAAATCTATTTTTTGAAAAATATAAAGCTATATATAAAGGTTTATTCTTATCATTAAGTATCTCTTCAGCTTTTCCCATTTCTAATAATTCAGTATTTAATTTTAAATATGGAATAAACGATTTTCCTGTATTATTTATAAATGCCATAGATTGGCTCAAAAGAAGAAGTAATTGAGCTATAGTACTTTTTCCTGCACTATTCAAACCAGAAAAAAGGGTTAATCTATTAAGGACAAGAGGTTGCAAATCCTTATATGATTTAAAATTTTGAAATTCAATCTTTTCTAACATAGGAAAAACTCCAAAAAAAATAATCTCGTCTAGAATATAACTATTATAAGTTAATATAATTTTTTGGGCAAGATATGTTTATTGCCTCTAAAAGTGATATGAATATCCAAGATATAATTATATTCTATGATTTTTTACATAAATCAAACAAAATAAAAACAAGTAATCATTTATTCTGAAAATTTTTCTGCGGCATGACTTTTTTTGGTAACTAATCTGTAGTCTTAGATTTTTACCAAAAATTGTTGTAATTCTATAAACTCTTTAAGTTCATCATTATAAAGCTCATTTAATTTCATCCAGAAATCAGTATCTATATTTAACGCGTCCTCAAGTTTTCTTGCAAAATCAGCAGAAATGTTTTCTTTGCAATTCAAAACAGCATTAATATAATCCTGTGTAAAACCCGTAGATTGTGCAAGACTTTCTGTTGATATATTTCTATCTTCCATTACTTCTTTTAATGTTTCTCCAGAATGGATAATCATATCATTTGATGGAATTAAGCGTTTTGCATTAAGCCCCCATTGCTCCATACGAAATCTGATTGACGCTCTAGGGCTTGGCTTATCAATGGGGAAGTTTTCATCTTCATACTTTTCTACTAAGCCTACTAAATATTCAAGTTCATCACCTTCAGGAGTATTCGATTTTGAATCAAAAATTTCTTCAATGCGTTTGAGAATCTGTTCAAATTCTTCTTCTGTTTTGATTTCTTTGATATCAGTCATAAATTAATCCCCCTTAAATTCTTTTGTTTACAATTTATCATAATTATATTATATTTGTAAACAAGGAGAACACTATGACTCAGAATGAAATTTTTGCACAACGACTTAAGAATGCTCGTGTGATGAAAGGTTATTCTATGGATGAACTGGTTGCTGCTATGGGCAACAGTCTTTCAAAAATGGCCATTTCTAAATATGAAAAATGTCAGTTGGCGCCTAGTAGTAATGTTATTATTTCTCTTTCTAAGGCTTTGGGCCAGCCGGTGGATTATTTCTTTCGTCCTTTTACAATGCAGATTGAATCTGTTAAATTTAGAAAACACAAAAGCAAGCTTGCGGTAAAACAGGAAGAAAGCATTAAGCAGAATATTTCTGATATGTTTGAACGGTATATCACTATTGAAGAGATTTGCAACGTTTCCGTCAAATTTGTTTCTCCTTTCAAAAAGCCAGTCTCTTCTGCCGAGCAGGTAAAAGAAGCGGCTCTGAATCTTCGTGATTATTGGAATATTGGAAGTGATGGAATTATAAATGTAATTGATCTTCTAGAAGAACACGGCATTAAGGTTATGGAAATTGATGCTCCGGAATCTTTTGATGGTTTAAGTTCCATGGTAAATGATTTGTATCCTGTTATCGTTCTGAACAAAGCATTCCCATCTGAACGCAAACGCTTTACTGCACTTCACGAACTTGGACATCTTATTCTTAATTTTGATGACTCAGTTTCAGAAAAAGATGAAGAGACTCTCTGCAATCTTTTTGCAAATGAAATGCTTATTCTGGAATCTATGTTCAGACGAATTATTGGTGATTCCCGTCGCGAAATTACTTATCCGGAACTTCGTGCTGTTCAGATTCATTTTGGTATTTCCTGCGATGCTTTAATGTATAAAGCCAAAACCTGCGGAATTATTTCTGAACCTCGTTACAAATCTTATTGCATTCAAAAGAACAGAAACTCCGCATTCAAAGAACGAATTGAGCAGTCATATTATCCACAGGAAGAATCAAACCGATTTAATCGTCTTGTTTATAACGCACTCAGCAACGAATTGATTACTATCTCTAAAGCCGCAAGTCTGCTTAATACAAGTGTTGAACAGGTACGTGAAGACTTAATGCCTGTATGATAACAGAGAAAATAGTTATCAGCGATACAAATATTCTCCTCGATTTATTGTCTCAAAATATGCTGGATGACTTTTTCTCTTTGCCTTGTGATATATGTACTACAGATTTGGTAATTGATGAAATTGTTCAGCCAGCACAACAAAAGATAATTGATTCATTTATTAAGTCTCGAAAACTGGAAGTTGTTCAATTTAGTCCTTCTGAATTTTCTAATATCACAAATCTTTTTGTAATGAATTCTAATAATGCTTCTCTTACAGATTGTTCTGTCTGGTATTATGCAAAACAAACAAACGGACGGTTATTAACCGGTGATGGGAAACTTAGAAAGGCAGCAGAAAATGACAATGTAAAAGTTTCTGGTATTCTTTATATTTTTGATAATCTTATTGAATATGGAATTCTTTCTGAAAAAGATGCTGCAGATTTGCTTGAGAATCTTATGAAGATAAATATGCGCCTGCCAAAAGACGAATGCGAAAAACGCATATTAGCCTGGCGAAAATGAAATACTTTTTAACTCTCTCCACATTTATTATACTTTTATAAAAATATAATCTTTATTTCTCTTCATCAAGATATTTATAAATATCATTCAGTTTATAAGCTTTTTTCTTTTCAAAAAGGATTAACAATGAAACTACCAGAGGAAATATAAAAATAAAAATTGAAAAAGTACTAAGAGGTGTCTCCAGCTTCGATAATTCATTGATATTTTTTGCAAACAAAAAAATTAAACTAAGTACACCAACACTTTGCATTCCTTCAAAAAAGAATGAATAACGATTAGTAAATTTTGTTTTTTCATAAACTAAATACTCTTTAAACTCAACTAATGTTTTAGGATTGTCTGTATTTAGTTTATCTATCAATTCCATAATATCTAACTTCGTTTTTCTATATTTAATAAAATCGTTATATATTGAAGATTCAGAAATCTTTTGTGCTGTGTATACATATTTTGATGCACATATAAGGCCAAAGATAACATATAAAAGTTGAATAGCATAAGCAAAAATAAAAACTATCATGAAGAGTGTTTCAAGTTTTTGCTTTTTAATGAAAACTACTGACATAATCTCAAAAACAAAAGGAATAAATACAAAAAGAATATTAAATCTAAAATCTTTAAATTTTAGAGAATCGTTCTTCCCTAAAATTTTTTCAATCAATAAAATCAAATCTTCATTCATAATTTCGCTACCCCTTAATAAACTCTTCGTTAATCTTTTCCTTAGCATTTGTTCTAAGTTTACTGAATTTCTTCCACTCAATAATTTTATAATGCTGTAAGATTCCCAATACAACTGGGGCTGCAATTTGTAAACTTTTGCTTATATACATAAGGCGGTCTAATGTAAAATAATGGCGATACTGAGTTCCCAGCTCAAGAATCTCATCGGTGTGAAGTAATTCAGAAGCTTTAGCATCGGCCTGAATTTCCAGTTCTGAACTGGCGCTTGAGTCCATATTATCAAGGCAGCCTTGTTCCAGATGTTTAAAATGCAAAATAATATGCGAGATTTCGTGAGCAATAACAAACCAGAAGTTATCAACTCTATCGTAGCGGGCTGTATAGACAATGAATGGATTTTCTCCGAGTGTAAAAGCTGCGCCATCAAGATATGTTT
>CAMHLN010000027.1 GCA_946186155.1 uncultured Clostridia bacterium | reverse complement strand
AAACCCGGAAACAGTTATTCCGTGAAAATTTAGGTTTGATTTTTTTGCCAAACTTTCTTCTGTGCCACTTTTTGATCCGACATAAAGAATTTCAGCATTTTTATCCATTTCTCTTATATATTCTCCAATATTCAACGCAGGATTTATATGTCCCGAAGTACCTCCACCAACTAAAATTATTCTCATAAATATCTCACCTCTTTAGTTCAGGTTTTTTCTAGATTCGACCTTCTAGATATAGCGAGTATTATTCCCATTTGGGCTAAAAGCATCAAAAGAGAAGTTCCACCATAACTGAAAAACGGAAGACTTATTCCCGTATTCGGAATTGTATTACTAACTACTGCGATATTCAATATTATTTGTATTCCCACTTGCATTGTAATTCCTAAACCCAAAAGAGTTCCGAATCTATCTTTTGCTCTTATAGAAATTACTATACCTCTCCATATTAGAGTAGCAAATAAAATTAATATAAACACTGCTCCTATGAATCCTAATTCTTCGCAAACGACCGCAAAAATGAAGTCGTTATAGGGTTCCGGAAGAAACAAATATTTTTGTCTTGAATTTCCTAATCCCAATCCAAAAATTCCTCCTGAACCTATAGCATACAATCCTTGTCTTGTTTGCCAGGTATCTACTCCTGATGATTTATCAAACGGATTTAACCATCCTGCTATTCTGCTATTAGCATATGTCAATTTATTCGTAAACAACACTAAATAAGATAAAAAAGCTAAAATAGGAGTAAGGACGTAAGCAAACCAGCGCAGTTTTATTCCTCCTATGAATAACATTATGGCAGCAAGTAATATAACGATTACAGTGCAGGAAATATGAGGTTCTAATGCCAACAAAGATGCTGCAGGAATGAATATCATTAAAAACGGAAGAATGCCATATCGAAATGTTCCCATTTTTTCGAAATTTTTATCTATTATGGTTGCAAATGAGAGTATAATAGAAAATTTGGTTATTTCAGAAGGTTGAAATCCGATGGGACCAAGCTGCATCCATCGTCTTACTCCGTTAATAGGAGGCATTGCGAGGACAATTAACAGAAATATAAAAGATATTATCAAAATAGGAATGTGCAGAGTTTTTAGATTTCTGTAATCGAATTTTGATACGCCAAACATTACCAAAATTCCTATAATGGCGTAAATAACTTGGTTCCTTATGAAAAAGAAACTGTCTCCATGATGAAGATAAAAAGCGTTAGGATAGCTCGCTGAAAACATCATAACTAATCCTATTGCAACTAAAAGCAAAACCAAAAGCATAAAAGGAATATCCATACCAGATTTTATTCCTATTATTTTTATGTTTCTAAATTTAAATTTATTTTTTTTATATCTTTCAGGTTTTAAATTTGCTCCTTTAGGTTTGATTTTAGATTTGTCATTATTTTTTTTTTTGAACAATTTTATCTCCTTATACTTGATTTATAGATATAAGCCAAATTCCCAACGATACAAAAAACAATGTGGCAATGGAAAAAACTATGCATATTTTCTTTTCTGAATATCCTATCATTTCGAAGTGGTGATGAATTGGGCTCATTTTGAATAATCTTTTCCCTTTTGATATTTTGAAATACAGAACTTGCAATATAACTGAAAACATTTCTAATATATAGGTGAAAGAAAATAAAATTATTAATGGAATGCTTCCCGTTATGTATCCAAGAGCACATATAAGACCTCCTAAAAAGAGAGAGCCGGTGTCTCCCATGAAAACTTTTGCGGGATAAAAATTCCAGAATAGGAATCCCAAGCACGCTCCAAACATTGCAGAAGAAAGCAATCCTAATCCCTGCATATTGAATATTTTTGAAACTAGAATAAATCCGAATGCGACAACTAAACTTACACTACCGCATAGTCCGTCTACACCATCGTTTAGATTAACTGAATTAACGGTCCCAACAATAATTATTGCTGAAAATATCCAATAGAATAAGTCTAGGTCCCAATTCCCCAAAAATGGAATTTTTATATACGTTTTTGCATTCCCGCAATAAAACATTTCAGACAAATAAATGGTGCCTAAAAAAACGGAGGCAACCATAAACTGGAGTATCAATTTTTGTTTAGCATTTAATCCAAGATTTTTTCCTCTTTTGATTTTTATAAAGTCGTCGATAAATCCTATCATTCCGAATCCCAAAGACATAACTATTCCAGCTAAAAGTTTGATGTTCATTAAATCAGTTTCAAAAATTTGCATTCCCATTCCTGCAGAGCTCATATAATATGCAGGGACAAATACAACTAAGGAAAGTAATATTCCAAATATGAACGTTATCCCTCCCATTGTGGGAGTTCCTTGCTTTTTTTGATGCCAGGATGGTCCTATTTTTAATATAGTTTGCCCAAATTTTAGTTTAATCAAAGCAGGTATAAGTAATTTCCCTAAAAAAATAGTTATTAAACAAGATGAAAGTGCCGTTAAAAATATATAAATATTTATCATTGTTTCTCCTTTGACTTCATAAATTTTAGTCTTCTGATTCTCCGGATCCTACTACGATGTTTATAGTTGTCCCTTTATCCACAAGTTCAGATTCTGCCAAAGATTGTGTAGAAACTGTGTCATCATCACCATTTGACCCTGAAGCAAATATGTTTAATCCAAGAGATTCTGCCAATTTAACAGCATCAGATTTTTTTAATCCAACAAAATTTGGAACTTTAACCTTTTCTTCTGAAGAATCATCAGTGTAAATTATTATATTACCACCTAATGATATTCTTTCACCACGATAGGGAGTTTGCCGAATCACAGTTTCTCCTTTGCCTACTATCGTTGGTCTGAGCCCTAAATCAATAGATATTTTCTTTGCTTCTTCTACTTTTTTGTCAATTAAATTAGGAACTTTTATCCCATATTTTTTCATTTCTTCTTCATTGTATTGAGGTTGGACTCCCATATATGGCAAAATTTCATTCATGGATGCAGTAGATGGAGGAATACACACAGGAGCGCCGTAATAGCTTCGTCCTTTTGGAGTGTCAGCATAACATAGTAGTAAAACTTCTGGGTCATTAGCAGGAGCAAACTCTAAAAACGAAGCTATGTAATCTTTTTCTCCAGGAACTAATAAATCTTTTTTTTCTGAAGTTCCAGATTTTCCTGCTACCCTGAATCCCGGAATATAAGCATTTTTTACTCCTCCAGATGTTGCATTTTGTTCCATCATAGCAGTTACTCTTTTTGCTGTTTCCTCCGATATAACCTGCCTTCTAGGTTTTGGGTCAAACGATTGAATTACATTGCCATCGTTGTCTCTGATTTCTTTTACTATATGAGGAGTAACTAATTTTCCTCCGTTTGCTATGGCACAAGCAGCAGTTGCCATTTGTATTGGTGTAATTCCAAAATTTTGCCCTATCGACGCAACTGCTAAATCTATAAGATGCATATCTCCGTTTTTGCTAAAAAATATATCGCTTCCTTCTCCAGGTAAATCTATACCGGTTTTCTCATGGAATCCGAAAGATTTGTAAAAATCGAAAAATCTTTTTGTTCCTATTTCTTGCCCAAGAGATATAAACGCGGGATTACACGATTTGCAAAGAGCTCCAACTAAATTTAAGGGACCATGTCCCGATCTTTTATGACATCTTATGGTATCACCACCAATTTTTATCCCTCCAGTGCAATTAAAATTAGTTTCTTCGTTTGCAATTCCGAGTTCTAATCCAATAGATGCCATTATAATTTTAAAAACTGATCCAGGATAATAGTTATCGCTAATTGCTTTATTTCTGCATTTTTCGAAGAGAATTTCAGATTCTTTTTTTTGTTTTTCCTCTTCTGGAGTATTCTTTAAAATTTCTAAATCTTTTGGATCTGAGATTTCGAAAGGTTTATTTGGATTGAATCCTTTTTCAACTGCCAGAGCTAAAATTTCTCCATTTTTCGGATTCATAACAATCATAGCTCCTCTGTTTCTTACGTCATTTTCTTCAATAGCTTTTTTTAATCTCTCTTCTACTATACTCTGAATAGTGCTATCTAGAGTTAGTACTAAGTTGTTTCCATCTTTTGGAGGTATCATATGTTCATAATCATAAGGCATATCTGTTCCGATTGCATTTTTGGCACTAACTAATTTGCCTTCCTCTCCTCCAAGAACACTATCATATTGAGTTTCCAATCCGGCTAATCCTTGGCCATCGCTTCCGGTAAATCCGAGAACTGTAGAAGCCAGAGTTTCTTTGGGATAATAACGTTTGTAGTCTTCTATTAACCTGATTCCATTAGTTATGTTATTTTTAGATTTAAACTCTACTATTTTATTTTTAGTATCACTATCTATTTTTTTCTCTATTATTGTGTAGCAAGATTTTTTTTCAGAAAGTTCTAACAATTTTTCCTTCGGAGTACCTAATATTTCATGTAATCCTTGTGATATAAGTTCTTTTGTGGCGTCAGTTTTTATGTAATTGGGTTCGAGAACTACATTCCAAACAGTTGCACTTTGAGCCAATGGAACCATGTTTCTATCGTATATTACTCCTCTTCTAGGGCTCAATTTTGTGCTTGCAAGTTGTTGCAAATTTGCCATTTTAAACAAATATGAGCCAGAAATTATTTGCAAATAAAATAATCTTACAGACAGTATTGTAAAAAAAACAAAAATGGTTACGAAAGCAACAATAAGAGTTCTTCGACGCATCCGTATTGTACTTCCTTTTATCATGACTATCCTTTCAATTAGTACGTTATTTTAATAGTAATAATTATTTTTTGTTTAATCAAGATATGCATGCTTGACTTCTGAAAGTTTTGTGCATATAATGCGAAGAACTTTATATTGGAGGTATTCATAGTGCCAAATATTAAATCTGCAAAAAAAAGAGTTAGAATTACTGCAAAAAAAACTTTGAGAAATAAGATTCTCAAATCTAATTTGAAGACTGCTTTAAAAAGAGCGTTTGCCGAAGAAAGTAGTATGGAGAGCAAGAAAAGAGCAATAGAGCTCGTTGATAAAGCTGTTACCAAGGGAATTCTTCATAAAAACAATGCTGCTAGGAAAAAATCTGCAATTGCTCGAATGATGAAATCTTAGAGTTTTGCTAGTTTCGCCTTTTGCTAGTTTCGCCTTTTGCTTTGCTAGGATATCGCAATTGCCTTGATTTCGTCCGGGATATTTCGATGTGTGGGTATTTTAATTGCATTTCTCTTTGTTGCTAAATGTTGAAAATATAATTAATCGTTTAATTGTTGGTGTTGGATTTTTATTTTGATTATTCAAGAATAGATTCCAAATTTTCGGAAAGTTTTGAAAAATCGGCCACTAGAGAATTTGGCTTGTTTATGGGGTCATCTTTTGCCATAGGAACGAAGAAGATGTTTTTTGTGTTTCTCGCTTTGGCTAGATTTTGCGCAGAAGCTCCTAGGCCGTCGTTGCTTGCGAAACATATCAATATCGGTCTTTGTATGCGGAGCATGGATTTGACTGCCATGGTCACAGGGGTGTCGGTGATTGCGTTGACTATTTTTGCTAAAGTGTTTCCAGTGCATGGGCATACTACTAGAGCATCTGCCATGTTTTTGGGACCAATAGGCTCTGCTCCTTCTATTGAATCTATGATTTTTTTCGAGCAAATCGATTCAATTTTTTTTCTTGTTTCTGCAGCAGTTCCGAATCTTGTGTCCATTTTTGCCACATTAAAAGATATTATTGGTAAAATATCGTATTTTTTTACTAATTTTTTTAATTCACTTATAGAATTTTCCATATTGCAAAATGATCCGCAAATTGCAAATGCTATTTTTGTTTTTTTCATTTTAAACACCATAAATTTTATTTATAATATTAAATATAGATTCTTTGATAATTTTTGCAGAAGATTCTGGATAATATTTTCCAGGAATTCCGAGGGCATGGATATGATTTATCCCTAAATATTCACAAACTTCCGGATTTACTCCTGGTTTTGATGCAAGTTCGATAAATCCAGATTTACATTCAATTTTTGAGAGATTTTTTTCATCGAAAACAATGTCAGGAACGGTATTTACAATAAAGTCGAAACTTATTCGATTAGAAAAATCAAATTCAGAAGCTCCAAATTGGTTTATCCAAAACGAATCTTTTTCACCGTGTCCAACGACATATACTACGGTTCCTAGTCCGAGTAGCAATTTTGTCAAATTTTTTCCTATTCTTCCGAATCCTGAAATGAGAATTTTTAACTCATTGAAAGGCTTTTCTGAATTTTGTAAAAAAATTTTAATTGCTCCACAAGAGGTTAGATATGCATTTTTAAGCAAAAAAGTTTCGTCCTCTGAGTAGTCGTATACCTTTTTGTTAGCAACTAAATCTTTTGGAATCAAATTTTTTTGCCCACAAAAAATCAGAGAATTATCAGGAATTTTTTCGAGGAAATCTTTTAGATGTACATTTGAATTGGATATACGAATTCCGTCTCTTGTGACAGGAATAGGCAAAATTTCAGCATTCGGAAAGATATCATTTTCATAATTTTGAAAAAAACGACTCAAAAATTTCATTCTTTCGTCTCCGGGAAAGACATTCCATGACATAAATACCACCACAATCTTCTGTTTTATAATAATTATATTGTCCAAATGAATAAACTGTTAATTAAGATAGTATCTAAATATTTAATTTTTTAATGATAATTGACATTGTGCATTGGTAATTGTACAATTGAAGTTAGATAATTTTGTTGTTAATTCAGTGGATTGGGGGCGAATATTAAAAATGTTTAATAAAATGAAAAGTATTTTTGGAAAAAATAGCAAACGATTAAAGAGTGTTCTGGCATCCGTTTTGCTCAGTGTTGGGTGTACAGGGACGTCTCTTGCTAATCCAAAATCAGTTAATTCAAGTACTGAGAAGCAAACAGAGAAAAACAGAGATTTAGTAAATACTTATGATGTTATGCAAATTGTGAACATGGTGAATAATAACAAAAAAGAAGTCGGAGAAACGCTGGTTTTAATTATTACTTCGATTTTTGGCTATAAAAAAGTTGAATCAGTGGTAAGTGATTATATGGTTAGAAGAGCTCTTGATAAAATTCAGGATGTGAAGGGAGTAAGCGATGAAGTGCTTAATATTGCGGATAATATTATCAAGAAATACTTGAAGATTGGTAAAAGAAAAAAAATTGTTAATAATGCTAAGAAGGATAAACAAGAAGTTTTTAATAAAGCCAATAGAAAAGGTTTAAATTTCGATAAAACAGAAAGTGAAAGTTATAAAAAATTTATTTTAAGTGCTAAATTAGTTGATAAAACAAAAGAACGAGCGCTTTCCAAATTGCAATTAAGTGCTGATGAATGGTTTACAAAATTGGGTGGAACTAAGAAAGATATAGATATAGATAAATATAAAGAACCAGATTTGAGTAAAATTAGTGAAAAAGTGAAAGAAAGTATCGAAAAAGATGTTCCAAGAAGCAGTATTTGGGAAAATGATACAAATTATAATCAAAAAATAGCATTAATTGATGAAATTTTAAAAAAATTTGAAATTGAAGAATTTCAGGGTTATACGCAAGGATACAATTTTTTTGCTTCGGTAGTTGTAAGGAAATTTACTGAAGGTGATAAACAAATGCAAAAGTGGGAGCAGTTTAGCAAAGAGAAAAAAGCAAAGATTTATTATGTTTTCAAAACAATTGTGCAGACTGTGGTTAATTATTCAATTGGGAAAAACGGAATTAACTATGGAAACCAATGTCAGACATTAAACAGCCTATATGATAGAATGTTATTAAGTTTTTGTAAAAGAAATAATGTGAATGAGGTTAATAAAGATTTATTTTTAGGATCTGGATGTGAAGGTGTTGTTTGGCCAATTATGGTTTTGGATTATCTTAAGCCAGAAAGTCAAATTTTCTTGTGGGATAGTATAATATCCGAGATTAAGGATGAGAAATTTGATCCAAATGTGGCTTTGGAGAAAATTTTTGACGTATGGTTTGCTCGTGCACTGCAGGTTCAAGAGGAATATATTAGTAGTGGTTTATATAAACATCCTGGAGGTATCCTTGGATTACATGCTTTCATGAAAAATGATTCGATTTAGGATTTTGTTGAATTTATCACCTTATCACCATTGTCTGTTATGTGATTTTTGTGAAAACAACGTTTTTGGTTGTTTTCACATCATTTTGCGATGGAGTGTAATATGGTAAAAAAAGACGTAATGGAGAAAGCGATATGCGATGTTTTAATAATCAGCCTGGAGCTTTAGCATTAGCATTTGGAATTGGTCTAGTGATTTCTCTAATTTTTCCTGACAAATTTATAGCGATATTGATTTCTTGCGTTGTGATATTGTTGGCTTATATTATGTTAAATTGTTGTCGTTAAGGAGGTTTTTGCTTGAAAATTGTTACAATATTTTATCCAAAATTCTGGGGTTTTATATTGAGGAAAATTTATAAGATAGATAAAAGTTAAGGTTTTATTTTTTTTCGTATCTGATATAATCGAACTGTTTTTCGCAGTTCGATATTAATATTTTGGAGGAATAAAATGGAAAAAGCGTATAATCCGTCTCTTTTTGAGGAAGAAATTTATAATCTTTGGCAAAAAAACAATCTTTTTGGAATTAACCTTAAATCATTGAAAAAATTTTTTAAAATAGTAATGCCTCCTCCGAACATCACGGGAGCTTTACATATGGGGCATGCTCTTGATTTTTCTCTTCAAGATATATTAGCTCGATACAAAAGGATGTTAGGATTCGAAATAATATGGATTCCTGGGACTGACCATGCT
>CAMHLN010000026.1 GCA_946186155.1 uncultured Clostridia bacterium | reverse complement strand
TTGCAGGAGTTTCTATAGGTAAAGTCCGTTCTTTAAATAACGAATTTGGAGAAAAAGTTAAGTTTGCTGCTCCTTCAGAACCTGTAGAAATTACTGGGTTAGATATTGCTCCTCAAGGAGGAGAGCAGTTTAACGTAGTTGATAACGATAAGTTAGCTCATGAACTTGTGGAACAGAGAAAATCTAAAAGAAAAAATGAACGTTTAGACTCTGTTCAAAAAGTTAATTTTGAAAATTTCTTTGATGTTATGAAGCAAAGAGACATGAAAGAATTGAAAATAGTTTTAAAAGCAGATGTTAACGGTTCAGTTGAAGCTTTAAAACAATCGTTGGAGAATCTTTCAAATGATGAAATTTTAGTCAAAGTTATACACAGCGGAGTAGGATTGATAAACGAATCAGATGTCATGCTTTCTTCTGCTTCTGGAGCATTGCTAGTAGGATTCAATGTTAAAGTTACTCCTGATGCCAAAGATAATTCTCGCAGACAAGGAATAAATATTAAGTTGTATAAAGTGATATACGATTGTATAAATGAAGTTTCAGATTTAATGAAAGGAATGCTTGTTCCTGAAACTCGAGAAGTTCACTCAGGAAACGCAGAGTGCCGCAAAATATTTAAAATCACTGGAGTTGGTGTTGTTGCGGGATGCTACGTCACTGATGGAAAAATTGTTCGCGGCTTGTTTGCTCATGTCAAAAGAGACGGAAAAATACTTTGCAGTGAAAAAATAGTATCTCTGAAAAAGTATAAAGATGACGAAAAGGAAGTAACTCACGGATTTGAATGTGGAATACTTCTCGAGAAATTTGTCGACTATGAAGTAGGAGATATAATAGAAGCTTATTCGGTTGAAAATTGTGAAAAATAGTGCTTTCAAAAAATATAAGACACAGAAATACAGATCATGTATATGAATTTGGAATATTTCTTAATAAGTTTGTTGGTTATGAAATGAAGATACAATTGCAACTTATTCGGTAGAAAATTATGAAAAATGAGGTTTAGATGAGCTCCAGAAAAGTTGAAAAGGCTAAGGAAAGTTTCAAAAGAGAAATTTCTAGTATAATTTTATCTATGGATAATCCTGAAATTCAAAGAGAAGTTATTTCAGTTTCGAGTGTCGAGTTATCTAAAGATTGTCTCTTTTGCAAATCTTACATAAGCTGTGTAAATGGAATTTCACAGTCAAAAAAATTATGTAAAATATTAAATAAAGCATCTGGGTATATAAGTTCTGTTTTGGCATCAAGATTAAAAACTCGTTTGGCCCCCAAATTGATTTTTATTCCAAATAACTCAGAAGAATATGCTTTTAAGATGAATAGCATTTTTTCTAAAATGAAAATCAACAATAAATCCAACTTGGTGGAAATATCGAACTTTTTAAAAGAAAATGACGATTTTGCGATATATACGCACGTGAATCCCGATGGAGATGCTTTTGGGTCGTGTTTAGCTTTATATTTTGCTTTAAAGCAAATTGGAAAAAGAGTGAAATTTATCTATGACAATGAATTTAATAAAAAACTTCAATTTGTTCTAGATTTAATTGAAGAAAATGACAATTTTTTAGAAAAAAATTTAATATGTCTAGATGTATCCGATACGAAAATAATTGGGAAATACGAAAATCAAAAATTTCAAATTTGTATAGATCATCACGATGTTGATGAATGTAATTTTGCAAAAATGTTTTATGTTGATAAAAAAGTTTCTTCATGCGCTGAAATAATATATGATTTGCTAAATATTATGAATATATACATAGATAAAAAAATTGCAAATTGTATTTATGTCGGAATTTCTTCTGACACAGGAAGATTTAAATTTTCTAATGTTAATGAGAAAACTTTCGATATAATTTCTGATATTTTTCATAAAATAGACAACTATTCTGATATAAACTACAAACTTTCGGGCCAATTTTCTAAAAATTTCATAAAGTTTCAAAGTTACGTCATGGACAATTTCGAATATTTTGGAGATTGTTGTTTTTCTTTAATTTCTATGAATATTATGAATAAATTTGATGTAAAATATCCTGAATTAGACTCTATCTATCAAATTCCTTTGCAAATTTCAGGAATAAACGTAAGTGTAGTTGCTAAGCAAATATCAGACAATGTCTTCAAAGTTTCCGTTAGGAGTTTCAACAACGGAAAAGCACTAAAATTTTGTAAACTATTCGGAGGAGGAGGGCACTCTAATGCAGCAGGATTTGAAATAACTGGAAACGTAGAAGAAGTTAAGAATAAAATATTAGAAAATATTGATTTCTTACATTAATTCAAAAAATCGCTAAATTATATTTAATTCGAACTTCCAGCTTAAAATTCTCCATACGAGATATTTCTAATTTCAAGTCATCTAGTGAGATGGTATAATAAAATTTTAATCTTTATTCAGATCTCTTGAAAATCATTTCAATCTGTATATTAGTGAAATGATATCAGTAAACATTAATTTGCAATTCTTCGATTTTTGATTTCAGCTTTTGAAAATCATCTTGGACATCGGGCTTTTTGCTCATATTTCTCAAAACGGCGGCGGATGAAGAGTTGGCATGAACCATACTCCCTTTTTTAGAGTGAAAATTCCGTGGTCTCTCGTTATTTTTATTTCAGAATCTATTATTTTCAAAGACGCTATTCTTCCGAGAGTAACTATAATTTTCGGTCTCATTATGTAAACTTGATTTCTGAGCCAATTGATATATTTTTCTTGTTCCTCTGGCAAAGGATCCCTGTTTTCAGGAGGCCTGCATTTCACTATATTTGATATGTATATTTTCTCCCTGCTCAAATTTATTTCTTCAAGGAGATTGTCCAAAAGTTTTCCCGACCTACCTACAAAAGGCCTGCCTTGAACGTCCTCGTTGTATCCTGGGCCTTCTCCAACAAACAAAATTTTTGATTTTAAGTTTCCTTCTCCAAAAACCAAATTTGTTCTCGTATCGCAAAGATTACATCTTCGGCACTTTTTGCATTCTGCTTCTAAACTTTCCCAGTTCTTTATCAAATTCAACCTCTTATTTATTAAAAAAATCTAACTTGATCATTAATATTATAAACTTCTTTTTTTATCAAATTATCTTTTATCTTAAAAATTGTGATAGGCTTTTTTGATGACATTGCAAACTTTATTGTAATTTTTGTTCCTCTTGAAACACCATCCCAAATTG
Source organism: uncultured Clostridia bacterium (assembly GCA_946186155.1). Lineage (GTDB taxonomy): Bacteria > Bacillota > Clostridia > Oscillospirales > Acutalibacteraceae > Improbicoccus. The sequence goes on along the minus strand of CAMHLN010000026.1, from coordinate 5,897 downwards.
CAACCAGAGAATCGCATAAATCTACTATTTTTTTGTTTCTCAAAACAGTAGCCATCTTTCCAAATTTTTCATAATCAGGAGATACAATTTTAACCGGTATATTTTCTTTTTTTGCAAACAAATATGCACATTTGTCTATTCCACGAGCTCCCCCGGTTATTATTTCCGTGATAATTCTCCTATCAACAAAATTACTTATATCAACTTTCAAATTTCTGGAACCTACTATAGCAATTTTCATACTTTATCTACTCTATATTTTATAAGAAGATTCTGCAAGAAACTCTAACTGAAATTTCGAAAATAGTCCATATGATCCTTGACAAATTGTGACACAAATTCAAATTTTTTGATTTCAAAATATTGTTAGATACCTTGCAAAAGAGGTGAAATTAATTAGAACGAATCATATATCTAGATATTCTAATAATTCTTAATCTGTTTGTAAATTACTTCATACTTCTTGCAGTTGCAAAATTTCTTTATTTACATCCAAAAAGGAAAAGAATTCTGTTAGGAGCCGTTTTAGGATCTTTGTATTCAATGTATATATTTTTACCTGAGCAGAACAATTTTGTATCTTTGGCAATCAAAATTTTAATGGCAATCTCTATTATTATGGCTGCATTTGGAATAAAAAATTCGAATTTTTTGAAATCATTGATTTGTTTTTGCCTAATGAGCTTTTCTTTTTCTGGATTAAACTTTGCAATGTGGCTTATTTTCAAACCAAACGGAATGGAAGTAAGAAACGGTGTAGTATATTTCAATATTTCCCCATTAGTTTTGATAATTTCCACTGTTTTTGCATACACCATAATTGAGATTATGAACAAATTTTTAGGAAAACACGTATGCGAAAAATCGTTTTGTAATGTATCAGTGAAAGTCAACGATAAATTTGCAAAATTTGATGCATTTCTTGATACTGGTAACTCTTTAAAAGAACCCTTCTCAAATTTGCCAGTTATTCTCGTAAAAAAAGAAGATATAAATTCTATCATTCCCTCTGACATAAATATAAATGACGAAAATTTAATTTTTAATCTTTTTAATGAATTTAATATAAAATTTAGACTTATTCCTTTTTGTGGAGTCTCAAATACCGGAGTAATTCTCGGATTTAAACCTGATAGTATAGAAATTAAAACATCATCAGGAAAAATTTTACAGAAAGATGCATATGTTGGAATTTGTTTTGACAAAACCTTTGAACATTCTTTGGTTGGCCCTGAACTTTTAGATAATAATTAAGGTAATAAATATGAATTTAAAAAAATGTTTGTTAAATATAAAGTTATTTAGTTATAAGTTATATTTAAAAATTTTATTTTTATTCAAACGCAAAAAAATTTTCTACGTAAACGGACCTGAAGTCTTGCCTCCTCCTTTGTCAAAAAAAGAAGAAGAATCTATAATGGCAAAAATAATATCTGGGGAAATTAAAAGTAGAGAAATTTTAATCATAAGAAATTTAAGACTAGTTGTTTTTATAGCAAAAAAATTCGAATATGGATATTCGAACCTCGAGGACTTGATATCCATTGGAACAATTGGTTTAATAAAAGCAGTCAAGACTTTTTGCCCTGAAAAAAATGTTAAGCTTGCTACTTATGCTTCTAGATGCATAGAAAATGAAATTCTTATGTATTTAAGAAAAGTTTCTCAAATAAAGGGAGAAGTATCTATTGAGGAGCCGATAAATTCTGATTCTGATGGAAATGAACTTTTGTTTGCAGATGTTATTTCTACTGAATCTGACGATTTAAACTTTAGGCTCGAACGAGAATCAGAAAAAAAGGTTCTTATAGATATTGTTAATAATCTTTCTGAGAGAGAAAAAATTATAGTAGAGCTCAGGTTTGGTCTTTTTGGCAAAAAAGAATTGACTCAAAAAGAAGTAGCTGATTTTCTTGGAATCTCTCAGTCTTATATTTCAAGATTGGAAAAAAGAATAATAAATAGATTAAAGTCAGAAATAAACAAATTTTCGTAATATAGTCGAATTTTTTAGTTATAAATACACAAAAAGATGTGTTGACTTATTTCTAAAATGTGATATCTTAGACATTATTGTGTATGGTATTTTATTTGAGGGGGAAATTTGAATGTACTCAAAGAAAGTTATTATTATAAGTGAAACAGGGTTATACGGCAAAGCTGCTGCTAGTATGATACAGTTGGCAAACACCTACAAAAGCACTATTTTTATAGAATATGAAGATAAAAGAGCGAATGCAAAGAGTCTATTGGGGGTTCTTTCTCTTGCATTGACAAAAGATTGTGAAATCACATTGACAGCTGAGGGAGTCGATGAAAAAGAAGCTGTTACAAAACTAGTGGAATTTATAAAATCAGGATGTATTAGTAGATCTGATGACGATGACGATGACGTTATTAAGGGTGAAACTGTTCCGGGAGAAAATTAAGCCACCTTTTCTATTTTTAGTAATGATAAATAAATCTACAGACATTATCGAGCAATAGTATGGTCGTGTCGTGGTGGAAAGGGTATGTTTATACTCGAGTAGTTTTTTGTATAAAAATAAAAAATTTCCTTCTATTGATGACAGAAGTGTGGGTTGCTGTTTTGAAAAATTACTTTTTTCTGTTTTTAGCAATAACAAACAAGCCTATCAATATTCCTAAATAATAATTTATAAATCTTGACAATATCATCGCTGAAGAAATGTTTTTGTGCTCGAAGAATTTTTCATATAGAAGCAAAAAACTTCCTTCTGTGGTTCCGGCTGACCCCGGAAGGGGGTTCGCACTTGACAAAAGATTAACAAATGTTTGTGCTGCTATAAAATCAATGATTAAAAAATCTGGGTTCCCGAACGATTTTGATATAAAAAATGGAACCAAACACAGAGATATATTTTGCAAAACTGAGTATACATATACGCCTGGTCCACAGTTTATTGATAAATTGTTCTCCATTAAAAAATTAAGTTGATTTTCAATTTTTGTTCTCAATTTCTCCGGATTATTTACTATATTCATTTTTTTAGCTAATTTTAAAAACAAAAAAATAAAATTCATTAATTTTTTTTTATTCAGATAAAAAAGCAAAATCGCTACTATTCCAGAACATTGTATGGATAGCCCTAATAGAGTAAAAAAAGTAAATCCTGGAATTTTATTTTTGAATTCTTGGCTTTTGAATATTATAGATAAAGAAGAAATCAATACAGTGCAAAGTTGAGATATGAAAAACTTCTGGGAAAGAACAGAAATTGATCTTCCTGCGCTTATTCCCTTAGATTTCATAAAAATAACCTGAGAAGCTTGGCTACCAGATGAAAATGGAGTAATAGCGGCGTAAAATTGCCCGTAAATAGTTACTCTGAGGTATTCAAATATTGAATTATCGAACTCGGGAAGTAATTTTTTTAGTATTATTGAATCCAAAATCCAGTATGTAAACATAGAAAATATTGCCAAAAAAAGATACGTAAACTCCAACTTGGGGAATATATTCATTAAAGTCCAGATATTACCATCTTTTACACAAAAATATACAAGAATTCCAAACGAAATAATGCAAGGCAAAACTTTAGTTAAAAACTTTTTTACCTTACTTGTCAACATAAATCCTCATTTCGGTTTTTTATTTTCACCTTTTTCTTCTTTTTCAGGATCTTTCACTGGAAAGATAGGATCTGAAGGTTTGTTTGAGCTTCCCTTATAATTATCAGACATGAAATGCTTTATAGATTTTCTCATTGCTCGTATGTTATTTATCAATCCCCTGAAATTCGACGCTTTAAGATGCATCATAAAAATATCGTACGACATTATAAAGTTTAATCGACCTGCATATCCTTTCATTCTTCTTCTGTATTTTTTATATATTCCCTTTTTTTCGTAAAAATTTCTCATTATGCCAAGAGATTTCATGAAATCGTTTATTTTTTTCGCATTCATTGTATGCAAAATGCTAGTTTCTCTCATAACGTAGTTATACAAAACATTGGGAATAAACGTAACAGTATTAGCATAAAAAAACAATTCAGGAGAAGCAGCTGAGTCTTCAAAATACATATTATAAAACTCTATTTTATGGTTCGTAAAAAGAGACCTTTTAAATAATTTATTCCACAAAAACGAAAAAGTACCTATACACGAAGTTATTTTTTTCAAAGCTTTTTCTCCTGAATATACCCCAGGAATACTATTTATCGGGCAGCAAATTTTAAGACGAGTACTTTCATAGTAAAAATAAAAGTTGCAGCATACTATGTCTGATCCTGTCTTAATAGCGGTGAAATAAAGCTTTTCTAAATATTCAGGCTCAAGGAAATCATCACTATCAAGAAACGCTATATACATTCCCCTACTGATTTTGATTCCAGCATTTCTCGCAGCTCCTACTCCTGCATTTTCCTGGTCAACAAGAACAAAGTTACTATTCCTGTTCATAAACTTTTCTATTATTTCCATACTTCTGTCTGTCGAACCATCATTAACTATAACTACTTCAAAATTTTTAAAAGTCTGGTTCTCAACTGATTTCAAAGTTCTTTCCAAATACTTTTCAACATTATACACAGGTATTATTAAACTAATATCAATCTTTTCATTCATACTAATCACCAATCCCAATCATTTACCCTCACGATTATACATAAGACTAATTGAATTTTCAAATAGGATTTTCTGGAATTTGGATAGGATACTCAAATAAATATCTACTTACAACGAATACATAATTTTGATAAAATTCATCCACACATTGTCCAAAAATTTTAAATCAAAAAATGATTTTCTTGTACTTTTCAACTATTTTTCTAAAGAATTTTCTTATATCTCTTTTTTTCATGAGACAATCAAAAAACAAAACTCTTATGCAAACGAAAAATATATGAATACTAAATATCAAATATCTAAATCTAAAGAGCTTGTACTCATTTCTAGAGCAAAAAAATTTCTTTATAAACCTAAATGATGTTATATAGTCATCCAACACTTTTTCATCCATTTCCCAAGTCAAACTGCTTTTATTTTTATAATAATTATATAAAACTTTGTCAGTTATGCTTATATTCTCAGAATTTGCGAAAAGCTGAATACACATTATTTTGTCTTCAAAACACATTTGAGGGACATAAATATTTTCGAACAATTTTCGTTCAAACAATTTATTCCATAAAAATGATTTTAACGAAATATCAGATATTAAACTTTTTATTACCTGATTTCTACTGAACACTCCCGGTTTATGAAAAAATAAATTTTTAAACCTAAAATTGAATCCACTAATTTCGGTAACATAATTGCAAATAGATATCTGTGAATTTCTGATGTTTTCATATAAAATTTTCAAAAAATCTGGCTCCACAACATCATCACTATCTACAAAAGATAAATATTTTCCTGAAGAGTTATTTATACCAAACAATCTTGCATGAGAAACTCCCTTATGCTCTAGTTTAAAAATCTTCCAATTTCTATTACGCACACAAAATTCGTCAGCTATCTCGCAAGAACGGTCACTAGAACCGTCATCTACAATTAATACTTCAAATTTTTTGAATGATTGATTTTCCAAAGATTTCAAACATTTTTGCAAAAATCTTTCCCTGTTATAAACGGGAATTATAACACTTATTTCCATAGTGTTCTTATTTTATAAAACGAAAAAATATTTTCAACTTTCTTAGATTTTAAACACTTGAAAGAGTTTTTTCAAAAAGCTGTTTTAACTTACTTCAGATTAGTATGCGTATATACTTAGTCATGAAAATACTTTCATATCCTGGTTACCCTTTAGTACTCTCTTTATACTAATTTCTGGCTTAAACATTTGATAGAGGATTCTTATCTAATGCTGTTTTAACTTGCTTAGGATTAGTATGTGTATATATTTGCGTCATAGAAATACTCTCATGCCC
>CAMHLN010000025.1 GCA_946186155.1 uncultured Clostridia bacterium | reverse complement strand
TGTATCAATTTTTTTGTTGGTAGATTGATTAATATTTTTAAAATAATTCAAAAGAGATAGGGTTTTTCTTTCCAAAAATGATTTGCCTCGCGTAACTCTGTTTCGTCTGATTCGTCTTATACTCATGTTTATCACCTCTTTTTAGATATTCTGCATATAAAAAATAAATACTTATAATATTTTATATATAAAATACGAAAAAGTCAACCCCCATATTGATTTTTGTGATATAATCAAAAATAAGGAAATATATTTTAATATTTGGGAGATGGTGAAAATTAACGATAATCAACATGGGCATTCATTTGCCAAAGGAGCAGCAATAATTACTCTTGGAATGCTTGCAGTTAAATTTTTCGGAGCTGTGTTTAAAATTCCTCTTATGTCTATTCTTGGAGGGGAGGGGAGTGGGTATTTTATAGGAGCATATAATTTGTATAATCCTATTTATGCTCTTTCGACTGCTGGATTACCCATAGCTATATCGAAAATAGTTTCAGAAAATGTGGTTTTAAATCGCTTCAAAGATGTCAAAAAAATAAGAAGGCTTTCTGTTCCTATTTTCCTTGTAACTGGAAGTATAGGATTTATTCTCATAATTTTAGGGTCATTTGTTTATGCGAAATTATCGAAAGCTCCTGATTCTATATATTCCATATTAATGCTTGCTCCTGCTCTTTTGTTTTCATGCTTAATGTCAAGTTACAGAGGATACTACGAAGGATTGCGAAATATGACTCCTACTGCAGTTTCCGAAGTGATTGAATCAGTGGGCAAAATAATTTTTGGGTTATCTCTTTCATATTTGACGATATGGATAGGTCACTCAGAATATATGAAAAAGGGAAGTGTATTTGGAATTTATTTTCCTAATCAAGTTCAGGCTAACGGGAAAATTTTGTCTTTGGCATCTGCTGCTGCAATTTTGGGAATAGCTATAAGTGCTTTCGTAGGGTATCTTTACATACATATTCGTTACAAAATAAAGGGAGATAACATAACAAAAGAGCAAATAATTAATTCTCCAAAATCTAGAAGTTCTGGTTATATTTTGAAATCTATATTGAAAGTAGCATTGCCAGTAGGATTAGGAGCTATAGTAATGAATTTGGCAGGAGTAGTAGATTCAATTTTAATCCAACGAAGGCTCGCAGATATAGCTTTGACATCTATGGATAAATTAAAATATATTTACGGGGATCTTCTTCCAAATGATGCAGTTTTAAGAAACAATGTGCATATATTCCTTTCAGGATGCTTCGGGTTTACTTCTACAATAGTCATGTTTTTACCGACTATATCTCAGGGATTGGCAATAAGCACTCTTCCTACGGTGACAGCTGCGTGGACTCTTGGAAAACAAAGAGAAATAAAAAAAAGTATAGAAAAAATATTGAAAATAACTTCAATTATATCTGTTCCAATGGGGTTAGGGATATCTTTTCTTGCGTATCCTATAATGGATTTGATATATAACACTCTTCATGCAGGAGAACACATTGGAGAAATATGTATAGGGTCACAAATTATGGCTATATCAGGATTGGGAGCGATTTTCATAGCATTAAGTACTCCAGTTTGTAGTATGTTGCAAGCTATCGGGAGAGCAGATTTGCCTCTTAAAATATTGAGCTTGGGAGTGTTAATCAAAATATTTTTGAACTATTTTCTGGTTGGAATTCCAGAAATAAACATTCAAGGAGCAGGAATCGGAACTCTTGCTTGTTATCTTTTTGTTTTCACCGTTGCTCTGGGAGCTCTTTGCAAAAATGCAAAAGTTAGAATAGATCTCGTGTCCGTGCTGTTTAAGCCGTTTGTTGCTGGAATAATCTGCGCAATTTCAGCAAATTTGTTTCACAAATTGCTTTGCTCGTTCATTCCGTATAAAATTTCGACTTTGATTTCAATTTCTCTTTCAGCGATGGTTTATTTCATAGCTGTTTTCTTCATGAAAATTGTGACCAAAGACGATTTGGAATCTAGCAGCAAAACAAAAAAACTAGTTGAACTTTTCAAAAAGTTCAACTTAGTTTGAAGAATACTGGTTTTACTATTTTTCTTTGATTTTTTTCATGCTGGTCGAGATTGCGAATTGACTAGATATTTTCTTAATACGCTCAGCAAACCTGTCCCACTTTTTAGCATTATTAGGATCAACAAAAAGTTTACTCTTCATCATTTTCAAAGTATCAACTAACAAATCAAGCTTAAAAAAACATTCCAAACTGCGGTCGTTAGCTTTGAGATAACTGAGAATTTCTTTATCAGTGAATTTAAACAAATAACTCAAATCATCCAACAAGCATTGGTTCCTCCTAAGACATCCTTCATCACTTCCTGACAAATTATCCTTAATACAATATAAAACCACATCGCCAAACGCTGTTGTTAGAATATCCAAACTGTCAGCGCCAGATTGTGATGAAACATCGTCTTTCGCAAGTTCAAGATTAGTAATTTTATTTTGCTCGTTCGATTCCACTTGTGTCACTTCTTTAAACACTTTAAAATAAGGCAACGATTTAAAACGTTCCTTGAGAGTCGATTCAGATGCAACGCCTTCCTTAACTTCCTCCACTTCTTTTTGGATTATGTTTTCTACTATGTTTTCTTGGACCAGGACTTCTTGGATAGGTTCTTGTTCATTTTCTTGTTCATTTTCTTGTTTATTTTCTTGTTCATTTTTAGTATTTTTTTGTTTATTTTTTTGTTCATTTTTAATATCTTCTTTATCGCCTTCAACGGATAACAAATTATCTAATCTCTTGAGCTGAGTAGCGATTAATTTATTCTTCAAACTAGAAGTTAGAAGATGATCCCTGGAGGACATAATAAACCTCCGCCCCGAATCTTGAGCGTTATAAAAAGCGATATACTCCTTACTTCCAGGCTCCAAGAAGATATTATCATATTTATTGTCTAAATATGGGAGTACAGACTCTAAACTTGGCGTCGGAACCGACAATGAATCGTAAATTTTCTTCATTAACAAGAGGTAAAACGCATCTTTAAGACCGAATTCTCTCTGTATAATGTCTAATGCTCGCTTTACAAAAACTGCTGATTTACCACTAAGGCCACCCAAAACAGTTATGTCGGAATTTTTGTTACTAGATTCTGACGCAGAACTTTCTCTCGCACTACTCACACTACCATTGCTCATGACTGCCCCTAGTGATAAAACTGCAGCCAAAATTTTATTTGCCATTTTTTTATTCATAGAAACCACTCCTTAAAAAATTTTTAAAACTATAAAATAATACTCGTTTGATGTTCGTTGGCTACACCAAACCAGCTACACCAAACCAGCTACACCAAACCAGCTACACCAAACCCCATTATTTTACCACATAGAAAAAATAAGTCAATAGTTTTTATAAAAATTTATATCAATTTGTAAACTCACAAAAAAATAAACCAAAAACCGAAATCTCCGTTTTGAAGAATTTTCGATGAATTTGTCGGGCAGAATTTTCTTGCTCCCATGTTTGCCATCGATATAAACTGAGAATCGTTATATTTATCAGGTATTCCCAAGATATACAAATTTTTTTCTCCTCTATTGCATTTTCCTAATATTAAAAATCTGTTGATTTTCAGACTACTAATTGCATAATCTTTTAAATTTGGTTTTATGAATGGGAAATTCAAACTTTTGAAAGTTTGTTCATCAATTTTAACAAATTTGGTTTCATTTATTTTATCTGAAAATGGAGAATACTCAGGAAAATTGTCTATTATATTATCATAATCTTTATTTTTTTTATATTCATTTTCTATCGATGTTTTGTTTTCTGAAATTTTTTTATAGTCATATTTCTCGTTTCTGAATCCTGTTATATCTTCACAATTTTTGCTGGTTAGTAACACTAACGAAATTTTATCAAAAGAGTCAATGTTAAACTCTGATTTTTCTTTTTCGAACCTAATTGTATTGTTGAAATTTCCATGATTATCAGTTATGAGATATCCTTTTTGGATTCCTACTTCTCCTCGTTGCCCCATAAAAAACTTGATGTCATATTTAGTTTCTCTGGAAACGTTAGATAAAATAATGTGAGATAAAACATTATTTTGGTTAACTTTTATGTCAACTCTTCCTTTTTTTGATTCATTTTCAAAAAGATTAATAGAAAAAAAACTCAAAAATATCACCTAGAAATATATATTAAAAGTACTTTTGTTTATTACTGTTTTCGATGAAAATTCGTCATTTTTAGATTTGTTTCTTCATATTTTTAACCAATTGATTTTTGGAGGAAAAAATTGAATCATTTGGTAGAAATAAGAGTAGTAAAAGTTGCAAATTATATAGCTAAAAATAAATCAACAGTTAGAAATGCTGCCAAAAATTTTGGAATAAGTAAGAGCACTGTTCACAAAGATGTTTCTGAAAGATTGAGAAAAATAAATCAAAATCTTTACATAGAAGTCAAAAAAGTTATGAACAAAAACAAAGAAATCCGCCACATTCGCGGCGGCCAAGCTACAAAATTTAAATATTTGAAATTGCACGCTAATTCATTCTAATTTTCAATGGTACTAGATAAATACAATAAAAATCAGCAAGTTTTCAAAAAAGATTTTATGAAAATCGAAATTAATAAAATATAAAAACAATAGAAAATATATTTTGATATTGAAGATGAGATTAACAATATGAAACTAATTGATAAAAAAATAATTAACTTCTTTAGTTTGTTCACGACATTTCCTTTATTTAAAATCAATCAAATGAAATTATGATAGTTTTCTCACTGCGACGTAAATTCTTGAGATTTCATACCATGTGGCATAGTCTACCATTCCAGTTTGGGGCAATCCGAATGTAGATTGAAAAATTTCAACTGCTTTTGTAGTCTCGTTTCCATATATTCCATCTACGGCGATTTTTGGAATCAGAGGATAATTTTTACTTATGTTCACAAGCTGATTCTGAATGGTTCTCACAGCATTTCCGGAACTTCCGTTTTGCAAAATGTATCCAGGATAAGATGAAGGAATTCCTTCTACTTGGCTTGCTATATCGAGATATATGTCGTATCCATAGTAATTTTTTAGAATTTCTGAGTAGTTTGCTCCATTGTCAGCCAATTGTTTAGATCCCCACTGAGAAAGCCATCCAGGGCAGTATGTATTTTGTCCATCACAATATTGTGTAAATAAGGGCTGTTCTATGTTTGGTTTTGTTATGTACTGAGAAAAAAATGCATCTACTACTTCAGATATTTTTGAAAATATATTCCTTTGGTACACAAAACTCTGGTCATAGGCAGTGGAAGATGTAATAGTGAAATTGTATCCTTTGTTTCTGTACCATTCTGTGAAAACTCTATTTAGAGTGAATGAAATTATAACAAGAACGTTTGCTACTATGCATTCATAAGGCCAAGTGGGGTAAATTTCGCTACTGCATACGTTTTTTATGTAACTTTTGTAAGGAATCCAATAGTTTGCAGCTGTTGTGTCATCTGGAACTCCATCGTGAACTACTATATATTCAGGAATAACAGGTTGAGGCAAAACTGCAAGACCAGAAGGATTAGGTAACTTTTTTACTGAATCTTCTGCTATTTTTGCAGGATAATTAGCATACAAATTGTGTTCTGGTATTGTATATAGAAGATTTTCTGAAGTTTTTTTCTCATAATCTAGATAGATATCTTGTATTGCAAGAGTGTCTGAAAAAATTTGAACTCCTTCAACGGAAACTGATGAAAAATTGCTTTTTTCCACTAATATATCGAACTCTCCGTACGGTTTAGGAGCTCCTGGTTCAAGAGAATATTCAACATTGGGAGACTCCAATTGAATGATATCAGATTGTCCTGAAGAATTAGTCACTAGTTGGTCGATTGTCTCTTTTGTTTGCGAATTTACAATTTTTATGCTTGCATCTTGCAGGGGATCTCCTTGATTTTGCCCAAAAACATTGACTATGAGTTTACCTATTGACATTAGTTACCTCTTTGTTGTTAATATGTATAATAATATCTTAGTTGTCTGTTTTTTATGCTTTTTATCCATTTTGAGATTTTTCATAGGTTTTTTTAGAATTTACCAAAAATACTAACCATCACTACCTATTGACATTATTTAGTTCGTTTTTGCTAATATATTGAATGTTTTGGTTAATCAATTTTTTATGAGGAATAAGATGAAGTTTTTTAAATATCAAGCATGCGGAAATGATTATGTCTACATAGATTGTTTCAAGCAAATAGTCGAGAATCCTGAAGATTTGGCAAAAAAAATTTCGAATAGAAATTTTGGAGTGGGTTCTGATGGCCTTATATTGATTCTTCCTTCAAAAATTGCTGATGCAAAAATGAGGATATTCAACTCTGATGGAAGTGAAGCAAAAATGTGTGGAAATGGAATAAGATGCGTTGGAAAATATCTTTCTGATGAAAAAGAGAATTTGAAGGGGAAAAATATTCTTAAAATTGAAACTCTTTCTGGAGTTAAAAATCTGGAAATGTTAGAGAAATCAGAAAAGATGTCAAAAATAAGAGTTGACATGGGAGCTCCAAAGTTGATAAATTACTTATCAATAGATTTTTTAAAGAATGTTACTGATGAACGTATTGCATATGTTTCTGTTGGGAATCCTCATTGTGTCGTTTTTTGCAAGGAGATTAATTTGTTGGACGTAGATTCGTTAGGGTCTAGAATTCAGAATCTTGATGAATTTGAAGATGGAGTGAACGTAGAATTTGTGAAAATTAATTCTAGAAATAATGTTGATATAAGAATCTTCGAACGAGGAAGTGGAGAAACTTTGGCTTGTGGCACGGGAGCTTGCGCATCTGTTTTTGCTTCCGTTTTGGAAAATTTCTGCGATGAAAAAGTAAATGTAAATTTACGAGGAGGTAATCTTTTGATAGAATATATAGATGGAAATGTCTACATGACAGGAGAATCAATTAAAGTTTTTGAAGGAGAGTATTATGTCTAAGTTTATATTAGTTATTGTAGACGTGTTTTCAAGATTAGAAAGAAGATGGATAATTTTAAATTAAACGATTGAAAGTTAAAGTCAAAATATGATGAAAAAGTAAATGCGGATTTACTATGAGGGAATCTTTTGATAGAATATATAGATGGAAATGTCTACATGACAGGAGAATCAATTAAAGTTTTTGAAGGAGAGTATTATGTCTAAGTTTATATTCGTCACTGGAGGAGTATTTTCGGGGTTGGGAAAAGGGATGACTGCTGCTTCTCTCGGAATGATTTTGAAGTCGAGAGGATTAAAAGTTACAGCTCAAAAATTTGACCCATACATAAATGTGGATCCTGGTACTATGAGCCCTTATCAGCATGGGGAAGTTTTTGTAACAGACGACGGAACTGAAGCTGATCTTGATTTGGGACATTACGAAAGATTTATGGATGAAAATCTGAATAAATTTTCTTATTTAACTACAGGAAAAGTGTATTGGAACGTCCTAACCAAAGAAAGAAAAGGAGAGTATCTCGGAAAAACCGTTCAAGTTATCCCTCATATAACTAATGAAATTAAAGAATTTGTTTATTTTTTATCGAAGAACACTGGGTCAGATGTGGTTATAACCGAGATAGGTGGGACAGTAGGAGACATTGAAATTCAGCCGTTCATTGAAGCTATAAGACAAATTTCGATGGAAGTTGGCAGAGATAATTGCGTCTTTATTCACTTAACTTTGGTGCCATATGTGTCAACTTCAGGAGAATATAAAACGAAACCCACTCAGCATTCAGTTAAAGAATTGGGATCGATGGGGATAACTCCTGACATTATAGTTGTTCGATGTGATAAAGAGCTCACAAAAGATATGAGAGATAAGATATCTCTTTTCTGCAATGTGAGTCCGGAGTGTGTAGTAGACAATTTGTCTCTTTCCTCACTTTATTCTGTTCCTTTGATGCTAGAAAAGAGTAATTTTTCTGATACTGTTGTTAAAAAACTTTCACTAAACTGTCAGAGCGCTAATCTTGAAGATTGGGAAAATATGATAGATAGAATGCAAAATTGTGAAAAAAAAGTTAAGATTGCTATTGTAGGAAAATATGTAAAATTCAAAGATGCTTATCTTTCTGTCATAGAATCGTTGAACCATGCAGGAATAGCTCTTGGAGTTAACGTTGAGATAAAATGGGTAGATGCTGAACTGTTGACTGATTTTACAGTGGAAGAGAAATTAAAAGATTGTGATGGAATATTAGTTCCAGGAGGATTCGATTCTCGCGGAGTTTTGGGGATGATAACTGCAGCTAAATATGCTAGAGAAAATAATATCCCTTATTTAGGAATATGTCTGGGGATGCAAATAGCAGTTATAGAATATGCTAGACATCTTGGAATTAAAGATGCTACTTCCTCAGAATTTTCCAACGAGGGAACTCATGTTATATGTCTTATGAAAGACCAAATCTCGGTGAATGAAAAAGGTGCTACAATGCGCCTTGGAGCTTATCCTTGCAAAATTAAGGAGGGCACAAAGTTGGCCGAAATTTACGGAGAATCTGAAATTTCAGAGCGTCACAGACACAGATATGAGTTTAATAATTCATTTAGGGAAAAACTTGAACAAAATGGTCTTACTATTTCTGGAGTTTCTCCAGATGGTCTTTTGGTTGAGGTGATTGAGATAACTAATCACAAATTTTTCGTGGGAGTTCAGTTTCATCCTGAATTTAAGAGCAGACCAAACAGAGTTCATCCGTTGTTTTTTAGTTTTATAAATTCGAGTTTGCGAAATTCATAAGATTTACAAAATTAATAAGTGTGAAGCTCAATGAATCCATTTTGGTTCAAACAAAATGGGTTTTTGTTTTTTCAACAAACCTGGTGGGTTAGATTTCTTTCGGAACTTAAAAATTAAACCGGAAATACTCTCTCCGGCACCGCCGGAGAGAATACATATTACAGGTTTTGAAAGAAGTATATTGTAAGTATAGATAATTATATATTGAAGTTTTAGTTATATTTCACAATAATGATAAAAATAGCAAAAAATGTTTGACAAATTAAACTTTAATATGGTAAAAATAGTTTTACGGTCGACCGGATATTTTAATTTGGAGGTTGTCATGTTTAAGTGGCAGAAAAAGATTTTATCTTTATTGGTTATGGCATTCATGTTTTCATCTGGGATTATCTGTGGTGCAATCGAAGATTATTTAATATATTTTGGTTGTGAAGAAACAAATTGTAGTAAATGCAAAAAATCTTTAGCTTGCAAAGACTGTATTTCGAATTTTCCTGCTGCGTTGTCGTTAGTTTGTAATAAAGATACAAATGGAAACATTAAAAAAGGGGAATATAGAAAGGGAAACTTTTGTTTTATTCCTTTTGAACGTATTAATCTTGGTGATATTAATGTTCAAGAAATTTATCAGAACACAGCCATGCGTTTTTGTGGGAACTGTATGTTAGGGTATTTTGTTGACAAATTTCATGAAACAAATCCACAAAACTTTATTAATTGGGAGGCAATATATGAGCAATATGTATATATGGATTGTGAAACTTTAGAAGGTTTAAAAGTTAAATCAAAATATGATGAGTTTGTAAAAAATTTTGGTTCGGAAGCAAAAGATTTTCCATTTCCTATGGAGTTCGTAAGTTCTAGAGAGTTTAATAGTTATAAATGCAGAGATTGTAACAAATTATTTTTTACAAGTTTTCAATCATTAATTTCTCGAGATGGATATAGAATTTGCCCTTATTGCGAAGGTGAAATAGAAAAAAATTATGAAAAATATATAGAAACGAAAAAAATAAATGAAACAATGAATGAAACGTGGAATTTATTTTTCAATGATTATCGTAGTTTGAGGCTTCGTATCCCGTGTATAAGCGGTAACAGTATATTGAATATGTATAAAAGAAAATATGAACAAGTAAAAGAAAACTCGAAGAGAGTAGAAAAGTTAGGGAAAGTGGTAAAGAAACCTGGTATTAAGCGTGAAGAACAAAAAAAATAGCCACGTAAATACAGAAGGTTAGGCAATGCCTAATCTTTTAATTTTGGATTGAATACATTGAAATGTATACACCAACTAAGTAAAAAACGAAAAAAATTTGAAAAAAGATAGGAAAAAGTGTTGACAAGAGAAAAAAAGGGTGATAGAATGGAAAAACTTTGAAAAAAGTAAAGGACCTTGAAAATTAAATAACGCGAGAAACCCGTGAATTCAATAGTTTGAATTTTATTTTGTTTTATGGTTTAAAGCCAGATTTAGAGAGTTTGATCCTGGCTCAGGACGAACGCTGGCGGCGCGCCTAACACATGCAAGTCGAACGGGATTGTTTACAATCCAGTGGCGGACGGGTGAGTAATGCATGAGTAATCTGCCTGAAAGAGGGGGATAGCTTCTGGAAACAGAAGATAATACCGCATATTTCAAAATTTCCGCATGGTTTTTTTGGCAAAGGAGCAATCCACTTTCAGATGAGCTCATGTCCGATTAGCTAGTTGGTAGGGTAAATGCTTACCAAGGCAACGATCGGTAGCCGTACTGAGAGGTTCTACGGCCACATTGGGACTGAGACACGGCCCAGACTCCTACGGGAGGCAGCAGTGAGGAATATTGCGCAATGGAGGAAACTCTGACGCAGCGACGCCGCGTGAGGGAAGAAGGTTTTCGAATTGTAAACCTCTGTTCTCAGGGAAGATAATGACGGTACCTGAGGAGTAAGCCCCGGCTAACTACGTGCCAGCAGCCGCGGTAATACGTAGGGGGCTAGCGTTGTCCGGATTTATTGGGTGTAAAGGGTGCGTAGGCGGCTTTGTAAGTCAATCGTGAAATCTGTAGGCTTAACCTACAGTCTGCGTTTGATACTGCATCGCTTGAGTTGAGTAGAGGTAAGCGGAATTTCCGGTGTAGCGGTGAAATGCGTAGATATCGGAAGGAACACCTGTGGCGAAAGCGGCTTACTGGACTTCTACTGACGCTGAGGCACGAAAGCATGGGGAGCAAACAGGATTAGATACCCTGGTAGTCCATGCTGTAAACGATGATTACTAGGTGTGGGGAGTTTGACCCTCTCTGTGCCGAAGTTAACACATTAAGTAATCCACCTGGGGAGTACGACCGCAAGGTTGAAACTCAAAGGAATTGACG
>CAMHLN010000024.1 GCA_946186155.1 uncultured Clostridia bacterium | reverse complement strand
AAATTAAATGAAGAATCATTTGAAAAAATAAGTAAGTTTTTTGGAATAAATGTAAAAGAAAAAGAATATAGGAAGATATCAAATAAGTCACTTGACGAAGTAATCGATTTTTTCAGAGATGAAGTTAAAAAGTTCAGTGAGGGGCTAAACAAATGAAAGCAAAAAGATTGACGAGTTTGCTCGCTGGTGTGTTGTTGTTAATTTCGAATGGTGCCCAAGCAAAAGATTCTGGACAAAGTTTAAAAGATGAAAACAACAAAAATGTGAGCGACAATTTAAAATATGAAGATAATAAAATCAAAAAAGCAAATAATAATTTAACAACTGAGAATTTGATAATTTACTTGTTTGGGACATTATTTCTTGGCGGCGGATTGTACTATGGAGTTCCATATTGTCGTGAGTTGTATAAAAAATATGCCCCAGTCAAGCCTCTGAATTTGGATGTCAACAACGGAATCCAAAGTTCAAAGGAAAATATTGAATTTAATTTAGAAGAGAAAAACAAAGACCCAAAGAAGAACATTAAATCAAGTTTCAAAAATGGAAATAATGAATATGAAAAGTGTAAAGAAAAGTATTTAGGTGCTGGTGCGCAAGGAAGTGCATGGCTTTTTAAAAATAAAAAAACAAATGAATTTGTTGTTGTGAAGAAAATTGTAAATAAAAAAGCTCAAGAATGTGAAAAATTAGCTTATGACAATAGAGAAATGCTGTATGGTTGTGAGTATTTTTGTAAACCTTTGGATTATTTTGAAGAAGATGGTGTGGCTTATACTGTGTATGAGTATATAGAAAGTGTTGGTTACGGTCAGTTCAACAATATTGTGCAAAATTCTGAGAAGGGTGTAAAATTACTATACTGCAAAATTTTGATTCAAGTTGTAGAGGCATGTAAGTATTTAAATGAAAAAGGATTTTGGCATCGTGATACACATGTAGGAAATGTTTTGTTAACTAAAAGTAAAGAAGGTGAACCTAAAATCAAATTTGTTGATTATGGGTGTTTAAAAAAAGAGAGCAAACCTGCAATATATTGCGTGTATGGTATTGCTGATGAGTTAAACGATCCTCAAGATAAATGTAATCTTGCAAAATTGTATGAAATTGCTGACTATGAGCCAATTAAACTTTTTGATGAATTTGTTGAAGATGAAAATGGGGACAAAACTTTGGATAACCCAATTTCATATGATGAAGTAATCGAATTTTTCAAGAATGAAATGAAGAAAGTGGATAAATGAAAATAGATGTAATGACTTTATTTCCTGAGATGATAGATTTCAACATGGAAATAGGAGTAATAGGAAGAGCATTGAAATCCGGGATAGTGAGTTTGCAAACCCATCAAATAAGAGAATTTTCGAGTGATAAACACAAACGAGTAGATGACTATCCGTTTGGTGGGGGAGAAGGAATGGTCATGATGGCTGAGCCTATATTTAGGACTTTTGAGCACATTGTAGAGCTGAGAAAATATAGACCATTTTTAGTTATGATGTCTCCAAAAGGGAAGGTTTTGAATCAAGAAATCATAAAAAAAATCAGAAAATTGGAAAATTTATGTATATTATGCGGCAGATACGAAGGGGTAGACCAAAGAGTGATAGATGAAATAGTAGATGAAGAAATTTCCATCGGAGATTACGTTCTTAGCGGAGGGGAAATTCCTGTATTGGTGTTTTTAGATGCGGTAATTCGAACTTTGCCAGGAGTTTTGTCATCTGATGATTGTTTTAAAAACGAGAGCCACTATAATAAAATGCTTGAGCATCCTCAATATACAAGGCCAAGAGTTTGGCACGAAAAAAAAGTTCCTGAAGTTTTAATTTCAGGAAATCACAAAGAAATAGAGGACTGGAAAAAAGAGCAAAGTACAGCAATAACCAAAAAATGTAGGCCTGATTTGGTACAAAAAAAGACCTGAAAACAGGTCTAAGACAACTAAATGGGAATTGTTAAAATATTAACTAGTATTGGCATCTCCCTATTTTTCCAACCCGTCTCCAGGAAAGTATCTTCGGCACCACTGGGCTTAACTTCTGTGTTCGGAATGGGAACAGGTGGCTCACCAGCGTCATCAACACCAACGTTATTTATTATATCATGCGTTTTTTTTTTGTCAACACTTTTTTTCAAAATTTTTGATTTTTTTCATTTTTTATTTCAGATAATAAAAGACCTTACCATTTTGAAAAAGAAAATTTTATTGCTATCATTTTGAAAATTAGATAATTTACCAATTGTTTCACTAATTTTGTAAAACTTTTGTTGATTATACAACTTTTGCAGGATTAATTCTGTGTGTGATGTTAAAGTTCACCCTATTTTTGTTTGACAATTGCTAATCAGTTTTTATTTTTAAATAGTGAGTGTATATATAATTTGAAAATCAAGTTTAATTTTTAAATTGTGATTATATTTTAAATATTTTTTTAGTGTGAAAATGTATTATAATACAAAAAATACAGTTAAGATGACATTTTTTGGGAAATAGTTGACAAAATCAGAATTATATGTAATAAAATGTATGTTTATACACTTACACACATTTTTATTTTGTTGAGGAGAATAATATGGGGTCGAAAGTAAATGTTGCTGTATCTGATGATGATGAGAAATTCCTGAGAGATGTTTCAAAAATTTTCCCTAAATACGATTTTTCGTTCTTTTTTATTGAAAAAGATGGATCGAAAATTATAGAAGAATCTAAGAGATCGAATTTAGATTTTCTTGTTATGAATTTATTTATGCCAAAAATTGATGCAATAGGCGTCATGTTGAAGATGAGAGAAAAAATTAAAAATGTACCTAAATTTATAGTGATTTCTAATTTCACAAATCCAATCATAGAAAAAGATGTAATTAGCTCCGGAGCTTCTTATTTCATGGTTAAACCTTTTGAAGTTGATGATCTTGCAAATAGAATACTAAATATTTCAAAATTTAATTCTACATTGGAAAATAAGTGTGATTACAGAGGAATGGAGTTAAAAATAACTGAAATTCTGCATCAAATAGGAATTCCAGCACACATTAAAGGATATCACTATCTGAGAAATTCTATAGTCAAATCCGTTAATAATCCTGATATTATAAATTCGATCACGAAAAGATTGTATCCCAACGTGGCTAAAGAGTTTAATACAACATCTTCGAGAGTAGAAAGAGCCATCCGCCATGCTATTGAAGTAGCATGGGATAGAGGTGACTTAGATATTCTGAGCTCATATTTTGGGTATACTGTCAACAGTTTAAAAGGCAAACCTACTAATTCTGAGTTTATAGCTATGATAAGTGATAAACTTAGGCTGCAAATGAAAGATAATTTGTCTTTTTAATTTTGTGCATTTATAACTATTTTTTTGACTAATTGTGATTATTATGATATAATAGTCACAGTTTTTTGAACAGGAGGTGAAAGAGTTGCCGAAACAAACTGATTTTTTTGATAAAAGTATTATCGATGATAAAATTACAAACAAAGGAAATGCTAAAAAAATAAAAAAGAAAACGGTAGTAAACAGGGTAAAATCTCTAATTTATGAAAAAATCAAAGAATGGTTGGGGGATTGTTCCGAAGATAATGATAAATTAAATCTTCCATTTGGAGGAGACGTAGAGATAGTAGAATGCTTCAAGTCGTATGCTGAAGATATGGTTGAAGGGTATCAAAATATCAGAGATGGAAAGATTGGAAAAAACGAAATTATAAACATAGTAAAAAACGATCTTGGTTTTAGTGACTTAGAAGATGAAAATGCATTTAAATTTTCACAAGATATAGCAGCTGAATATTGGGAATGTTTCAATAACTTGCTTGGGAAAAAAATGAGCAAAAAGTTCGTAGAAAAATTTATTACATCATTGAAAGTTGAAGATCAAGAAAAAATGCTTAATGGGAATTTTTTCTATGAAAAAGATGGAAAGTTAGTTGTGAATCCTTTTTACGATGTGATTTTAAATAAAGGAAAAAAATCTAAGGTATCTAAGTTTTTCCATAAATTGGTTGAAGATTTTTCAAGAATGAAAACAAGTGATAAAACGCCAGATCTTGGTGGATTTTCAAAGAGATTTAGTTCTTATTTGCTGAATATTTTTAAAAATAAGTCCGGAAAAGAAGAATTTTCGTATCGACTAAAATGTGGATTAATTCTTGATATTCTTTTTGATGATGAAAAAAACTCGAAAATTTTAAAAAATATGGTCAAAAAACGAGTAAAATCAATTATGGCTGACGTCGTAGTGGGCTCAAAAACTGAAGATTTTAAATTACCAAAAGATTGTACTATTGCCGAGTTTTGTAATAAAGCAGCTAGTTCCAAAAAAGACACTGGAGCTGTGGCTTTTGGTGTTCATTTGGGGAGTACTTTTTTTGACGGTGGTTACAACAATTTAGAAAGAGTTGCTGTAGCATGCCATAAATCTTTGAGTCAAGAAAATATTCAATTGGGAAATACATTTTCAGAATTAACTCAAGATATTTCAGACATTATGAATTTCAAAAAAAGTTCCGAAAATGACTATGATATAGATATAAAAACCAGCACTAGAAAAAAGTCTGATGACAAGTTAGAAAAAATGGATACTAAAATTCGTAGAGTGAAGAGACTTCAGGATGATAATCTTAAACAGGTACGGAAAGAGATTAATGAGGATGCATTAATAGAAAAATTTAAGAAGTTGTTAGATTCAAAAGATGAAAAAGAAGCTAATGAAATTTTAGATAAAATAACTAATGAAAATGCTGACGATGTATGTTTAGATTTTGATGATGATAGTGAAGAAAATAAACTTAACAAAGCAGAAAAACAATTCTTAATAAAAATGATAAAGAATGGTAGTTTAAAAACAATATTAAAAAATAAATATTTAACCTAATATATTAAGGTAAGTCCGAATTTATGATTATGAATAATATGTAATTATGTTGACAAGTTTTAATTATTATTGTACGAAGTTTATAGTTCCAGAGAAAGAGGTGAATTTATTTATGGAAAAAAATAGTAAAATTGATAGTAACAAATCCAAAAGGGATGATTTTGAAAATTTGGACAGAGAAGAAATAAAAAAAGAGTATGATGATATGGTTAATGAAAATTTCTTTTCCGCTACTTTTGCACATATAGGAGAGAAATTTGGTTCAAAAATTGATAGTTTTGCAAAAGCTGGTAGAAATGCAAAGAAAAAACTTAAGAGCACATTTTCAAAAGAAAATATGAGAAGTGTTGGTAATAAAATTAAATATGTAGCATCGAAGGAGGGATTAAAAGATGCTGGTAGAAAAATTTATGGTGTTGGAAGCTCTATAAAAACCAAGGCATTAGAATTGAAAATGATTAGCAAAATGGAATCGTTTTATGTGTCAAGTTTGGAAAAAATTTTGAAAAGTTATGATGGTAGCAGTGACAATGACGATTTTTTGTATAAAATAAAAGAATCTTTATCAGAGTCGTATTTAACTGATGTAGAGCAAAGTGTAAAAAAATGGTTGGGTAAAGATAGGAGTAGTGATATAGAAAATTCTGAGACAAATTTGGGTAAAAAATTTGCAGAAGGGAAAGAAAAACTTGACAAATTTCAGCAAAAGCTAAATTTCGAAATATTGCAGAAAATAATATTATCCTATAATAAAAAAATTGGAATAAAAATTTTACGTCAAGCAAAATGCAAAGAAGCACTTACGAAACATCTAATAAATTACGGAACAATGGATCCTTTGTGGGATATATTTACGAGTGGCTCGAAAACGATTAGAAAAAGTGTGTTGAAGTCAAAGGAAATAAGCTTATTACCTACAATGGTAGATTCTCTTTTAAATTGTAGTAATAGTATGGATAATATGAATGTTGGTGTTTACTCTAATACTCTTATGTCTTATTTACTCAAAAACTTCAAAGGTAAAGGACGAAATAAGTCTCCTGAGTGGAAATTGAAATGTGGATTGCTTTTGATTAAATATTCTAAAGAAGATGGGGAATATTTTAGTTCATTGGACAAGTTGGTAACTGAAAGGACTAACAAAATAATTAAGAATAAAAATTTAAGTGGTGCAGTGGTTAAAAAGAATAATTTAAAGAGTATAAAGGATGTGTTAGATTTTGCTGCGGGGTCTAAAAAAGGGACGGCTTCAATAGCAATTGGCGCAGGTATTAATTATAATCATGCTGACGCAATGAACGCATTAGAAAAAGTTTATATATCTTTGGGAAAGGATAAATCTGATGTCCCAAAAATAATAGGAGCCACTGTTTTGCAGTTGGCTAATGTGACTGAAAAGGCTGTTGGTTTGAAAGATGGAAGTGTACCTGAAATTGCAGAAACTTCTCAGGAAAACGAAAAAGTAACATATAGTGAATGGCTTTCCGAAGTTAACACATTGTTTAGTAGATTGAAAGAAATAGAATCAGATAAAAAACTTCAAGAGATTGAAAAAAATTTGAAGAAAAATCCAAGTACTAGCAAGGAAAGAGAATATTGCAATGACTTCTTAGATGAACTGAAATCAATTAGTGAGAAGTTAAAAAGTTATGGAAGCTATTCGAAAGAGTTTGATTCAAAGAATGAGTATTCCAAAGCTTTCAATAAAAATAGTCAAAAAATAAACAAACTAATGGAAAAAATCGAACCAATGATTATAAGTCCATATGATACAGATCGAGAATATCAAAAGTGGTATGATTCTATCAGTGAAATAAACAATATGGCTTTTGATTTTAAAAATCACAAAAGTTTAAAAACATTCAATAATATCCAAGAATTTAACAAATATATGCGAACTGATTATAAAGAAGACGTAAAAAAAAGATGCGGTGAAATGCTAAAAAAGTATAAGCCATCAATTGAAGAGTTAAAAAAAGATTTAGATAAATATTCAATTGATGAATATGATCCCAAAAACAAACAGAAATTTGAGAAAGCTGAACTAAAAATTCAAACATTAAATAACGTACTAAACGACAGTTTTATAGAGGAAGAAATTGCAAGAGAGGTTAAAGATGAATGCAAACAATGGTTGAATCAAGTCGATAAAAGTTTGAAACCAATTTCTACTAAATTACCTTCTGAGGATGATAGCAAAAATCAACCAATAACTGAATCAGAAAAGCAGAAATATGAACAAATCATTGAAGAACAAGAACATAAATTCAAAGATTATTCAAACTTTTTAAAAGAAATAAGTGATGAAACGCTTAATGAAAGAATGAATAACGCAAGTAAATATATAGAAAGTTACAAACAAAGAGTTGAAAATGCGAAAATTGAGGAAATCAAGGAACAAGGATCTTAGTTATATTATTCAAATTAATCCATATTTCATTTGGCGAATCTTTCTGAGATTCGTCAAATATTATTTGTAACCCTAAGTGAAGATGGCTTCTTTTGATGTTATTGACATTTTCTTTTGAACTATATCCTGTTTTTCCGGCAAATCCTATGATTTCTCCTGCTTGAACATTTTTGCCTTCTTTTAAATCAGGATTATATGGTTTGTTTTTTCTCAAATGAGCATAATACCAGTATCTTTTTTTATCATGAGATCTTATCCCTATTCTCCATCCACCAAATCTGTTCCATCCCATTATTTCCACACAACCATCTTCTACTGCAACAACGGGAGTGCCTACAGCACAAAATATGTCATGCCCAAGATGAGGTCGGGAGTATCCAAATGTCCTTCTGGCTCCAAAATCATCATAATGAGTAAATGAATATCCCTTTTTTATCGGAAATTTGTTTTTTAATCCATAAGTTTTTACGATTTCTCCACTAGAATTTTTATACTCTATTTCACCAAGAAATCCATCTAAAATTGCTCCATATGCTTCCACGTAGTAGTTAAAAAGTTTCAAATTTTCCAGGTTGTCTTCTGGATTATTCCCCAACTCAAACTCTTTAACATAGTGTTCTATATCACTTTTTTTATATCTATCAAAATTTCCTCCATATTTGGTTGCTAAGTATGATAAAATGTTAATCCAGCTGATTTTTCTTTCGTTTGCTGAATTGTGTGATTTTATATCTTCTTTCATTGAAAGTTTCAAAGATTCATGTGTAGGATTAAATTCAACATATTTTATGAATTTTTTCTCTTCTTCAGCTCTTGTTGAAATTTTTTTATTCTTAAGTGATATGAAAAAAATCGATGATGACACGACTAGGATAGAAAAACAAATGATCAGAATTTTTCGAAAATCTTTTAGTTTTAATCTCACGATATACAATATCAATACACCTTTTCCTATATTGATAAATTATATTCGTGATTTTTCTATTGTATTATTGCGAATAATGTCCGTTTTGTGATAAAATGAAGCCCTAAAAATTTTATTTGGTGATACTTTATAGATGATTTTCAAAAATTTGTTTCATAAGATATTAGCTATCCTTTTTAGTGCATCTATTGTTCTTTCTGGGTTTTTAATATTTTTTAAAACTTATCCTGATAATTTGATTTCAAAATTTTCAGATGCTGTTTTTTACGGTTATCTAAAATCAATTTCCAAAATACGTGGCTCAGTGTATGAATTAGTTGGTGATATAAAAACTTCCAGAGAAGCGCAATCGAAAATAGACTCTCTGAAGAGTGAAAATAATAATCTCCGTGACCAATTGGTCGATTATTATGATATGAAAAGAGAAAACCAAAGATTGAGAAAATTGTGCGAGATAAAAGAGCAAAATCCAGATATGCATCTTTTGGATGCAAGTGTTATCGGAAGAATGGTAGGGAGTTCGAAAGAAAATATTTTTATAGATGTCGGAAAATCTAATGGTGTTTCTGTTAACGATGCGGTTATAACTGAAAATGGATTTATAGGTCGAGTTTCGCATGTTAGAGAATACAGCAGCAGTGTAAAGACCATATTGGCTCCTGATATTAA
The DNA here is from genome assembly GCA_946186155.1 of uncultured Clostridia bacterium. Taxonomy (GTDB): domain Bacteria; phylum Bacillota; class Clostridia; order Oscillospirales; family Acutalibacteraceae; genus Improbicoccus. The sequence continues at coordinate 2,394 of CAMHLN010000024.1, read as the reverse complement.
CATTGGAGCCATAGGGTTCGACGAAAAAAGCATGGGATTGATATCTGGCCTCTCTAGTTTGGCAAATAAAAATCTTACACGCATGATTTTAACTGAAGACAATAATGTAAACGTATCTGATGTCCTCTCCACTTCAGGATTCAGTGGAATTTATCCGAAAAAATTGAAGATCGGAACAGTTAAATCCATAGAGTATGACGCATCGAACTCTTGCCGTTATGCTGTCGTTTCTCCGTTCGATGTTATAGATGATGTCCAGAATGTGTTTGTAATAACTAACTTTGCAAACAAAGGAATATTAGATTATTGATATTTCGAATTTTGAGTTAAAATTTTTTTGACAAAGCAGAGTTTATTTGGTACAATTATATCGGTATTTATTTTTGCGTAGAATAATCTATTAAAAATAATGAAGGTAATTAAATGAAAAATAAAAAGGGTGTTGTATTATCGTTACTTATGTCGTTGCTGGTTTCAGGCAGCAGTGCAATGCAAAAGGAGAATAATTCAAAGGGTGGCAGCAATGTTACTTTGGACAATAGGAAAAATATTGAAACAGGCAAAACAGTCGCCGGTTATATACTTCCAACAATTTTGGCTTTTATTTTAGGATATAAATTTGGACATAGAAAGGAAGATGTTAACGCAAAAGAAATCCAAGAGGGTAAACAATTGAACAAATGCCCGCTTTATAAGTGTACTCGTAATGGAAAAGAGTTCGGATTAAACGAAGAAATTTATATTTGTAAAAATTGTTTTTCTATTTGTTGCCATGATTGTTCATATGGTAAATATTGTAAATGTGGTAGTGGAGGCTTTGTGAAAATCGAAGATTTTGTTAAAAAAGCCCAATACCTTCCTGCGTTTAGAAATGTGGCTAAGTTGGCAAAATATAGATTTGTAATGAAAGCACGAGAGGAACAAAAAAAGAAGAACGAAGAATTAAATAAACAAAAAAATGATCTTAATAACATAGAAAATGTTTAAGATTAGAACTATGATTTATGTGAAAAGTAACCAGTTTGGTTTGCCAGGTTATTTGTTTATGATATTTTGTTTTCTAAAAAAATTTTTAGCATTATTGAAAAAAATTTTATCTACAAGATTTTCTGGATAATTTTTTTTCAATAAATATTCGTACAAAATTGGAATTTGAGATACATTTTTTATTTTTTTGGGGGTTTTACATCCATCAAAATCTGTTCCTATGCATAGTGAATTTTCACCTGATAAAGACAAAAAATGTTCGATATGCATGAAGATATCATTCAAAGAAGGGCTGTTTTTTGCTAAGAATTCTTCGCAAAGATTCACTCCTACTATTCCTTTATTTCTAACTATTTCTTCAAACTGGCGGTCAGATAAATTTCTTACATGATTAAAAACTGCTTTAGAATTAGAGTGAGTAGCTATTACCGGATTTTCAGCAATTTCTAAAACATCGTAAAACAACTTTTCGCTAGCATGAGAAATGTCGACTATTATGTTATTTTTTTCCATTTCTTTAATTGCTAATCGACCAAAATCAGATAGTCCTTTTGGATTACGAACTAAACATCCGTCTCCTATTCTGCAAGATGAATTCCATGTTAGAGTAACAATTTTTACATTTTTTTCTTTTAAAAATTTTATCCTTGATAAATCATTTCCAATAAGTTTGCTTCCTTCCACTGTTAGAATAATTTCAGAATTTGAAGGAATATCCTCCTTATTTTCTTCAAAAAAACGATTTACTTTTTTGAAAAAATCAAACGATTGATTTTCATCAAAATAGTCTGGAATCCAAACTGCGAAACAACCAATATATCTGTTAAATTTTGAAATTCTGTCGAAATTTACGCATAAATTTCCGTTTTTGATACTCTGCTTTTTTTCATAAGATTCAAATAATGAATCGCAATGTAAATCAAAAAAATTCAAAATTTATCATCCCAAAAGCATTCTCAATATGGTATATCTTATTTGAATTTTTCAAAATTATAACTTCAATTACGTCTATTCTTGGTTGTTTTTCATTCGAATTCTCAGATAAATACTGACATACAGTTTTAACTATTTTTTCTTTTTTCGAGTAATTAACTCTTTCTGATAAATTTGAAATACTAGTATTTTTTTTCGATTTAACTTCTACAAACACGATGTAGTCACGATTTTCGCATATTATGTCTATTTCCCCGTATCTACTATGGTAGTTTCTACACAAAATTTCATATTCTAAATTTAATAAGTAATTGGTAGCTAATGTTTCTCCAATTTTTCCTATGTTCACAAAATTTTCCCTAAAAAAGATTTCCTGTGGATTTCGCAAGGGCCAAATTTTTTTATAGATTCAATATGAAATTTTGTTCCGTATCCTTTGTTTTGTTTAAATCCATAATTAGGAAACTTTTCATC
>CAMHLN010000023.1 GCA_946186155.1 uncultured Clostridia bacterium | reverse complement strand
GCTTCTTGACATCTGAATATAAGATTTTTCTAAAATTTTATAGCAATCAATAGATTCATTTATTCCAATTTTAGAAGATATTTTTGTTATAGCATCTTGATTATTTACGGAATTTTCCATAAATGATTTAGAAGAATGATAATGAACTATATCGTAGAAAAAATTCATAATGCTCTCACATTCTTTTGCCAAATTTTTTCCTTGATAGTATAAATCATCGATAATTTTGATGGAATCATTTAGATTTGAATCTATCAATTTCATTATTAAATTTTCTATATAATCAGAGCTTGAAACTCCTAGAGTATTCATTATATGGTTCTTATCTATTTTTCCACTTGACGTAGAACATTGGTCCAAAATTGAAAGAGCATCTCTCATTGAACCTTCGGAATTTCTGGATATTAAATCTATCGCATCATCAGATATCTCGATTTTTTCTTTCTCTGATACAAATTTCAATCTTTTTGATATAGAATCTACACTTAGTCGTTTGAAATCAAATCTCTGACACCTAGAGACTATAGTCTTAGGGATTTTATTGAATTCAGTAGTAGCGAGAATAAAAATTACCCCCCTGGGAGGATCTTCTAAAGTTCTCAAAAATGCATTGAAAGCTCCGGCAGAAAGCATGTGAAATTCATCTACTATGTAGACCTTATATTTAGACTCAGCAGAAACAAAATTTGATTCTTCTCTTATGGTACGTATATTTTCCACTCCGTTGTTACTTGCAGCATCTATTTCTATGACATCAAGAATGTTCCCACTTTCTATTTTTTTGCAAATTTCACACTTCAAGCAGGGATTTCCATCAAAGTTGTTTAAGCAATTCACTGCTTTTGCGAATATTTTCGCACAGGAAGTTTTCCCTGTTCCTCTGAGTCCACAAAACATTAAAGCATGTGGAATACGCGACTTTGCCACCTGATTTTTCAAAACATCAGTTATGTGTTTCTGCCCAACAACATCATCAAATACCTTCGGGCGCCATTTCCTATACAAAACCTCGTAAGAAGCATTTTCTGATGCTGGCATATAAATCTCCTAAAGTCAAAAATCTATGCTCTGCGGTACATTGCAAATCGACACCCGATAAACACACTTAATGCTGCTTGGTTTCCCACCTGACATGATTCATGCTACATCGCCACCGAGTGCAATGCACCGCAGAACATAGATGGTACTATTGTATACAAACAAATATGGAAAAGTCAATAATTTTTTTGTAGTAATAGAAAAGATAGATATTTTCTCTTCGGTTCCTTATTAAATTGCAATAGATCTTAAATACTATTATATTCGTGGTAGAAATTAATATGCTTTAGCGATGATATAAAGTGTAAAATAACTTTTTATTATCAAATTTTTATATTTTACACAACGTTGCTGCTAAAAAATTATACATATTTGCTTATTTATTTTAGTATTGCTTTTCTACTCAAATAATTTATTTTTCAGAATAATATAAATTCTTGATATTTTTTTTTGAAAGATATTGACAAATTAAATTTTAAGTGGTAGAATAAAGCCAGGTTTCGAGTTAGAGACCGAATGTTTTGATAAAGGAGTTTTTTTATGAACGCTAAAAAAATTTGTGCATTAGCACTTTCGTTGGGTCTTTCCGCTTCATCCGCACCAAAAAGTGATGCAGGTCTCATTAAAGATGCTGCCAAAGTTGCTTTAGGTTATGCAAGCTACGTAGCTGCGAACAATTTAATACCTAAGTATGCAACGAATTATGAAGGATGGTGGAACCTCACTGTGAAAAAAGGTGGGGATTTAGTTACACTCATTAAAGGTTATATTGACATGGGCGTTGGTGCTGCAATCAAGTTTGCAGAGAAAAAATTCGATTTGGAAAGAAAATTTGGAAAAGGGAACAAATACGCCCTTATTGACAATATTGACAATGAAAACAAGTAAGAGGAATAATTCTTGTTTAAGTGATTTGGAGCAACGTCTCGTTGCTCTTTTTGTTAATGTGAATTAAATTTTTCGTATATTTCAATGAAATTTTCAAGTGTTAAATTTTCAGCTCTAAGATTTTTATTTATATTGCAATTCTGAAGAATTTCCGATATTTTTTCTTTGTTTGTTTTCATTCCTGATGAAATAGAATTCAGGATGTTTTTGCGTCTTTCGTTAAATGCAGATTTTATAATTTTAAACAATTTTTGTTCATCTGAAATCTTGTATTTATTCACAATATCAAATGAAATAACTGAAGATTCAACTTTGGGAGACGGGAAAAAGCATGTATTCGAGACTTTAAAGTTGAACTTCGGATTTGAATAATATCTGACAAAACTACTAATGGCCCCACAACTTCTCGTTCCTGGGGGAGCCAGAATTCTATCAGCAGCTTCTTTTTGAATCATGACGGTGATTTTACTAAATAACCTAGATTCCAGAAATTTAGTCAAAACAGGAGTAGTTATGCAGTAGGGCAGATTGGAGCACACGATGACATTTTTGCAATTTTGAAATTTTTCTTTAATGAGTTTTTGAACATCAACATCGAGGACATCATCATTTATGAACTCAATGCTTTTGATTTCATCAAAATTTTTTAAGGTAAATTCAAACAAATATTTATCAATTTCGATGGAAACTACTTTTTTGAATTTTTGAGACAAAAAAAACGACAGAGTCCCCAATCCAGAGCCTACTTCCAGAACTCCATCGGAAAAATTCCGAGAAGCTTCAGAAGCAATCATTTGGCATATATTTTTATCAACAAGAAAATTTTGCCCAAACGATTTTTTCGCTCTGAAGTTTAATTTTTTTACTAACTCACGAATTTCGCTTTTATTGAAAAAATTCATCATACTTAATCTCTATAATATGTTTTCAGCCAAAAAATTTCAAGACTTTACGCTGAAACACGTAAATTTTGTTTTTGCGATAAATAAATTACTTCAGTGATAAATTTATCAATAAAAATAGACCCCTACCTAATGAGATAAGAGTCTATTAAATCGAAGTTTATTTTTTATCTTTAGCTTTATTTTTATATTCATTCAAGAGAGCAAATTCTTCGCCGGACTGGCTGCGGTTTTTAATATTTTTCTCGCCATTTTTATTATTGCCATCATTGACATCATATAAATATAAATTTTCTAATTTATCAATTGCTGCACCAAATACGTATGCAAGGGAACCAACAATGTAAAAAGGACATACCCAACTATTTACTTAAGATATCCGACAAGATCTTTGTCACATTTTGTAAAACCGTTTCTTACTAGAAAACAAGCACCATTTGCAATAACTGCCACACCAGTAGTAGCGACTATTGAAGTAGCTTTAATAATATCGCCTGATGGTACAGCATCAGATTTATTATTAGAAGCGCCAAAAGCTAAAACTGAAGATAATAAAATAGAACAAATTTTTTTAGACATAAACAATCTCCACGTAAAATTTCAAAGCTTCATTTCAAAGCTTCATTTCAAAGCTCCGTTTCGATTATAACTCTATTATTTTAAAATGTCAACAAAAATTATTACTTAATTTCAATTTTTTATTTTGGTATAAATTAAAAAATATATAAGGTTCTATACACGTGAATTCATTATATCACAGTAAATAAACTCTAAAAAGCAAAATTAAATTTAGTTTTGTGAGTTTAAATTTGAGAAATATTGGAGAAATATTCAAAAAAGTGCTTGACAATCTGTGTTCAAGTATGTAGAATAAGAAGTATATTTCATGGATGTTTAGCTCAGCTGGTAGAGCATTCGCTTGACGTGCGAAAGGTCAGTGGTTCGAGCCCACTAATATCCACCATTGGGAGATTTCCAGAGTGGCCAAATGGAGCAGACTGTAAATCTGTTGTCGTTAGACTTCGGTGGTTCGAATCCATCATCTCCCACCAAGTTTAAATCATGTCTTTTTTTCTTAATATGTAAATTGCAATCACCATTAAAATTAAAGAAAGAATTATGGGAAACCACCATTGGTCAATCATTGGAAGATTTGGAGTATTCATTCCATAAATCCCTGAAACAACAGTGGGGATTGAGATTATCAAAGTCAAAGATGCCAGAATTTTCATAACTATATTCAGATTGTTCGATATTATAGATGCGAAAGCTTCCATGGTTCCTGAAATTATGTTCAAGTATGTATCAGTCATTTCAATTGCCTGGCCTATTTCTATCAGAACATCATCCATTAAATCTTTATCGCTTTCGTCGGGATTCAAAAACTTTGCTCTGAATAGCTTCTCGAGAGTAACTTTAGTTGTTTTCAAAGATGACGAAAAATAAACAAGAGATTTTTCTATTTCTAAAAGTTGAATTAGTTCTTTATTTTTCATTGATTTTCTCAATGAGCGCTCTATTCTATCACTACTTTTTATTATTTGATTTAAATACCTTAGATATCTGCTTGCTGAATATAGTATTATGTTTAATATAAAATTTGTTCTGTCGGAAGTATCTCCTCTTTTGACTCTGCCAGCAGCAAACGAATTAATTATGTCACTATTTTTCAAAGTAATGGTGATGACATTTTGTTCTGTCAAAAAAATACTTAATGGCGTAGTGTAATATGCTACAGTCCTGTCTGATTTTACAGCTAGTGGAATATCAATAACGATTAGTACTGTTCTATCTTCTATATCGATTCTCGATGATTCTTCTTCATCTAGAGCACTATTAAGAAAATCAAGGTCGATTTTAAACTCTCTAGATATTATTTTTATCTCCTCTTTTGAGGGCAGAGTACAGTTTACCCACGCTCCTGGTTCGCAATGATCCTTTTTGTGCATTAATCCACCTGATGTTTTATAATAAGATATCAAAACACTCACCCCACCAAATAAGAATCTTGTAAATTCTATCATGAATTTTTTGCATTTTCATCAGTTTTAGATATTAATTTAAAAAATTAAATTTTTATGTTTGATTTTTTTTGAAAAATAATATATAATCAACATTGTTAAGTGAAGGAGGAGTAGATAATTTATGAAAAGGAGTAGGTTTTTAGCATTAGCAATGTGTTACGCTTTCTTGGCAGGAATGCCCGCAAAAGCTATGAAAGATTTACCCGCAAAGAAGTTGGAAGATAGAAATAAAATCGTGGATTTTACTGTCAATTTAGTTAAAGAGAACCCCGTAAAATCTTTTTTTACTATATTGTTTGGTTCTGTATTATTGGAAGAAGGAATCAGGCGTGGTTGCAAGAGAAGTAAGAGTTCTGAAATAAAAAGTAATACCCAAATTAATATTAATGATATCAAAATTAATAATACAGTTCCAGTTCCACCGGTAAATGTTCTACCTATGGAAAATGTAAGTGCATATGATATATTGAAAGATTTTAAGTTTAGATATCCCGGGTATAGATCTCACCTTACATTAGTTGGGAGCTTAGATTTTTTCCCGAAATCTTTCAAAGATTTTATTAATCGAAAAAAAAGTGAACTGCGTACTTTTTTTGACTCAGGGCTGGGAAATTGCATGGTTTTTGGTAAATCGATTTTTTTGAGTGATGAAGTTGTCGACGATATTCTGAATTCTGAGGACATAACTGAAAGAAAATTGAGTGATGAGGAGAAAGCATTAATAAAGAATGAAATTAGTTTTGTGATTTGTCCTTACAAGACAGGAAATGTATCTGATTACGATCCAAAAATTCCGCATAACAAGTATCTTAAAGGTTCAGGACAACTGAGAGGTGTCAAAATTAATTTTATGTATGTAAATAATGAAGATGTAAACAAGTTAGTTGAGTATGATAAGAATGGAGAATTAGATATGTGCAAATTGTTAAAATGTTTATGTTATTTTGATTATTATGAAATGAAAAAATGCAAAGATATAACGATATTCGATGATATAAAACAATATTGGGCAGCGCATGAGCAGTGTTATAAGATATACATTGTTTAATACAGTTAGGTGGGTATTGTTTAGTGTTCTATTTGGCAAAAAAGACACTTTCGTGTGTGAACGAAAGTGTTTTTGATTTAGATTATGCCTTTAAATTCAAAATTATCATCGCTCAAAAGTTCAGATATCCCACTTTTGTATCCTCTCCAGAGACTTAGTGCTAAATTTTTTGTATAAGGATTACTCACATACTGGTTGGCTGGATTTAAGTCGTCTTTTATAGATACGCATAAAACATATTTGTAGAAACTTAAGGCTGCAGCTGCTGAATTGAGTTTTTTGATTTCATCTTCGTCAAATTCTCTATCTTTGAGTCTGGATTCTATTTCGGATATTGAGTCTTCACATATGGAAGTCCAAGAATCAGCTTCGGTGCTTGAAAGACCAGCTAAAGTTGCAAACTTTTCTTTTACTTCAGATATATTCAAATTGCACCTCAGTTAGTTATAGATATTATCTTTGTTGCTCCGGTGAATATTTTTGAAAATCCTGCAGTAACACTAAGAGTGGTTTTATCGAGTTGTCTGTCTATTACTTTATCGTAATCAACAACAACATCTCCTGACTGAATCATTTGCAATGCGCAATCTTTATCTAACCCAATTACTGTTTTTGCATCAGGAATGTTACTGCATATTAATCTTGCTCCCATAGGACTAATATCTCTACCGGTTCCTTGGAAATCTAATCCTGCATTTGCGTCTCTCATTTCATCTAATGCCATAATTCTTCTTGCTATGTCGTAAGTTGTTATCATAACGTTCATGTTATGAGGTTTCAAAGATGACCATAAAGTTAGAAGTGCATCATACGATACGGTGGGAACTGTTTGTGGAGTGCATCCATCTTTCAGAACCCTTATTGCATCTGCTAGATGCTCATTTATTATATCTAATCCAACTTTTTTAAGAATTACTGTTAAAACATCGAGATTCTGAAATCTTAAAGCTTCGTATGATGACGATAAAACTCGACCATGTTTCTTTAGAGTTATGAGATCAGAATTGGTTCTTATAGTTATTTCTGGCAAGAGATTTCCTTCAGGCACTTCATTTCCGCTGTAAGTGGTTGTTTCCAAGTTAGATTTTATAGTCCTGTAATCTATAGTATCAATAATACTTTTTGCTGCAGTTATTACAGGAAGGTTGTTTTGAGTGTATATTCCTTTTTTTACTGCACGAGATATAAACTCAGGAAATAAAACTGCAGATTGAGAATTCATGAAAAATTTTTCTACTGTATCGCAATTTGGGCCACTAACTCTTATACCGAATCTTTTCAATTGCCTTTGATAAGCATCTAATCCTTCTAAATCTGTTCCTTTGTAGTTACCTGATGGGTCAAGTTCTTCCAAGACCTTAGTAAAACTTTTGTTGCAAATGCTGTACATTCCTTTTTCTAGTTTAATATTATCGTAATTCATATTTCCTCCTACTAAATTTTAAATTCTGAAATTTTTTTTTGACTTATTTGTTCATTTTCGTTTACGAATTGAGAATAAAAAGGTAAGTTTTTGCTTTTTATGACTTTTCTAAAATTTTTTAATTCATCAAAATCAAGAGAATCAGTCATTTTTTTTATTACTTTTCGTTCAATTTGAGGTTCTGAAAAAGATAAAAATTTGAAAACTTCATCTTTCATTTCATCGATATAATTTTGACCTATTTTTACTTTATCTTCCAATTTTTTAATTAATTTTCCAAAATTTTTGTTCCCATTTTTGCTCGATTCCAATTTAATTTTGTCTATTATTTCTAATTCATTTTGGAATTTACCATTCGAAGATTCTTTAATTACTCCTGCTGAAACTTGAGTTGGAACAGCAACAAACGACCATTCATAAGCATCTATGGGGTTTTCGAGAATCGAATGACACAATACTTTTTGATTTCCGACAGAATAGATTTTTCCTTTTTTGTGCTCGCAAAGATTTATATTGTCACCACATATACAGCATAAATTTTTGCCCATAAGGCATCTAACACTTACTTCTTTTTTTATTCCGGAATCTATCTGCATAATGAAATCTTCGGTGTTTTTAGTTCTTGGGATATAAGCTTTTGCTACTAATCTGCAGTAATTTTCTCCAACAGAATTTTTAGTTTTCAAATTTTCTATCTTGCATGAAAAAATTCTTGCCAATTGTTTTTCAGCTTTTGCATCGTGGTCTAGAATTCCTGTTTTTCCAACAAAGAGATTAGATAATTTTTCCAAAGATTTAACTGTGAATTTTTCGTATTCTCTATCTACTTCATTGTCACATAGAATCATGGAAAACACATATACTTCGCTTTTCTTAAGAACTCTCTTAGTAAATTTGTTTATTTGTTTTATATCTTCGTCAGATATATTTTCGTCATCTGAAATAACAAATCCATCTTTCATAATTGTTCCTCCTTTGCTTTTCTATTTTTTATTTCAATTTCTTCAGCTTTTGCTTTTAAAAGTCTCGTGTTTGCTTCTCTAAGTTCATCCTGAAGATTTATACAACTCCACTTGATATTAAAATCTGAATCTATTCCATTAAGTTGCATCCATGTGTTGCAAATTTTGTTTATAACAGGATTCAAAAGTCTCCTATAAGATTCCAATTCACTGTTTAAAATTTCGAGCTGTTGAACAGACATGGATTCAGTTGTGCTCCAAGATAGTCCTAGCAAAAACGGAGGAATAGATAATTTGCTTACTATTTGTTCCAAAATTTGTCTTACTGGAATTTTACTATCCAGAATTTGATTATCTGATCCTATTACTTTGATGCTGACATCTCCTACAGTTATAAAGTCAGTAGGAATTTCATTTTTCATTGCTTTGCTCCACTCTGAAGCTATTAATTCCATTCTTTCTTTTGTATACGTTTGTTCAGACGAATCAGATGGGGGCTTATAAGTGATTGCGAATCGTGCGTTTCCAATTCTTTCCCAATTGCTTCCTATACTTGAAAATATTTTCAATAAAATCCCACTAACAAAAGGCAATCCTTTGATAATTGAATTTCCGTAAACACTATCTGGATCCGGATTCAAAACTGACACTACGATTAATTCTGGATGCTTAATTTTGCGAGGTTTTTCTCTTGTTTTTTTGTATATATCAAGATTCAAAAATTTGTTATTTTGCTCGAGTATTACATTATTCAGTGGAACGTTATACAATGCGAAAATGTCATCAAGTTTGCTGTTTAATATTATCTCTCCTATAGATGTCCCGTAAGTTAGCATCTGATTAAGATGAGTGAAAATAAAACTGTCTATTCCAGTCGAGCATGAATTTACTTTCAAATTTTTTAGAAACCTATTGATTTTCAAAGAAATTGCTTCATCATCGCACTCAATTTCAAAAGTTCCAATGAGTCTTACCAATTTTGAAAGAGCAGCATCAATAATTGGAATTGATTCTCTTAACGTCGAATATAGATGAAATTGAAAATTCGATAATGGATTGTAACTTTCTAACTCTCGAAACGGATGAGTTTTTTTGCACGAAATTGCTGTTTGAACTGCAACTTCAGGTTCCGGTTTCTTTTTAAAAAATCCCAATTTTTCCCTCCTTTTTTAAATTTTTACAAAAAATTGATTTGAATTAACAAAAATTTATTATCTTTCTAGTGAGAATGCCCATAAGTTGTTACAAGAAAATTTATTTGTGCTAACGAAATATCTGATATCATCCATTGCGTGGTCGTTTTCTTTCAAAGGAACATCGTAATTTTTACTTTCATCCCATTTATAAAGAGAAAATTCTCTCATGGAATCTTTGCAGGTTTTGCATATCTTTATTTTTTCAGTTTTAAGTGATTCGCTAACTAGTCGTATTCCTTCGGAAACGTTGTTTTTTGCCGGGACAACATTAAATTCACATTTTTTGCTAATTAAAGATATAAAACTCGATGCTGAAGGATCAACAATAAAAGATTTAATTTTTCTTTTGCCTATCATTTTCCTTATAGATTCATAATGTTCTTCATCGGTTTTTGTTTTTCCCTCAATTTTGGAGTCATAATAATATTCTTCTATTCTGTACCATGAATCTTGGTATTTTCCCCATAATCCGCAAGATGTTGGATTGATTATTCCGTAATCGCATGAAACTACATATTCAGAGAATGAAACATCAGGAACTTTGCAAAAGCATTCTGCATCATTCATAAATGGATAAATTAATCCCATTTGAGATGACCATTTCCCTTCTATAAATCGTTCATAAAAAGTTCCAGAATATAATCTTTTGTATCTTGCTATGACTTTTTCTGAAAGAGATGGATTGTCAGACATTAAAAAATTTACCAATAATGAATTTTTCTCCTCTTTTCGTAGAATCCATTCTCTGTAAAACCAATTTGAGGGAGATTCTGGATTGCAGTTAAACCAAAATTTTGCATTTTCATCTGAACATCTAGCCAAGGCTTGTTCCACAAATGTTTTCGGCATTAAAACTACTTCATCGAATAAGACTCCTGATAAAGTTAATCCTTGAATTAATGAGGCAGAAGACTCATCTTTTCCTCCAAAAATATAAAAAGTGTTTTTCCTACCTTTATAAAATATATTGACTAAATTTTCAGATATTTTAAACTCGTAATTGAATCCGATGTTTTTCAAAAATGGCAAAATTGGAGCCAAAAAATTTCTCTTTATCGATTTAATCGTCTTACCACATATAGCAAAAAAATTATTATTAAAGTTGTAAAAACTCCACATTATGAATGAAATTCCAAGACAAACAGTTTTTCCACTTCTTATTGAGCCGTCGCATACTATTGAATCATAATTTTTCTTTGATTTATCTACCCACCAAGTTAGAACCATAAATTGTTTTGGAGACAAAGACTCAATTTTCATTTGCTAATTTTTTCATTCCGTTTTCAAGAGCAGAATAGAACGGCAGAACTTGACTATTTGATTTCGCAGATTCTATTTGCTCAAGTTTTTCCAAAGCTTTCATTCTATCGAAAAACTTGATTTCTATGGTTCCATCTTTGAGGCGTTTAATTTCTGAAATATTAAAAAGATTCATGTTTTCTATTTGGCAATCTTCTATATCTTTCATGAACATCAATTTAACACAATCAAATATTCTTCCGAATGCCAAGCGTTCGTATCCTATTTCAGATTTAGCAAGAGAATTTTTGAATTTTTTCTCACAAACTCTACTAATTTCTTCTCTTACAGATTCATCAAGCATCAATTTTGGAATGTTTTCTCCTTCATTTTGCATTTTTGAAATTTTAAATGCTTCATAAGGATTTCCAGTTTCGACTAGATGATAACAGAAATTTTTTTCTTTTCTGTTAAGACTTCTTTTCATAATAACCTCCTTTCACTATATGTGAGAAATTTCTATATTTTTGCTTTTTTATAAACAAAAACTACTTCATATCTGTTGACATAATTTATTTGTAATGATAGAATTCAATCTCTGAATATTAGAAAGTTGAGGGGATGTTATGCCTACTATCAATCAGTTAGTTAGAAAAGGAAGAAAATCGCAGGAAAGAAAGCCAAAGGCTCCTGCTCTTTTAAAAAGTTGGAATTCTAAGAAAAGGAGGGAAACAGATCAAAATTCTCCGCAAAAACGTGGAGTCTGCACTGTTGTCAAGACTACTACTCCGAAAAAGCCGAATTCAGCTATGAGAAAAGTTGCAAGAGTCCGTCTTTCAAACGGATATGAGGTAACTGCTTATATTCCTGGAATAGGTCATAATCTTCAGGAGCACAGTGTTGTTACCATTCGTGGTGGTCGTGTTAAAGATTTGCCTGGTGTTAGATACCACATTATTAGAGGAAATCTTGACACTCAGGGAGTAGCTAATAGAATGCAAGGGCGTTCTAAATATGGAGCTAAAAAGCCGAAAGGTGGAGCTCCAGGAAAAAAAGTTGATGAAAAATCTAAAAAATAAAAATTTGGAGGTAATTGTATGCCAAGAAGAGGAGCAGTAAGTAAAAGAAAGGTTCTAAAAGACCCTGTTTATGGTTCAGAAATGGTAACAAAGTTAATAAATAATGTTATGCTAGACGGCAAAAAAAGTGTGGCTCAGAATATAGTCTACGAAGCATTTGATATAGTTTTTAGTAAATCCGGGAAAGATGCTTTAGAAGTTTTCAAAAAAGCTATGGAAAATGTTTGTCCGAGTTTGGAAGTCAAGCCTAGAAGAGTCGGAGGAGCTACTTACCAAGTTCCGATCGAGGTAAGGGCTGATAGAAAGCGCGCTCTCGGATTACGTTGGATTGTTGATTTTTCTCGCAAAAGATCAGAAAACACAATGGTTGAGCGTCTTTCCGCAGAGATTTTAGATGCTTACAACTCTACAGGAGCTTCATTTAAAAAGAAAGAAGA
>CAMHLN010000022.1 GCA_946186155.1 uncultured Clostridia bacterium | reverse complement strand
TTTTACTTTTTTACCTAAAAGATCAACATTTACAAAAATTATCCCACAATTTTTATTATTTTTATATGCATAACGGCAGATATTTACAAAAATCTCTTCACAAGGCAGAAGAAATTTGTTTATAAATTCGTCATTACAGTGAATTTTCTCTAAAAAGCATCTCAAAAAACTAGATACAGAAGCCCAATTTTCCAATTTAGCCTCAATTTTTAAAGCCTCCACTGGGCATCCTCCTAGATTATTAAATTTCAGAAAGAATCGCTTCACACTCATCTAATTTTTCAAAACTTTTTGATTCACACATAACTCTAATCAAAGGTTCAGTTCCTGATTTACGAGCAAAAACCCTTCCATCATTCGAAAGCAATTTCTCTAACTTCTGAATAGAATTCTTCAATCTTTCTTCAAAATTTGCATCTTTTGAAATTTTGATATTTTTTACAAACTGGGGATAAGGTTGAAAAATTCTAGAAATTTTCGATGAATCTCCCATATCAGAAACAAGATTTACAAGCATAATGGCAGTTAATATAGCGTCTCCAGTTGTTGAATAATCCGAAAAAATTATATGGCCCGACTGCTCACCTCCAATAGACGAATTATGTTTCTTCATTTCTTCTACTACAAATCTATCTCCTATATCTGCCCTGATTAGTTTTATACCATTATTTTCCAAAAATTTTTCAAATCCCATGTTAGACATTTTTGTTCCGACAACAGTGTTGGAAGACAAAGTAGAATTTTCCTTCATCGCAACAGCCATAGATGCAATGATGTGGTCTCCATCGATTACTTCTCCGAATCTATCTACAGCCAAACATCTGTCAGCATCTCCATCAAAAGATATGCCTAAATCTAACTCATTTTTAATAACATAATGAGACAAAGATGCTAAATAAGTCGAACCACAATCTTTATTTATGTTACAACCATCAGGAGAATAATTAATATATTCAAAATTATCTATTCCCTTAAACACCTTGCCTACACATTGACATGCAGCCCCATTTGCACAATCTATGACAATTTTCAAATTGACAGAATTGAGCATCTTACGAAGATAATTTATATATGAACCAACGTAATACTTCTCATGCTTAACAACGCCAATACAATCATCTTTTGGATAACTCATGCCTTGAAAATCGCTCAATATCAAATTTTCTATATCATTTTGATTTTTGTCACTTATCTTGAACCCTTCGGAATCAAAAACTTTAATTCCGTTAAATTCAAATGAATTGTGAGAAGCAGATATCATTACCCCAGCACTTGATTTGCCATATTTTGTGAGATAAGCAACCGCAGGAGTAGGAACAACACCAAGAAGAACAGCATCAACTCCACAAGAGGTCACCCCTGCCGCAATAGCTGACTCTAAACTCGATGAAGACAAACGAGTATCCTTACCTATCAAAATTTTGCCCCCATTAGGAGCAAAAACATTTGCAACGGCTTTTCCAATTTTCATTGCCAAATCCACTGTAAGTTCTGAAATGGCTACTCCTCTAACCCCATCAGTACCAAAAATTTTTCCCAAAAAGAATCACTCCTTTGCCAAATTGATAAGGTACGAACGCTTATAATATCAAATTCAAACTAAAAATTCAAAACCTACAAAGGCTAAAGAAATATAACTTTACCGTATGCAGAAAATGCAACCAAAAGCTATATTGCAAAATAATTACTATAGTAGCAATTGCCAAAGTACCCCACAACGAAGACCTCGTTTGCAACATTTACGCCCTTAGAATCTAAACCAGTCTTGCTTCTATATTCTTCCAAAATCAAACATTTGTCTTCGGAATACAGCTTTTTCTTGCAAGACATTAATTCAAAATTACCATCTCCAAAATAATTTTCGGCAAGATATCTCGGTTTAGAAAAATTAAGAGGAAATTCTTCAGCAATATACTCATTGCCAAATTTATAGCTACCCTTTACAACTTTTTGTGGAAATTTATAAACGCGACTAAACAAAGGCACTAAACTATCCTCTGAAGGGATGTCAACAAAAATAATTTTTTCATCAAACTCTATTTCTTCCCACCCTTTACAATTAATTTCAAAATCAAAAATATGATTTAACCCCATAATTCTACGTACTTGACGTTCATATTCTGAACTAAATGGTTTAGGTGGTTTAACTGATTTTCCAGAAAATTCCAGATCAATCTTTTTGTCAACAACAAATTTATCTTTCTTAGGTTTAATTCCATTGAAATTCAAACCTTGATTGCTTATATCCAGATTACCAAAAGATTTTTTAGATTTACCTTTATTTAAATAACTATAACCAAGTCCGCAAGCAAGAAGAAGCTCAAAAAGCGTCCTCGGACTACACACCGCATCCTTCACATACTGTGAATTCACAGATTTTTTCGTGGTATCGACTTTAGGTTCTTCTTTACCTAATGCTCTTCCACTTAATAAACTTAAACATAATAACAAACTTCCCATCTTCTTACGCATATCAAATTCCCCCATATTCAACCTTTTTGAGTTTAACATATTAAAATCAAAAAGTCAACTGTTGTTTTGATTTTTCTTCATATTTTTCTTTCAAATGGTCATAAGCGAGCTTAGTTACAACCCTGCCTCTTGGAGTTCTGTTTAAAAATCCAATTTGCATTAAATATGGCTCATAAACATCCTCGATGGTAACTGATTCCTCTCCTATGATTGCTGCCAAAGTTTCAACTCCAACGGGACCTCCGTTGTAATAATTTATTATGGCACTGAGCAACTTTTTATCATTATTCAAACTAAAAATTCAAAACCTACAAAGGCTAAGAGACAGCGCTTCCACTATGAACGACATTTAATATTGGCCAAATACCCCACAACCCAAACCATATCTTTAACATTTTCTCCTCTAGCATTTGAACCATTCTTGCTCTTATATTCTTCCAAAATCAAATAAACACCATCTTTTTCGCAAAACAGTTTCTTCCATCTAGAAACTAAAACAAAATTATTTTCTCCAAAATAAAAACTGGCAAATGACTCGGGTTTATTAATGGATACACGTGCTCCGCCCACAATTGCTTCATCGTTGAACCAAAACCCTTCATTATCATCCGTTTTATTATATTCATAACGACATCTAAACAAAGCTGTCAGATTTCTATTGTTCGAAATACAAAAACTGACATCATCACGCTTTTCAGTTTCTTCCCACCCACGTTTTGAAATCTCATCATAAAAAATACTATCCAAATTCATAACTCTATAGCAATTCGCCGATGCCATATCAGGTTTAACCCCATCAAATTTAAAATCAACCTCTTTTTTAATATCAAACCCATCTTTTTTCTCGGGTTTGACTTTAATAAAATTCAAACCTTGATTGCTTATATCCAGATTACCAAAAGATTTTGCCGATGCCATATCAGGTTTAACCCCATCAAATTTAAAATCAACCTCTTTTTTAATATCAAACCCATCTTTTTTCTCGGGTTTGACTTTAATAAAATTCAAACTTTGGTTACCTATATCCAGATTACCAAAAGATTTTTTAGACTCAATTCCATCAAATTTTAAATTGATGTTTTTGTTAATAATATTATTATCTTTCTTAGGTTTAGTTCCATTGAAATTCAAACTTTGATTATTTATATTCAGACTATCAAAAGATTTTTTAGATTTACCTTTATTTAAATAACTATAACCAAGCCCGCAAGCAAGAAGAAACTCAAAAAACGTCCTCGGATTACACACGCCATCTTTTACATATTGCAAACTCACAGAACTTTTTTGCTGTTCATCAACCTTAGGCTTTTCCTTACCTAATGTTCTTCCAGTTAGCAAACTCAAACATAATAACAAACTCCCTATCTTTTTACGCATATCAAATCCTCCACGTTCAATCTCTCGAAACGTTCAATCTCCCTGAGTTTAACATATTAAAATCAAAAAGTCAACTGTTGTTTTGATTTTCCTTCATATTTCATCTTCAAATGATCGTAGGCAAGTTTAGTTACAACCCTGCCTCTTGGAGTTCTGTTTAAAAATCCAATTTGCATCAAATATGGCTCATAAACATCCTCGATGGTAACTGATTCCTCCCCTATGATTGCTGCCAAAGTTTCAACTCCAACGGGGCCCCCATTGTAATAATTTATTATGGCACTGAGTAACTTTTTATCATTAGAATCAAGCCCAATGCTGTCAATTTCGAGACAATCGAGAGAGTGTTTTGCAATTTCAAGAGAAATTTTTCCTCCGGAAATAACTTGCGCAAAATCTCTAACTCTCTTTAAAAGCCTATTAGCTATTCTAGGAGTTCCGCGAGACCTGAGAGCAATTTCATGAGATGCATCTTTATCTATTTCTATCTTCAAAATTTTAGCACTTCGCAGAATTATTTTCTCCAAATCATCAGGACTATATAAATCGAGATGCAAAATGACTCCGAATCTATCTCTTAGCGGAGACCCAAGCTGCCCTGCCCTTGTTGTAGCACCAATTAAAGTAAATTTTGGCAAAGGCAAATGGTACGAAGAAGCCATTTGGCCTTTTCCTGTAACTATATCTATGGAGAAATCTTCCATTGCAGGATAAAGAACTTCTTCAACTTGTCTGGATATTCTATGAATTTCGTCTATGAAAAAAACACTTTTGGGCTGCAAATTCGTTAGCATAGAAGCTAAATCTCCTGGGCGTTCAATGGCAGGACCTGAAGTTATTTTTATTCCTGTTCCCATTTCGTTCGCTATTATCATTGATAAAGTTGTTTTGCCCAATCCAGGAGGACCAAAAAGAAGAATATGGTCAATACAATCATTTCTCAATTTTGCAGCTTCAATAAAAATTTTTAAATTTTTTTTAACTTTATCCTGACCTATGTAATCACCAAGACTCCTAGGACGGAGAGGATTTTCTATATCTGAATCTTCAGAACTTTGGTTTGGAGTCAAAATTCTCGAAAGCTCACTCATTGTTTCCTCCGATTATTCTAAGAGTTTGTTGTATTAAACTTTCAACTGGCATTGAAGAATCCAATTTACTTATTATGGGAGAAACTTCTTTCGATGAATATCCCAAAACTTCAAGAGCGTTTATAGCTTTGGATTTATTATTTACTACTGGACCACTGTCTGGCATCTTTTTTATTTTATCTTTTAATTCTAGAACTATTCTCTTGGCCATTTTATCTCCCACTCCACTCGCGCAGGTCAAATTAGAATGCTGATTGGACCTTATTATTGAAAAAACTTCATCAGGATAAAATTGAGAAAGGATTGACAATGCTGCTTTTGGGCCAACCCCTGTTACACCTATCAACATTTTGAAACATTCAACATGATTGTTATCATTAAATCCAAATAAATCCCAGGAATTTTCTCTGATATTCAAAATCGTAAACACTTCTACGTTATTTCCTGTAGACAAACCCAACTCTGAGATAGTTTTACTGTCAGATTTACACCTAAACCCTATTCCACCGCATCTAACAACAAAAAAATCTGCTCCTAAGTGAATCAATTCTCCTGACAAACTGTAAATCATATCAATTCCTAAAAATATCTAAAACTTTTTGATTTTACTACCAATATCTATACCCTTCCCAACCAACGAAAGAGTCAGCGCCAACGCGCATGCATCAGCAGCATCGTCAGGCTTTATCGGTTCAGATAAATTCAAAATTCTCTGAGTCATCAAAATCATTTGTTCTTTCGTCGCTTTACCAAATCCAGTTATAGCAGATTTCGCTTGCAACGGAGTAAATTCAAAAATTTTCACATTATGTTTCATTAAAGAAAGCAATATAATCCCTCTGGCATGGGCAACATTTATAGCTGTCTTCTGATTATTCTGAAAAAAAAGATTCTCGACTGAAGCACAATCAGGCTTAAATTCTTTCAAAATAGAGTTAAGTTTGTCAAAAATTTGGCCTAACCTAATTTCAAACCTCGATTTCTGAGAGGTTTCTATAGTCCCGCACTCTACAAGAATTCGTTTGCCATTTTCAAAATCAAGCACAGAGTATCCAACAATTGCATATCCAGGATCAATTCCTATTATTCTCAAATCTTCACTCCATAACAATAATATGGGCATTATAAAATTTTCACTATAAAAAGTAAAGTTTCAGAGGCGATTTTTAATTTAAGGTCAATCCCATCTGTCATCAATTATCTTCAAACCACAATCGACAGGAGAACATACAATCAAATTGTTGTCAGAAATATCGAAATTTTTATCGACAATTTTGAAACAAGACGAACCACTGCCAGTAAGATGCCATCCATTTTCGACCTTGTAGACTTTTTCAAAATCGTTAAAGCAAGAATTTGAAATCTTTTTTATATCTCCAGATTTCAAACTTTCCTTAAGAATTCTTATCCTATCATTTTTTTCATTCGATTCTTCATTTACAGTTAATTTATCAAACAATTCATAAGAGCGAGACGTAATATTCTTATTTTTACCATTTTTAACTAAAATTTTACAGTCCGGGAAGCCATCTAATTTTGTCAAAATTTCCCCCCTGCCCTGGCACTGCAGCGTGCCTCCAAAAAAGCAGAGAGGAACATCTGACCCAATTTTCAAAGCTAAATTTACAATTTCCTCAATCGAAAGATGCATCTTAAAAATCCCGTTCAGCCCACATATAACTGCCGCTGCATCTGAACTTCCTCCTCCTAAACCTGCTCCAACGGGAATATTCTTAATTATATCAATTTTGACTCCAAAATCAGGATTAACCAAATCAAAGAGCATTTTAGCAGCTTTATATGCCAAATTTGACTTTTTTTCACAGACATTCTTATTGCATGTAACATCTATACCAACACCCTTAACTTTGTAAAACGAAACGTAGTCACATAAACTGACCGATTGAGCAACCATACCCAAGTCATGAAAACCGTCGGATCTTTTATTACCAATTTCCAAGCCTAAATTTATTTTCGCAAAACTACGGATAATCATAGAATGGAAACTAAAAATCAAAATTAATTAAAATTAATTTCCAGATTATCATATTCATCCGCTTCACAAGCTATATATGGATTTTCTTTTTTATCATCTTCCTTGTCAATTTTCTCTTCTTTCTCATTTTCATAATTCACTTTCACGCCTGCTTCTTTTAATTCTTTCAAAATATCAGCGTTGTCAGAACTGCTTGCTTGAGTACTATTCACAGAACTATCCTCAGGAATATTTTCAGACTCTTTCTTGACAGTAACTTTATTAGAAGCTTCTGTCTTACGAAGCCTTTCCGGGAGTATACTGTTACATACTTTATCGCCAATGGAATAAACCAAAGTCCAGTAAACAAATTTTGCCAACCCAGGTATATTCAAATCATTTAAGCCTAGCAAATCATCCACACCCTTCTCTTTCACAGAATTTTCTATATTAATATTTTTATAGGGTGCCTCATCTAGATCGCCACAAGGACTATAAACTTTCTCAGATCTAACCTTTTCTACAGCCTTAGTTCCAAATTTTTGCACGGCATCAGCCAACAACGGAACAAATTCTTTAGCTGCCTGCTTAACCAAAGGAGTGGTAGCCTTATTAACCACATTGAAATCTGGTAACTTCTCAATTCCATTTTTGAAATATCCAAACGTCAGTTTATCTGCTGCCCACTTAATACTCTCCACTTTGACTAAAAATTCTCCCTTATTCTCCAAAAACATCTCATCATTAAATTTAGTAAACCAATCAGCCGTATTAGCACCTAAGTAACCAACATTTAACGTAACAGTACTGACAACAGGAGCGACGACCTTCTTGCCCAAAAAGCTCAACGCCTTAGTACCATAGCACTCCAAAGAGTGTAGAACTCCAAGGCTAAAATCTTTAAAACCAAACGGATTAACCTTATCAGCATCAAGATTTTTATCCAAGTTATTCATAACATCCTGAGTAGCATCCTCTACAGATTGAGCAAGTTTCTCAATGGGTGTTCCGAGAATCCCTGCAAAAGTCAAAGCTTGCTTTTCATCTTTCGGAAAAAACGCAAGCATAGCATACCTAACCAAACGCTCAGCTTCTTCTTTACTAGTTTTTTCCTTATCATAACTCTTTAAGCCATCAACTAATTTGATGAAATAATACTCACGAGTGTGCGTCCAGTTTTTAGGCTTATTCTCTAACATCTTCTGAATTGCATCCAAAACTGGCACATAAACAAACTGAGCTTCTTTTCTTCCTTCCCTCCTACCAGCTTGTTTTCCCAATCTATAAATTCCATAACCATAAAGCCAATTCTTAAAAGGAATCGCATCATAGATTCTACCAACAGTTGAAAAGAAAGATACAAATGCTTCTTTATCAATATCAGAGGAAATTTTTGTCAGCTCACTGGTATTTGGTGCACCGGAACCAATTTTATCACTCTTACTACTTTTTTTAGTATCTACAGATTTTTGCTCCTGAACAAGCTGAACTTTATTAACATTATCAGCATTTTGAAAATTATTAATAACAGGACCCATAACTTAAAACCTCTTTCATGTAATCTTGGCGGAGAAGGAGAGATTTGAACTCTCGCGCCGGTTTCCCGACCTACACCCTTAGCAGGGGCGCCTCTTCAACCACTTGAGTACTTCTCCAATGGAGGAGGGAGGGGGATTCGAACCCCCGGCCCCTTGCGGGGTCATCAGTTTTCAAGACTGACTCCTTAAACCACTCGGACACCCCTCCAGCTATTCAAGTTAATTATATAATATTATAAAAAATATGTCAACAAAAATTTTTGAATTTTTCTAATTTATTAATTTTCTAATAACTTAATATGAAAATAATAGACGAAACGCTACAAAAACTCTCATACACAACAACTAGATGCCACCATAATTTAATAAATCAAAACACTAACTTCCTTGTTATTATCTTAGCAAGTTTAACTCCAAAAGTCAAGCTTACAACGCAAAATTAGTAAAATAAGCCCAAATTTGGCAAGATTAAATTGAAACATCGATAAAAATTGGATGACTACGACGAGCCGATACTCCAGGAGCCAAATCATGATCACTGTATCCTATGACTATCCCTTCTGGATATCCTGAATTTTCAGAGTTTACCTCTTTAATTTTTGGGATAAATCCTTCGTCAGCTAAAAGAGATGTTGCTTCTCCCATTTTCATTCCTATAACCATCGGAAGAGGTTTATATTCAGATCCTTTGCTAACTATTGTCGTGATTAACTTATTATTTGGATGCATAGATCCTTGGCTTGGAGACTGAGAAATTATGCATCCATCTGGAATTTCATCACTATATGCCTCATCAATTTTCAAAACATTGTATTCAGAAGCTGCTTTATCAAAATTTTCTCCCACTAAATTTGGAATCAGATACTTTTTATTATACTCCTGCTCTTTTTCTGATGCTCTAGTCAATGATTTATTTCTTGTTCCTGACTTAGCCAACAACATTATGGATGCAAAAAATATGGAGCAAGTTGCTACTGCTAACAAAATTTTGAAAATTTTCTTCAATTAAACCACTTCCAATCAGTTCAATTTTTCATTAAATTTTCCAATACGTACCTCTCAAAAGATTTGCCGGAATTTTTGACTTCTTCAGCGATATCTCCTACATATCTCCAATGCCAAGGTTCAGAAACCACTCCTGTTTCACTTTCAAATCTATTAATATATCTCTGAATAAACCCGTAACGATGTGCATTTTCTTTCATCCATCTATATGCTTTGGTAGATTCAAATGAATAATCTGTACAATTTATATCCACAGATATACCTACATTATGTTCACTTTGCCACGGTTTTGCAACTACCTTTGAAGCATTTTCTATAGATTCTTCATCATTAAATCCTTTCTTTTTTTCTCTTTTAACTTGAGCATCAAACAATTTTTGTTGACGTTCAATATCTCTGTATCCTGAGCATACACTAATTTTTATTCCTTCTTTATATGCGGCATCAATCATCTTTTTCAAAGGATTACAAATTATTTTTGCTACCTTCTTCTCACCCTTCTCACCAATCTCAGCTATTTCAGGAATACCACACGAAATAGGATTATGCTTATTTATAACTTGTAATTCCAATGGAGCGTTTTTATTCCAATTTGAAAAATCGTAATTTAAAATTTTTGACTCCTCCAAATTTTTATTCTCAACTTTTTCATCAGAATTTTTATTCTTAGGAGCCGGTTTTTGTGCATAATCAAAATTATCGCTACTTTCTTCCGCACTCGAACCTGATAAAAACGAAGCTGGATCTTCTTGCGCTTGAGAAGAAATTGCATTTTTTGACTCTAAACTCCTGTACAAAAAGAAAACTCCCACTAAAAATATTAGCAACATCGCAGCAACGAAAAGGACAAATATAAATACATTTCTTAGTAGATTATCAGATTTTTTCTTATTCTTTGAACTACTTTCTTTACTTTTTGCATATTTATACTTCATATTTACCTCTAATTCTGAATGTCATTGAATTTTTTGAGAATATCTTCATAACTCTTTTGATCATTTTCTAAAGCTTTCCGAGATTTCTCAACTACATCTTTGGGAGCTTTTTCAACAAAAGACGAATCACTCAGCAAAGATTTGCTTTTTTCAATTTTTTTCTCAAGCAATTCAATATCTGCCTTTAGTTTTTTCAAAATTTCATTTTTGTCAGCTAATTCATCCATAGGAATCACTATTTTACAGAAATCCAGAACACAAAGAACCGTATTTTCCGATGAGAAATCTTTGTTTATCTCCAATTCAGAAACAGATGCCATTGATTTTATTATCTCTAGATTCTCTTTGAATAAATCATCATTTTCTGACGAAACATAAACTTTTATTTTCTTATTGTGGGGAGTGTTCATTTCGTTTCTTTTTGATCTGACAGAATGTATAAATTCTATCAATCTTTGAATCTGAGATGCATCTTTTTTGTATTCAAATTCTGAACTGTATTCAGGATATTCCGAAATCGCCAAATAATTATCGTTAAAAAAACTCCAAATTTTTTCTGTCACAAACGGAGCAAATGGATGCAAAAGTTTCAAAATTTGACAAAACATAAAACAACAATTTTCAAATTTTTTCTCATTTTTATAGCTTATTTTGCAAAATTCTATATACCAATCGCAAAATTCGTCCCAAAAAAGTGAGTATATTTTTTGCAGGGAAATTCCAAATTCGAACTTCTCCATATTAGACTTAACTTCTTTTATGGTTTCATTTAATCTGCTTAACATCCACGAATCAAATTTGGACAAATTATTAATATCTAGATTATTCTTAAATGCTGCTCCTGTAGATTTCAAAAATCTCGCAGCATTCCATATTTTGTTTATGAAATTCCTTGTTCCCTCTATTTTTTCTTTTGAAAATCTAACGTCGTTCCCAGGAGTTAACCCCATTACAAGAGAAACTCTTAATGCATCAGTTCCATAATTCGAGATAATCTCCAGAGGGTCAATTCCATTTCCTAAAGATTTCGACATTTTTCTTCCTTGAGAATCTCGAACAAGACCATGAATAACGACATCCTCAAATGGAATTTTTCCTGTCATTTCCAAGGAGGAAAATATCATTCTTGCAACCCAGAAAAATATTATATCGTATCCAGTTATGACCACATTGTTGGGATAAATACTAAATAGATCACTCTTCAAATTAGGCCAATCAAATGTAGAGAATGGCCAAAGAGCAGCAGAAAACCAAGTGTCCAAAGAGTCTTTATCTCTAGTTATGTTGCTAGACTTACATTTTTCACACTCTTTTAGATCTGACTTTGAAACATTTATATGGCCGCAATCATTACAATACCACGCCGGAATCTGATGTCCCCACCATAACTGCCTCGAAATGCACCAATCTTTCACGTTTTTCATCCAATGCATGTAAATTTTTGAGAATCTTTTTGGAGTGAATTTTATGTGTCCATTTTCAACTTCTCTAATCGCAGGAGCAGATAATTTTTTCATTTTCATAAACCACTGAGTTGAAATAAGAGGCTCGATAGTATGGTCGCATCTCGAACATTTCCCAACATTGTTTTTTATACTTTCTCTTTTTACGACCAAATCTTTGGAAATTAAATCTTTAACTATTAATTTTCTAGCCTCTGAAGAATTTAATCCTGAATATTCAAGACATTTCTCGTTTAATTTGCCATCCTGGTTTATGACAGACAATTTTTCAAGATTATGCTTCTCCCCTATTTCAAAGTCAGCAAAATCATGGGCAGGAGTAATTTTCAAAGCTCCGGTACCAAATGACATATCTACATAATCATCCTCTATTATTTTAATTTTTCTTCCCACAAGAGGAATAATTACATCTTTTCCTACCAAATTTTTGTATCTTTCATCGTTAGGATTAACAGCAACTGCAACGTCTCCAAAAATTGTTTCAGGACGAGTGGTAGCAACGGTCAAAAACTTGTTTTGTCCATCAATAAAATATTTCAAATAAAACAACTCGCTATTTGATTCTTTGAATTCAACCTCTATATCAGATATTGAAGTGTTACAATAAGGACACCAATTTACTATTCTATCTCCCCTGTATATTAATCCTTTTTCATAGAGACTGACAAAAAATTCATTCACCGCCTCAGAGCACCCTTCATCCATGGTAAAACGCTCTTTTGACCAATCACATGATGCTCCTAATTTTTTTATCTGACTTACTATTTTACCTCCATATTTTTCTTTCCATTTCCAGCATTCTTCCATAAACTTGGAATATCCAAGAGATTCTTTGGAAAGATTTTCTTTTCTCAATTTTTCAACAACCTTAGCCTCAGTAGCAATAGCAGCATGGTCAGTCCCAGGAATCCATATTATTTCGAATCCTAACATCCTTTTGTAT
>CAMHLN010000021.1 GCA_946186155.1 uncultured Clostridia bacterium | reverse complement strand
TCAACAACATCTTTTTTAAATAAATCTCCAGAACCGACCTTTTTATCAATCTCGCTTTGAATCTTTGCGTTGATCTGATCATTTTTCGTGTAATTTGCGTTAACATCCGTATTTTTCGTGTAATTGTTGTCAACAACATCTTTTTTAAATAAATCTCCAGAACCGACCTTTTTATCAATCTCGCCTTGAATCTTTGCGTTGATCTGATCATTTTTCGTGTAATTGTTGTTAACTATATCATTTTTCGTGTAATTGTTCAGAACATTATCTTTTGTCAATAATTCCCCACTACCAATTTTATTACTAATAACCAAATTTGCTGCGACTGTTATAAGGGCATTTGATTGATCCTTTGTCAATAGATTGTGGCCCTTCAAAAAATCTTCATTAGCCAAATCTGCATCGGTGTATTTTTTGCCTTTAACTATATCTTGAACCCTTGTTTCAACATCCTCTGCTTTAACTAATTCATGGCTCGAAATTTTTTGATTAATCCTTTCAGTAACCTTATTATTCAAATCATCCTCGGTGTACTTGACGCCAAATCCTACAGCTTTTGCTATAATACCATCTTTATCACTATTTTTCGTGTAATTGTTGTTAACTATATCATTTTTCGTGTAATTTGCGTTAACATCCGCTCTTTTCATGTAATCGGCGTTAATCATTTGTTGAACCTTTGCATTTTTACCCGTTTTATTACTAACAACACCGGTAAATAAATTAGTTCCACCTATTGCAGCCAACCAAGGCCAGTTCTTTTTAATCTGGTCCCACGTGTAGCCAAGCGTTGTCATACGATTTTCCAAAACTTTTTTAGAATCAGTTGGATTTGAATTCTTGGTTTGTTGCTTTTTATCATCTTTTTTAGAGCCTTTGTCTTGCTCTTTTTTGCCATCTTTGTTGGAATCTTTGGTTTGTTCTTTTGTTTTATCAACCGCTTTAGAATCTTTCGTCTGAAGAGCCTTAGAATCTTTATTTTGCCCTTGGTTTTTTACCTGCTCTTTTGTTTTATCAGTTGCTTTAGAGTCCTTACTTGCAGACTGAGAAGATGTAGATTGCTGAGAACCACCTTTTTCTTGTGCTTTAGATAAAGGAGCACCAATCAAAGTTAACAATGCTGTCAAAGCCATGATTTTATTTCTTTTCATAACAGACGCCTCCTGATTTAATTTAAAATTTTTTAATCTAAATCTAAATCTAAATCTAAATCTAAATCTAAATCTAATTTGATTCTACAACAACCAAATTAAAAAGTCAATACCAAAATGTTTCTAATTTACGTATTATGAGATAAAAGATGCAGCATTGACAACATTATAGCATAGTTATACACTTTAATCAAGAGGAGAGTGCGATGAGAAAGCTCAAAGTTGGAATAATAGGTGCTACTGGAATGGTTGGCCAAAGATTCGTCCAAATTCTTGAAAATCATCCTTGGTTTCAGGTGGAAGTTGTAGCTGCGAGTGAAAAATCTGCAGGAAAATCGTATTCAGAAGCAATTGAAGGTAGATGGGTAATGAATACTCCTGTTCCTGAAGAAATTTCTAGCAAAATTGTGATGGATTCAGTAAAAGATTGCAAAAAAATTTGTTCTCTTGTTGATTTTGTTTTCTGTGCTGTAAACATGAAAAAAGAGCAAATTCAAGAATTAGAGTATATGTATTCTAAGAACGAATGTCCTGTTATATCGAACAACAGTGCTCATAGATGGACTGAAGATGTTCCTATTTTGATTCCTGAGATTAACCCAGAGCACGTGAAAGTTATTGATATACAAAAGGAAAGATTAGGAACAAAAAAAGGATTTATAGCTACAAAACCGAATTGTTCTTTGCAATGTTTCGTACATGCGATTTATCCACTTATGGAATTTGGAATAAAATCTGTTATTTTGTCTACTTACCAAGCAATTTCAGGAGCAGGAAGGACTTTTGAATCGTTTCCAGAGATGAATGACAATATTATTCCCTATATTGAAGGAGAAGAGCGCAAAACAGAGACTGAACCTCTTAAAATTTTTGGAAAAGTTGGAGAAAAAGGTATAATAAACTCTGATATTCCAAGAATATCAGCAAATTGCATAAGAGTTCCGACTAGCGATGGACATATGGCATCAGTTTTTATTGAATTTGAGAAAAAAATCTCAAAAGATGAAATAATCAAAATTTGGGAAAATTTTAATCCGATTAGTCTTCCTAGTTCTCCCAAAAATCTGATAAAATATTTTCATGAAAACGACAGGCCTCAGATTAAATTTGACAGAAACAGGGACCATGGGATGGGTATTAGCATAGGAAGATTGTCTCAATATGATGAGAATAAATTCAAATTTGTATGTGCCTCTCATAATACAATCAGAGGAGCTGCAGGAGGTGCTGTTTTATTCGCAGAACTTTTGTATGAAAAAGGGTATCTTTTCCAGTAATTTTTATTTTATAATACACTTCAAATGTTATAGGAGGATTTATGAAAAAGATTTTATTTAGAGGGTCTGCAACAGCGTTAGTTACTCCATTTTGTGAAGATGATTCCGTAAATTTCGAAGTTTTGTCCCAACTTGTTGAGTATCAGATAAAGTCTGGAACCCAAGCATTGGTTATTTTAGGAACAACAGGAGAATCTCCCACTGTTAGTTACGAGGAAAGAAAAGAAATTATCTCTAAGGTTGTTAACCAAGTCAATAAAAGAATACCCATTATAGTTGGAACTGGTTCGAATTCTACGAAAATTGCGTTGAATCTTTCAAAAGAAGCAGAATTTTTAGGGGCAGATGGGATTTTGATAGTCACTCCTTTTTACAACAAAACATCTCAAGCAGGTTTAATAGAGCACTACAAGTATATAGCCGAAAATGTTGATTTGCCCATAATTCTCTACAATGTTCCGTCGAGAACAGGAGTTAATATTTTGCCTCAAACTTACAAGAAACTTTCAGAAATTTCTAATATTGTTGCTACAAAAGAGGCAAATGGAGATATTTCATCGATTATTGAGACTAAATCTTTGTGCGGAGATGACTTGAATGTATATTCAGGAAATGATGACCAGACTTTGCCTATAATATCAGTTGGAGGAATAGGAGTTGTATCTGTTTTTTCAAATATAATGCCAAAAGATTCTCAAATGATAGCAAGTGGAGAAAATTCGAGAGAACTTCTCATGAAATATTATGATTTAATGGATGCTCTTTTTTGCGACGTTAATCCTATACCCGTGAAACACGCTCTTAATTTTTTAGGGGTAAATTGTGGAAAATGCAGGTTACCTTTGTGGGAATTAAGTAATGATAATAAGAAAAAACTTGAAGATATTTTAATAAAGCATGAATTAAAAATATCTTTGTAAATTTTAGTTAAATCGTGAAAACTAATATATAATTTCCAAGTATTGTTAAAGAATATAAAATAATTAATTATAAGCAATCGTTGGTGACACTGAATAGGAAAAATTAAGTGCTTTTTCCAAAGCCATTGGAAAAGGTGCTTGTTGGTTTTTATTATTTTCAATTTCTATATCATGTTGAAAGAATGTAGGAAAAAATGTAAAATATACGAAAAATGGAGGATATTATGATTTCATCTAGAGAAATACGAGAAAAATTTTTGAAATTCTTTGAAAATAACAATCATTTGGTGATAAATGGTTCTTCGGTTATCCCTAAAAATGACCCTACTCTTCTTTATATCAATGCTGGAATGGCAGCTATTAAAAATTATTTTACTGGAGACGAATCTCCTGAGAAACCTGAGCTTTGTAATATTCAAAATTGTGTAAGAACAATTGATATTGACGATATAGGAGACCACTATCATTTGACCAGTTTTCAAATGCTTGGAAGTTGGTCTATAGGGTCTTATTTTAAGGAGAAAGCAATAAGTCTTGCATTTGATTTTTTAGTTAATTATCTGGAAATTCCTATTTCAAAACTTTACGTTTCAGTTTTTTCGGGAAATCCTAATATAGGTCTTGAATTTGATAATGAGTCGAAAAAATCTTGGATTAAATGTGGAATACCTGAAGATCATGTAGTTTCATTTGGAATGGATGATAATTTTTGGGGTCCTGCAGCAGAAACTGGCCCATGTGGTCCTTGCACTGAAGTTTTTTACGACACAGGAACAGGAACTGAGTATATTCCAGGCAAATTTTTTGATACAAGACGTTATGTTGAGATTTGGAATGCCGGAGTTTTTATGATGTTGAATAAAAACTCTGATGGCTCTTTTGGAAAATTGCCATTTAAAAGTGTAGATACAGGAGCAGGATTGGAAAGACTTAGTATGGTTCTTAACGGACTTAGCAGTGTTTACGATACTGATTTATTGTCTCCTATCAAAAATAAAATAGAGTCTAATTTTGAGTTTGAGAGTGAAAATGAGAAAAAAATAAGGATTTTGACTGATCACCTGAGAACTATATGCTTAATTCTTTCTGAAAAACAGAAAATTTCAAACGAGGGAAGAGGGTATATTCCTAGAAAATTAATACGTAAATGTGTGGTTATTGCTATTAAAAATAAGAAAAAATCAAACTGCGATTTAGTTGATATAGTTGAATTTATACTGGATAACTTCAAGGATATGAATGAAAATTTTTCGAAAAATAGAGATTACGTGATATCGGAATTCAGTTCAGAACAAGAAAAGTTTAGACATGTAGTAGAAATGGGATTCGATAAGATAAAATCTTTGAAATCGAAGAATGTTTCAGGGAAATTTCTGTTCGAATTGGTCACTACGTTCGGAATGCCCATAGATGTCATAAAAGATTATGCATCTGAAAATTCTATATCTATTGACGAGCAAGAATTTGAAAAATTGATGGAAAATCATAAAAAAATATCCAGATCTGATTCAAATTCATCTTGCGAGATGGACGAGATTTTCGAAAAATTAGGAGATATTCAAAAGAC
Organism: uncultured Clostridia bacterium; assembly: GCA_946186155.1. Classification (GTDB taxonomy): domain Bacteria; phylum Bacillota; class Clostridia; order Oscillospirales; family Acutalibacteraceae; genus Improbicoccus. The sequence goes on along the minus strand of CAMHLN010000021.1, from coordinate 10,299 downwards.
TGAATTTGTTGGATATGACAATTTGAAATCTAGGGGTAAAGTTTTAAAGATTTTCTCTGAGAATTTGTGCGAATTAGATTCATCTGAAGGAGAAAATGTTATTTTAGTTCTTGATTCTACTCCGATTTACTCAAAAGGGGGAGGACAGGAATCTGATAGTGGGAGAATTTTTACAAATGAGTTTTCTGCAGATGTAAATTTTGCTCTTAAAAAAGACGGTGTCGTTGTTCATTATTGTGACTCTGCAAAGGGGAAAATAAGAGTTGGAGATGTGGTGAATATCGAGGTTGATTCAAAAAAAAGAGAAGGAATGTCGAATGCTCACTCAGCTACTCATTTGTTGCAAAGTGCGTTAAGGAAGATTTTTGGTCCTGATGTTCACCAGCAAGGATCGAAAGTTCAGGAGAATTGTTTGCACTTCGATTTTAATTGTAACGAAAAAATAGATAGAAATGCTGTATGTGAATTGGAAAAGATTGTAAATAACAATATACGTTCAAATTTTGAATCTAATATCCAAATTATGTCTCTATCTGACGCTGTAAAGCAAGGAGCGACCGCTATATTTAGTGAAAAATATGGAGATTTGGTTCGAGTTGTTTCGTTTGGGGGTGTTTCAAAAGAGTTATGCGGGGGAACTCATGTTAAGAGAACGGGGCAAATAGGAATATTTTTGATAATTTCGTGTGAAAGCATAGGAAAGGGAGTAAAAAGGATAAATGCTTTGACATCTGATAAGGCATTAGGTTACATCCAAAGAGTCATCGAAATTTCGAATCAATCTTGCGAGATACTTCATACTAAATTAGAAAATTTGCCCAATGTTATTGCATCTAAATTAGACTCTGGGAAAAAATGCAGTGAAAAAATAGATAAATCTAATTTAAGATTTCTAGATTCAAAAATTCCGTTTGCATATTATGTATACAAAAATAAAGTTCAAGCGGGAGACATAAAAAAGGTAGCAAATGAAATTTCTGGGATATTTTTAGTTATTTCAGCAGATGGAAGCAAGATTTTTTTGTCTACTGGAAAAAATTCAGGATTAAATTCGAAGAAAATTTTAGAGGAATCTTTGAAAGATTTGGGCGGCAAAGGAGGAGGCAATTCAGAACTTGCTTCTGGAGGAATTTTGAACAAAACTTGCGAAGAAATATTGGCGTATTTTGAAGATAAGGATTTTTAATTGGTATATATTTTAGGTGTTTTTTTAAAATCGTGAATACTTTGTTTGATGCAGCGTTAAAAAATATTGCTCTAAACTAAATTAAGTGCTATGATAACTAATAAGAGTGTTTGGAGATATTAATGTGATAAGTAAATATTTTAAGATTAGGTTTGCGATAGCAGCTTTTTTAGTGTTTGCTTTGGAAAATGCTAATCCTATGACGAAAGTATTGGCCACTGGTCAGAAATGCAAGCATCAATCGAATGATACAGATAATACAAAAAATGATATAAATAATGATACAGATAATACAAAAATAGTAGTTACTATAATTGCTAGTATTGTTGTTCCAATTGTACTCTATAAGTTGGTAACTGGATGTGCAAAATTGGACAATCCGGAGTGTTGCGATGGTTGGGAAAAAGTAGCTAAATATTATGAACTTGCGGCTAAAGATGCAGAATACGAAAGTCCGAAATATTTTGAGCGTTTGGCTGATTCTTACAGATGTTTGATGTATAAAGATTTGGAGATTTATGAAATACAAGTAAAATCAAACAACAAAAACAAAAAATTAAATTTAGTTTCTAATTCTAAACAAGCCCAGAAATATTATAAAAAAGCTTCTGATTTATATGGTGATAGAGCAAATAAATTTAATGATAAAACCAGTTATGAATTTCAGATTAACGCCGTAAAATCAGCGGAGCTTTTGGCAAAAGCTGAAGAATGTCACTGTGAAATTGGTAGAATTTTACATGATTTGGATTATTCGGAACAACATGAGTGTATGAATCATTTAAAAGAATATAAAATGACAATTAATTGCGGTTCATTTTATTATGCTGCGGAGGAATGGAAAAAAGTTAAAGGTATAAAGAAATCCTATGATACTTATGCTGATGCCAAGTATTGTGAATGTATGGCAAAAAGCGGAATAAAATCGTGGCAAGAAGCTGCGCAGGCATGGGAAAAAGTAAAATCTGATGAAGATTTAAAAGAAAGTTTTGGAGAAAAAAGTTGGAAAGCATTTGTTGCCTTTGCTGAAGCAAATCGCCAAGAATGTCTTTTAAAGTGCAATGAGAGCACTAAAGAAAACGTGAGGAACGCTTGGAAGGAAACATGCAAATTAGATCTTGAAGTAAATAATAGTACGATTTATCGAGCTTTTGTTGCTGAAGCCAATCAGAGAGCGGGCTTGCTTATATATATATAATTAACAGCTAAAAATTCTTTATAAGATTGTGAGTTTATAAAATTCAGTTAAATTTATAATTTAATTTCAATATTTTTGTTTGACCAAAACGATGGTGAGTATTTTAACGATAAGTTTTTGTCCCTTTTGGTACTTCAAAAACCATTGAGCCTTTTATTTTACCGTTTTCTGAAAGTTGACCTGAACCTAACGAATCACTGAGTGAGTATGTTTCAGCTTTTGCATTCTGCAACGCGCCATCACTATTTTTAATTTTAAAATCAAAAGTATTGTATGATATATCACTTTTTGATTTATTCTTTATTTCTACAGTAACTTTAACAAATTCTTTCCCATCTTTGGGTTTGCTGAATTTGCTGCCAGTATTGTAATTTCTAGCTACGTTTGTTACCGTAACTTCTTTATCATCGAATGATATAATATCGCCTACTTTAAACTCATTAGTTGATTCTTGATTTTTTGAGTCTTGTGATGACGAAGTTTCAGAGCTACTTCCAATTTTTTTAGCATCTTTATTGCTGAAACCAGCTATTATCAATATTGCGCCGATAATTATAATCGCCCAGAATCACCATTTCTTATGAATTGGTTTTTTAGTTTTTTCATTTTCTGGCATAATATCACCACCTTTGTTCAATTATAACATAAATTATTTACATTTGCAAATATTTTTGTGAAAATTGATTCTTAACCAATGCCTATAGAGTACATATCACTCTGGATTTTTCTCATCCGAGGGTCTGTATTGGGTCAATGGTGGAGGCGAGGGGAATTGAACCCCTGTCCGAAATAAATATTAACAAGATTTCTACGAGTGTATCTTTTGAATCTCTTTCGCTCAAGGTAAGAACAAAAGCAATCTTAATCTTGAGCTAGTTTCTTAGTTCTTTCTTAATTTTGAAACTAAAATTAAGAAGTTGGCCTCTAATTTGAACACCTAATTTAGACCCAAGGCTTTATCTAAACAGATGTGTCTGAAAATTGTCAGATAAATTATTTGAAAAAATTTATTTTATTATTGCCTCTCGATAAATAGTAATTTTGATGAATATTTGACTTTTTTATGCAAAAATTTTATAATTCATTTTAATGATATTTGAGAGGTGATAAGATTGTGAATATAATACAAGAAAGTAATACTAAAAAAGATAAAACTAAGGAAAATAGTAATAAGACCATAACTAATAAAACGGATCGTAATAAAAATAATACTAAAAAAGCGAAATTTAATGATATAACTACCATAATACATAATAGTAAATATGTACTTAATAAAAACAAAAAAAACATTTTATCAACTTTATTACCAATATTAGTTACTTACGGTGGGTTCCGGTGGTATCTAAGTGATACACATACCTGGGTTGAGAATATACCATCTAACGAATTGGATAATGTTTTAAAACAAGAGATAGACAAATTTACTTCAATAAAAGGAAAAAACGAAAAAACAGTATTTAAAGTTTCGGATAATTTCAAGACTTTCGATAAGCGTGTCCAAATTTTAATCTTAGGAACCATAAATGATATATTAAATTTATTGCCTAATTTTAAAAAGAATTTAATTGAAAAATATAGTACTTATGAGAATGGATTTACACTAGGAAGTTCTGATGATTTTTCTAATTTTCCGACTCAAACAATGGGCGTTCCCGTGTGTGCTCTTACGTCGTATGGTCAAGGAATATATATAAACAAATTGTTTGGAAACCATCTAAAATTATCTAAGTTTTTGGGTAAAACTTTTGTAAAATTTGGGTTTAATTGTCCGTTAATACCAACGCAAATTATCCAGGGAGCCATTCGCCATGAGTTAGGCCACCTCTTCAGTTTTGTCGTTGGTAAAACTCCTAATGACTTAGAATCTGTGAGTAAATACGGTGACTCTACCTATGATGAAAATTATGCGGAACATTTTGCTAATCTGTTTTCAGGTAAACCGACTGAATACGTACAAAAAACTTTCCTAAATCATATTCGTGATACTGAACCTAATTTAACTATGGAAAAAATTAAAGAATTAAGATAAATCATACTTTTTAATTTCATGATAGAATCTAAAATAAAATTGTCCATAAGCGGTTCTAAGTGTTCGCCTATGGAATATATGGTGGAACGACTTGACCCAAATACGAACCTTTTTCCCTTACGAAACGGCCTTTTGGTGGTTGCTTGTTTGTGATTTTTCATTTTTTGTAAATTCTTTTTCTTTATTACGAACTTTTAACCATTCCTGAAATTCTTTTTGGATTTTTTTATCAGCAAAAAATTTTTTGATTTCAGGCATCAATTTATAAGCTAAAAGTTGTAAATCAGGTTCAGAATTGTTTTTAAAATTCATGTTTATTTCCTTTTATTTTTATTTAACTTATATTTTAGTTTCCAAACTCAGCCTGCTGAAAAATTCAGCATCACACGTGTCCAGGTCCCAAAAATATTGGTATTTTTGGGTGGTATGGAACATCTCCGAGGATCTCTCCGAGCTGCCCACACTTTGACGCCTCACAAGTTCCCATTTTGGCTTTTCGCTCCGAGTGTGATGTGCCAGAAATATTTTTAATTTTTTGCTTTTTAAAGTATTGATTATTTATAAATTTATATTTATAATTAAACTATGGACAAAAAAGGAGGCAAAAAATAAAAGATTTAAATATAAAATTTTACTTATAATTGCAATTTTTACAAATTTTAAAAATATTGGATGTAGAAAATATATGAATGAAAAAATACTTTATAAAAACAAAACCATTATTACCAAATCTATATTTATTAATGGAATTAAAATCTATTTTAAAAAAAGAAAAATAGTTAAAATTCTAAGAATAATTATGATTTTTTTAATTTTAATTTGTGATTTAAAATATTTAGTTGACAAAGATTATGTTCAAATATTTCTGTTTATGCCTATTCTTTTATACATTTTATTTATGCATAAAATATTTTATTTTATTGCCAAAAAACGGCAAAAATATAGTTTTAGTTTAGAAAGAACATATAGATTTTATAATAATAGATTCGAAATTATAACTGATATTAGTAAATTAGTTTTGGCATATGATAAAATAAAGTTAGCATTTGAAAATGATAAAACTTTTTATATGATATTTGAATATTCGTTAATTTGTATTGATAAATATAATTTTGAGATTAATCACGATATTGATTTTAATTATTTTATAAAAAATAAGGTTAATTTTAAATGATATATAACCAATTAAATTTATAACTGGCAATTCTATCCTCAAGATTATTCATGGTCGAAGCGCTAAAAGCAGTGCCTTCTACAGTTGGATTATCATCTCTTTCGACGACGTAGCTGACGCTCTCACTCTCTCCCACTTTTGTTAATTTTCTCCTGTTTGGATTATCAGAAATCCTGTCAATCCATACTGATTTCTGGAAATTTATTCCCATGTTTCCTTCTTTGTCACTTTTTTAGGGAAAAACTCACCAAAATCGAGTGTTATTCCAATAAAGTTCTGTTTTTGAGGCAAATCTGCTTGAACCCAAACGTTTTGAAATCTGCAATTTTCATCGGAAACTTGGTTGCTAAAAAAGGCAATATTTGTCTGCTCTTCTTGGCAAAAATCTGTCAAAGAGCTGTCTAAAATAGCTTGATTTAACTCAAAATCCATAACGGAGTTTGTTTTTTAGTTTGAATATTCAAAAGCTCAAGATTTCCAAAATTTTTGTTTCCAGAGCTTGAAAAAATTGCGCTATTTTGCGCGTCGTTATTAATTAATTCAAAATTTACAATTGTGTCAGTTATTCTTATTTTATTTCCTCAATTTTTAAATAATATAAAAAACATAAAAAATAAAAGTTGAGTGTTTTCTCCGGCGGCGCCGGAGAAAGACATTTTCTGCCTATTTTGACAATGGCCTGAAAGTTGGCTGTTTCGAAATAATGTCGCATTTTAACCCTGTGATAATTCTTTCTGATGCGTTCGAGAACTCAATCACGTCCTCAACTCCTGCAACATACCCTTGGAATTCATAGTATCCAGTGTTTTTTGGCAAATAAATCGTATGAAACTCTTTGGGTTCAGTTAGTTTACTAAAAAGTTTATCGTACTGATTCATGTCCCAAAATTGGGAAAAAGTTAAAGAATAATTGTAATAAACTCCAAGAATTTCACGTTTTAAGTCACCATTAATTGTGCGTTCTGCGTATCGATATAAAATATTAACTTTTCGATTTATGTTTATGAGGCCTGCTGTGAAATCAATGTTATCAATTTTAAAAACTCCTTGGAATGTTGATTTATCAAATTGTTGTTGCATTTTAGCTCCTTTAAATCCAACAGTCGCCCGTTACAAACGATTGTCCGACCCTTGCGTTTTCTTCTTTGAGTTTGAAATTTAGAACTCGTATAAACTCCGAAAAATCTCCGTTTGCAGGGATGAATTTAACTCTTGATCTTTCGAAATTAGACTCTGAATTCCCCTGGAGATTTCTCGAAATCCTGCGCTGATTATGTTGAAAACAAACGCCGAAGCTGCCAAATTTAGAATTCTTTTGCCAATTCCAGCCATTTTGCTTCCAATATTTCCGAAAACTTCAGATAGTTTCCCTTGCGTATTTTCAACATTTTTGCTAGTTTCACTTAATTTGTTTTTCATATTGTCAAGACTGCTAGAAATCTTATCGATGTCATTTTGAGAGCCTGACATTCTTTTGTTTGCAAGGCTTTCGAGAGCATTTTCAGTCTTTTTGACTTCGTGTGTCAGTTTGGTCTCTTTTTCAATTGCCAGGTCAATCTTTTTGCCAAGAATTCTCAGTTTATCCTGCATTTCCGGAGAAAATTGTGCTTCTCGAAACTGCTTTTTTAAATCAATAAGTTTGCTGCTCATTTGATCTAACTCTTTGATAATCTCTTGAACCCTTGCACTGTCGGCGTTTGGAGACAGTTTGGCAGTGTCATACAAATTTTTTAAATTTTTGTATTCTTTCTCAATTTTCCAGATTTCTTGCATAACTTTTTGAGATTCAACATTGGGCAAAGCTGTTTCTTGGGCTTTTTTGTATAAAATTTCGTATCTGGAAGTCAATTTTTCAACAACAATGCTTTGCCGGTTTAAACTCTCGTTTTACTTCTCAAGTTTTTCTTGGAGTTTTTGCATATCTTTGTCGATTTCTTGAGTATCCAAATTGACTTTAATTCTTATTTGCCCGTCAGTTTTTGGCATTTTACCTCCTGATTTTTGCAACTGAAATATAGTTGCATTTTATTTATTTGTTTGGTATAATATAAAAAGTAGGTGGTTTATGAGTAAAAAAGAAAAATTGTTAAAAAGATTCCTTTCAAAACCTGCAGATTTTGAATTCAACGAATTGGTTATATTATTAAAAATGTTCGATTTTGAATTGATTTCGGGAGGAAAGACAAGTGGTTCAGCCTGTAAATTTAGACATAAAAATGGAGAATGCATTTTTATTCACAAACCTCATCCTAAATTAATTTTAAAATCTTATCAAATAAATTTAATTATAAAATATTTAAAGGAGATGAATTTAATATGAAAGATATTCTAGAATATAAAGGATATCAGGGTACGGTAGAATTTTCCAAAGATGATAATTGTTTATACGGCAAAGTCATTGGAATAAAATCATTGATTATTTACGAAGGGCAAACAGTTAAAGAATTAATTGAAAATTTTCACAATTTTGTGGATGAATATTTAGAAACTTGCAAAAAGAATAAAATTGTTCCTGAGAAACCATTTAAAGGTAACTTTAATGTACGAATTGATCCTGAGTTACACAAAAAAGCCGTAATAATAGCCAATAAACAAGGAATAAGTTTAAACAAATTTATTGAACATGCCGTTAGAAATATGATAGCAATTTAATTTAAAATTATTTAATTTTAACAAGATTATCAAAGTAATCAATTGCCCTTTTTTGTTCATCTGTGTAATGATTTTCTAAAATTTTTTTAATTGCAAACTTTCGTTTTTGCTTCAAAATCTCTGATTTTTGCTCCTGTGAATAATTCTTCAAATCTTTGGGTTTAAGCATTCTCAGGTCTACAACATTTCTGAACGATGTTTTATGAAGGTCGTTCATGAGAGCGATAAATTCGAAAAAGTGTAAATCATTAACTTTGATGAGATTAATTCCAAATTTCACTATAAAACTGCTGAAAAGCCTTTCGTGATCGTCATCGAACGAAAAATATTGCTCGGAGTTTTCGTTATCATTTTGTTTTGTCCCCCCGCAAGAAAGAAACCACTTAAGACCCTCTAAAGCCTTGTCAAACGAAGGAATTCCTTTACCGAAAAGAAGATTAAAAGCAGTATAAATTCTTTCAATTTGGCCTCTTTCCGAGTTTTCAAAAAGTTCAGAATCTCCAAGACAGTTCGAAATTAGAATCCCATTCCAAAACTGCCATTTTATGAGATATCCATCATATTCTTTTGGCAAAGGATCTAACAGAAAATTAAATTTCATCTTAAATTTTCTCGCAAAATTGCTCGCTTTTGGTAAGCATTTTCTTGACGTTTTATGTTCTCAATTTTCATATCAACCGCTTGATTTACAAAGGGTTCGATTTGAATTAAAAAGTCCATAATTAAATCTTCCGTCGGACATTCAATACCAAAAATTTTCAAAACACTGCCCCCACCAAATGTTTTGTCTATCAGTTTTACGATCTCTTTGTTATATTTAAATAACTTTTTCATTTTATCTAGATGCGATTCACCAGAATTTTGAAAATCAGGCTTATTTTTAGTTAAAAATTCGTACAAATTAATGAAATTTTCTATAAAAGTTTGATCATTAAGGTCAATTTTAAGTTTATAATCGTTTCCATTCACAGGTATTTCGACCAAAGGTCTGGTAATTTTAATACTCATAATTTACTCCGATCTCGCCCTGAAACTCACGTTTGAACTGGGCGAACTTATTGTTGTACCAAGGGTTTGAGTGGCATTTATGGTGTATTCGTGTCCTGCAGTTAAAGAATTTGAAAGGACTCCGCTCCAAGTGCTGTCAGAGTTTACTGAAACTGTTAAAATAGTGTTTGTGCCGTCTGAAACATTAACAGTGGCTCCAGGCCTGCCTGTTCCTGCAATTGTAGGAGTGAGCTCGACGTTAGTGGCACCATTCGCGGGCACTGTAATCACAGGAGGTTCGAGATTTTTTATCAAATTAAAGCTCACAGGGTCGCTAGTCACGGAGCTCATCCCATTTATTGACTGAATTGCAGCTATTTTGACATTTGTGTCAAGATTTTGTGACGAAATTGTGGTGGACCAAATTCCACTTTCGTTGACAGTCACAGGATTCGTGGATTTTCCTTGACCGTAGTAAACAACAACTGTAGCGCCGATGATTCCAAGGCCTGAAACGGTGACATTTTCTCCCGAAAGAATCGAATTTTCAGCAGGAGATTTTATCACAGGCACTTCCGTAGTGGCTGGAGTCCAAGAAAATACAGGGGTTTCGCCGGAACTGTCAACAGTTATATACCCGACTTGCGGATCAGAAGTTCCGCTGATGTGAACTGAAGTCTTCAAACTTTCATTCGCCGCTCCTCCGATGGAATTTGGATAAACAATGGCTTTTCGCCGAACACCGATGAACTGGTTGTTCGTTCCGTACATTATTTCATTTTTGTTAAATCTAATGTAGTCACACGAAGTGGCAGCTCCTGTCGGAGGTATGCGCACTATGCGATTGAGCCATCTTTGGCATTTTTCACCTTTTACATATGCAATCTCAAGATCGAATCCTACCGTGAAACCCTTGACATTCGTGGTTTTGGTGATTTCGCAAATGTATTGCACATCTTCGGTGTCTGCCTCGAATGTTTCTGTTAATTCTGTGATTCCTTGACAAAAAAGCTCCCATTCGGGAGAACTGTAATTATATGGATAACTTACGTTTATTAAATGCCCTAAAAGGC
>CAMHLN010000020.1 GCA_946186155.1 uncultured Clostridia bacterium | reverse complement strand
AAATAACTTCAAAAAAGAAGAAGAAAATAACGAAACTGAAGACACAAAAGAAACTTTTAGGCATAAAGTTAAAAAAAAGATGCGGTTCCAGAACTCTCGTTCATATTAACAATTCTAAATCTAATTTAAATATCCCAAAAAACACCAAATGGATTGCAGATTCTATTATTTTCGAGAACGAAAATTCGCAATTTGTAAGTAAATCTGACATTCTTAGTGTGAAATTTGTTAATCCTGAGTTTGAAGAGAAAAAAAATTACTATGATCTGAATGAAATAGAAAAGATATATGCTTTTGGGACTAAAAACTTAAAAGGCAAAGAAAATCGCGAATTTGTTATCAATTTGAGTAACGAGTTTCCAAAAAATAAAGAAATTAGTTTATATTTCAAAATTTACTCTGATTACAAAAGAAATAAAGTAGGTCGGAATTTTTTTGAGCCATTTGCTTCTGTCAAATGGCAATGTTGGGGAATTTTAGATGATAAAGAAGATTGGTATGATATGGAGTTTCAAGATTATACATATCAATTTCTATTTTCCGGAAATGTTATCTTGAAAAGTAAAGTTCAAATGTTATCCATAGGTGGAATCTACTCGATTAAATGTAAATTAATAAGATCAGATTATGATTTTATGCCTCAAATATCAAACATAAAAATTAACGTTTTTGAAGTTACTCAAATCGATACCAAATGTGAAAGTATATTTATAAAAAAATCTGATATTGAAACAAGAGACAATATTTTAAATTTTAGTTTGAATACTCATTTGGGATTATACGGAAATCATGTTGTTTACTATAAAAACGGGGATTCCTGGATTAATATAGAGAAATTTCAGTTTTTTCCTGACATAAAAAACGGATTTTGCTCTTTTGAAATAGAAAATTTTGATGTAAGCCAATTTGGGAGCGACGATGAGATATTCATGGTTGTTTCTTATTCAAAAGATATAAAAGATAAAATGATAATAGGAAGTGGAACAGGATTTTCTGGTCTAATTTTTGACATGGATTTCGAAGATTTTTCAAAATATGAAAATTTTAGAATCATGGTGGGAGAAAAATACAAAAAAAATATTAATTTTAAAATCTGGGATAGAGTTGACGATTTTTTTAAATCCAAAAAGTTTGATAATCACTTCGTTTACGAGGAAAATCTAAAAGTTTTAGCATTCGGAGATAACCATCATGGGGCAATACCTCAAATTGGGAAAGATAATATAAGATTCTGCAGTTTGGCTTTCACCAAGGGAGAAAATTCGAATCTGAAAGAAAATATGATTAACGACGTTGAAACTAAAAATAAGGTGTTGAAAAATTCTAATATAATCCAGATTTCTCCTGCAGCAGGAGGAACCGATGATGAAAAATTCGAAGATGCAGAAAGACGAGTCTCAGAAATTTTCAAAGATGAAAAAAGAGCAGTAATTTTGGAAGATTACTCTAAAATAATAAAAAAAACTCCGGGAATTATTCTTAAAGATGTTTCTATATCATCAAGCAATGACAGAACGAGAAACAAAATCTTCATAGCGGTTAGAATTCCAGATTTGAATTTTGTTCCAGAATCGTATAAGAAAAACATAATAAATTGGTTTGAAAACTTCAGATTAATTAATACTGAGGTAGAGATTTTATCTCCTGTGATTATAAAATTAGACATAAAAATAAGAGTAATATTGAAATCTGGATATAACGTTGATTCGTCTGTAATAAAAAAAGAACTTGAGAAATTTGTAGATAATTTAAATGAAAAAATGGGCCAAAAATTAGTATATGGAGATATCTTGAAAAGGATAGAAAATCTTGAATTTGTTCACTATTTGGAAAATTTAGACATAACTCCAACTGGATATGACTTTGATAGCAATTCTAATTATGATAATATAGATGTACCTATCAATGCGTTGTATGAATTAGGAAAGATTGATTTAGTTTCCTTGATGAATACAGATTTTTAGGAAATAATTTTAAAGAACAAAAAATTATTTTATGGAGATAATGTTGAAAAAAAGAATTATCATTTTTAGTCTATCTTTTATTCTTGTTTTGGCTTTTTTTGCTTACAAGAAAATTGCAAAATATTTCGATTCGAGTGATGGAGAAGAAGTCTTCGGAATAATAAAATCTAAACATTCGTTTCTTGATAACTGGCTTATGTATATGGGAATAGCTCTTATTTTAGTGTCAATACTTGGAATAATTTGTTTATTTTATAATCCTAGAAATAAAAAAAAAGAAGCTAAAAAAAGAGCAAACCTTGATAGAAAGGAAGTATGTTAAGTGAATAAAATTTCATCCGTAGATATATGCGAAGGGGTAAGTTTTTCACATATCAATTCGAAAAAGTTCAAAAACTTTGGAATTTCTTTTGTGTTTTTCTCCCCTATTGAAGATAAATTAGCTTCAAATTTGTCTGTTTTGATAAGTGTTCTTTCTGATTCTTGCGAAAAATTTCAAAACTTCAAAGATTTAAACAAACAACTTGAGGAAATGTACGGAGCATATCTAGATTATTGTATTTCCAAAATAGGGAATTACCACGTAGTGGATCTTTCAATTTTGGCAACCGATGACAGATTTACAATAAATAACGAAAAAAATATAAGCAAAGTTGTGGATTTAATCTGTGAATTGATTTTTAATCCTCTTGTTTCTAACAATTCATTTAATGAGCAAATAGTATCACGACGAAAAAAAGAAATTATCGAACTTATTGATGCTCAAATTTCAAATAAACGAACTTGGAGTTTGATTAAATGCAAGCAAAATATGTTCAAAAATGAAAAATGCGGAATTTCAAAATATGGTTCAAAATCTGAAGTTCTAAACATAACGGGAGAAAGTCTTTTCAAAGTTTACAAAAGTATGCTTGAATCTTCTCGTGTAAAAATAATGATGGTTTCTAGTTCAGATTGCAGTGATATAGTTACAAAGTTGAAAAAAAATTTTGCATCTATAAGGAAAAATCTTTCATTTGATTTTGAGCCCAACAAGTTTGTTATTCCGAATGAAGCAAAAAATATATCTGAAAAGATGAAAGTGCAACAATGTAAATTTGTCATGGGATTCAGAACTCCTTTTATTAAACCTCAAAAAACTCACGCAATGTCCTTGTTTTCAGCAATTTTCGGAGGAATTCCTACTTCCAAGCTTTTCATGAGCGTTAGAGAAAAAATGAATCTTTGCTATTATTGTTCGTCTCGTTTTGATTCAGCGACTGGTGCTATGTACGTTGAAAGTGGGATAGAAGAATCAAACTTTGAAAAAGCTAAAAGTGAAATACTAAACCAGTTAACAAAAATTCAAAATGGAGAAATAACAGACGAAGAAATAAACGATGCTAAGAATTATCTAATTCAGAGAGCAAATTCAATATCTGATAGCATGGGTAGATTTCAAGACTGGTTTATTTGTCAGTATCCTTTTGGGCAATCAGAAACTCCTGAAGAGTATGCAAAAGAAATTTCTGAAATTTCGAAGAAAAATATCATAGATTGTTCGTCTAAGATCTACTTAGATACAATTTATGTACTGAAAAAGGAGGGTTAATTATGCAAAAATTTAGAAGTGATTTTTTAAGAGAAGAATATTTTTATCTAAAGCACGATTCCGGGCTTAGCATATACATCTATCCTAAAAAAAATTATAAATCTTATCACGCTGTGATATCAACAAAGTATGGCTCAGTGAACCAAAAGTTTAAATTAAATTCAGAAATAATAGAAACTCCTGCAGGAATCGCTCATTTTTTGGAACATAAGCTTTTTGAATGTCAAGATAGAGATGCATTTGAAATGTTTAGCAAAACAGGAGCGTCAGCTAATGCGTGCACTTCTTGGAATAAAACTGAGTATTATTTTTCGTGCAGCGAGAATTTCAAAGAATCTTTGAAAATTTTGCTCGATTTCGTGCAAGAACCATATTTTACAGAATCTGGAGTAAATAAGGAAAGAGGAATAATTGAGCAAGAAATCAAAATGTACTCCGATAGTCCAGGATGCCAGTCGAATATCAATTTGCTCAATTCTCTTTATTGGAATCATCCAGTAAAAGAAGATATTGCAGGTTCAGTAGAATCTATTTCTCGAATTAATGCAGGGCTTTTGAATAAGTGTTATGAATCTTTCTATAATTTATCAAATATGACTCTATGCTTAGTTGGAGATTTCAACCCAGATGACATGCTGGAGTTTGTAGATAAAAATATAAAGAAACCACATAAAAACAACAAAGTTGAAAGTATATTTCCTGATGAGCCTGAAGAAGTAAAATCTCATTTTGTTTCAGAAAAAATGGAAGTAGTTAATTCTTATTTTGATTTGGGATTCAAGCACAAAGTATCTGGTAGAAATATAACTTGTAGGGAGTTTATAATTTCAGATATTATTCTGAGAATAATTATGATGAAATCTGGAAAAATTTACAACGATTTGCTAGATAAACATCTTATAACTACCAATAGTTTTGACTACGAATTATTCGATGGTCCTTATTATAAGTCTTCAATTTTTTCAGGAGAATCTGAAAATCCTGAAAAAGTAGCAGAGATAATAAAAAATGGAATTATGCAATACAGAAATAATGGTGTTAATACTGAAGAATTCAGTAGAGCAAAAAAATGCTACTATTCTGATACTATTTCTTTATTTGACAGGGTATCGTCTATTGCTGAAACCATAATTAGTATGGACTTCTCAGGATACAAAATCTTTGAATTCATCGATATGGTATCAAATATTGGTATCAATGAGATTAATGAACAAATCACCAAAGATTTCAACGAAAACAACTGGGCTTTGTCTGTAATAAGTAAAAATAAATAATTTAGATTTTTAATGTTTTTCTTTCCGCCATAGTGCCATTATTTTAAAGCCGATATTTTACATTGTGAAAAATTTAATTAAGATTACTGTTTTCGTACAAATCAGTATTGTTTGATTTGCAGCGTTTATTTTACCACAATACCATTGTTTTTTTATTCTCTCAGAACTAGGCCTTACATATTTTAGTTATGTTTTATCTCCTGATTTAAAGAAAATCGAAAAGATGTATCCAAAAAAAACAGCTGCTGAGATTCCTGCAGCACTCGCTGAAAGACCTCCTGTTATTACTCCGAAAAATCCTTTAGTTTTGACATATTCTTTTATTCCTTGAGCCATAACGTAACCAAATCCAGTTAAAGGAACAGTTGCTCCCGCTTTTGCAAACTTAGCGAACGGCTCGTATACTCCCACTGCAGTCAATGCTACTCCCAGAGTTACGAATGCAACCAAAATTCTTGCAGGAGTAAGTTTAGTTTTGTCTATCAAAATTTGTGCTACTACACATATAAGTCCTCCCGTCCAGAATGAATTTATATAGTCCATCATTTCTATTTCCATTTTTTCTCCTGAAATATTTATAAATAAATTATTACCCAATTAGATAAATTTATTCGTAAATTATGCCATAATATCTAGTTAGATCACCGAATTTGGATTATATACATAATAAAAATAAATAAAGAATAGTTTTATTTAACATAATTACAAAAATTAACATGAAATATTGACAAAAAAACCTGATTTGATAATATCCTGGTAAGCCGGCTTTATTCTACTATAAATATGTAAAGGAGTTTTATGAATTCAATATTTAAAAAATTGTCAATCATTTTATGTTGTTTATTTAGTTTGTTCTTTGTGAATCCTGTTACTTTGGCTACGCCTGGAGATTATTTGGTTTATTTTTTAGGTAAAGATTATAAAGATAAAGGTTATAGAACTTTAGAGTGCGGAAAATGCGAAAAATATTTGCATATTAGGGCAGGGCAATTTTGTTGTTGCAGTCATTGTTTTAAATGCGGTTGCCTTAACGGAAATTGCTTTGCACTTCCTACTGAGTATCGGCAGTGCAGTTGTGAAGGTATCATACCACATTGCAGTTGTGTTTCCATTTGGCCTTCCAGTGCTTTTTGTTACTTGAAACAATACGGTCCGTTTTGCTTCATAAAGTATGAAAATGGTGGAAATATGAATACTGTTTTCGAAAATGCAAAGAAATCCAATCAGTTATATTGTGCATATTGTATGGCAAAAGAGTTAAAAGATAATTTTAACGGTACGATATTTTCTAATGTTCCTGCAGAAATAAATTACAAAGTAACAAATGATGCTAGAATAAGTGATGCATATCTTAGGAAAAAAACATTTAAAGCAACAATCAACCCAACATTCAAATTAAATAATGATATTCCAGATGGTAATTCCCTTTGCTTCTCTTGTGAGAATACCCCGGACCTCATTTCTGCTCGTTTGGGAGTGAGGACGCATTTATGAGTTCTATATTTAGAAAATTGTCAATCATTTTATGTTGTTTATTTAGTTTGTTCTTTGTGAATCCTGTTACTTTGGCTACGCCTGGAGATTATTTGGTTTATTTTTTAGGTAAAGATTATAAAGATAAAGGTTATAAAACTTTAGAGTGCGGAAAATGCGAAAGATATTTGGATATTAGGGCAGGGCAATTTTGTTGTTGCAATCATTGTTTTGAGTGCGGTTATAACAATATACCAAAAACCCTTGATTCCATCAATGTACCAGTGATCCATAGTTGCAAATGTGGTGTTAGTAATGCTTATTCATTGCTACGAGAACGTGGTCCATTTTGCTTCATAAAGTATGAAAATGGTGGAAATATGAATACTGTTTTCGAAAATGCAAAGAAATCCAATCAGTTATATTGTGCATATTGTATGGCAAAAGAGTTAAAAGATAATTTTAACGGTACGATATTTTCCAATGTTCCTGCAGAAATAGTTTATAGGAAAATAGGAGGTTGGACATTCCCCATCTCTATTCCTGGGCAAACATTGACTGTTGCTGTTGAAGGTCCTGCAGGTCTTAGTTGGCAAACATTTACAGTAAAATTAGAGGAAGTATTCAAATTAAACGCACTAGGTGATAATGCAGGAAGCGCGAGTAATATATGCAACTACTGTAATTCCCTTTTAGGGAATGGTTGAGATTTAAATTTTAACGATAAGTGCGAAACAAAAGGGTAGGGAATTGCTAAACTAGCAATTCCCGAGTGTTTTTGTTTATCTTCTATTTTTGAGCACCATTTAATGAAAAATCAATAAAATCAACATTCTTAATTGGTTCGAAAGTCTTGTCGTCATTCTTGGAAATTCCGAGAATCAACTCTTTGCTATTTCCATCCTGGTAAATAGCAAAATTTTCAACTTGACCGTTTTTATCCACTGTTTTCATCTTTTTGTTTGCTTCGAAACTACATTTTACTTGAATTTTTCCAACCATAATAGCTGAAGTTCCTTTGCTTTTGATATTTTTATCTTCAATTATTTCATCGAATAATTCACATTTATCTGACTTCATCCACTTTGGCTCTCTACGATTAATAATCTCTTCCCTCGTTGCAATGACAACAAGAGGAGCTTTTGTGTTTGGATCGATCATAGGAACTATAGCCAGATCCATTTTTTTCAAAAAATTTGCCGCTTTCTTTGTAATTTTAAATATCCAACTACCAGGAAATTTAAGTTCGTTACCACTCATAGTAATTCCAAGATTTGCCATATATATCACTTCCAATCATTTTAATTTTCTAGGAACTATTCATATTGTACAATATATTTTCTAAATTGTCAATTTTTTATTTAAAAAATACATTTTAAATAATAATTTGCCTACCCAAATAAATAAAAATATCAAAGTCCGGAGACGAACAAATAAAACATCTCATTAAAATTTTCTTTTTACCATTAATTTATTCTTAACATTATTATCTTTTTTGTGCT
Source organism: uncultured Clostridia bacterium (assembly GCA_946186155.1). Classification (GTDB taxonomy): domain Bacteria; phylum Bacillota; class Clostridia; order Oscillospirales; family Acutalibacteraceae; genus Improbicoccus. The sequence continues at coordinate 8,039 of CAMHLN010000020.1, read as the reverse complement.
CCATATACAATAATGAAAATATTTCATGAATTAATTATTTCTATGCCTTTTTAACAATATCTCTCTTTATTCTATTGACATTTTTTTTCTTTGATGTAGAATGAATTATACTGTTGTTGTTGATGGCCCGGTGGTCAAGGGGTTAAGATACCGCCCTTTCACGGCGGAGACACGGGTTCGATTCCCGTCCGGGTCACCATTTTGTTAACTAATATATGATGATGCTAGATGTACGTAGATGTTTTGTTCAGAGCCGCTAGTTAGGTTGTTTGTGCTGTTTTGCGCTCTGTATTTACAATTACGACAGCTCGCTGTTAGCAATATTCTAATATAATTTTTACACACTGTAGTTACTTTTACAAAGCGATATATATCTGGATTTTTTAGATTTGTCTCAGAAGAGTCTTGTAAATCTAGGTTTTATTTTATTAAGTGAAAATTTGAATATTGACGCTTCTTGGTTTAGTGATTTTTTTATAATTTTCCGATTTCTATTGCTTGTATTTTTGATTTTTCACTGTCGAAGAAAAATCTGATGAAATAATTTTCGAAAACGTATTTGTCAGTTGGAATTAAATCATTAGTATCTATATTTGATTTTAAAATAGAAAAAGCTAATTTTTGGTAATCGTTTACGGAATATTTCGTTGACGAAAACGGTTGTCCTAGAATGTTTCTTCTTTCAATTGCAGAAGATTTCGATGTTATTCCCATAAATTCATTCTTAGTTCCTCTCAAAACTTTACTAAATACATATTCCCCGTCAGAATTTGACTCAAAAATCATAACACTGTCTATAGAATTATAAAAAATTAATTTTTTATTTCCTGATTGCATTTTTGAAGTATATCTTCCAAATTTTTCCGTTATTTCATCGATGGTTTCTCCAAAATGTTTCATGTAGTCTATATCGTTATCTCTGAAGTCTCCTTCAAAAATAGTAACTCCTAGTTTATCGTATAGTATTCCTGTACCGTGTTTCTTACCATTTTTAAATTCTCCTTCGTAAGAAATTTTAAAATTGTAGGAATCGTATAATTTTCCTTCTCCGCTGTATAAATCATCTTCAAATTCGCCAGAATATATAATATTTCCTGAAGATTCGCTATAAAGAGTTCCTTTTCCGGAATATCTTCCACTTTTGAAATTTCCGTCATATATTAGATGACCATTTTGATACTTCTTCCCCTCCCCTTCGTATGAGCCATCTTTGAAATTTCCTTCATAAGTTACAAGAATGCCGTCTGCATTATAGGTTATCCCTTTCCCTTCATATTTACCATTTGCAAATTCTCCATAGTATCTTTTTACTCCTGTTTTTGGATCATATTCAGTTCCTCGCCCTGATTTCATTCCTTTTTCAAAATTTCCAGAATAAATTACTTTTCCAAAGCTATTAACCATTTTTCCCGATCCATCGTATTTGTTACTAGAAAAATTTCCTGAATATACAAGTTTCCCAAATGAATCGAATATTTCCCCACTTCCATTGTATTTTCCCATGCTAAAATTTCCCTTGTACAATAAATTTCCATTAGAGTTAAATTGTGTTCCGAATCCATCGGGAGTTCCTGAAGACAATTCTCCTTGGTATATAAATTTTCCATCTACATCATAAACTTTGGCTTTTCCTGAAAATTGTTGAGCTTTTTTGCTGTTTATTGGAAACTTTGCATACCACAATTTACCCTCAAGATTTGGAACAATTAGATTTACGTAAATATAAACCAAAGCTCCGATGGTAAATAGTGAAATAACAACAAATTTTTTTGCAAAATAGATGCCACAAATTTTCCAATAATCTGATTTTGATTTTGGCTTTGAAGTTAAAGTTTTTATGAATTCTGCAAATTTTTCTTGAGCTTTCTGAAGAATATTATTGGAAAAATTCTGTGCTTTAGTGGTTATTTTTGCAATCGAATTTATTTGAGTTTGTACTGTATTTGACATTCTGGATAAAATCTGTGATAAAATTCCTTGATCAGCCAATGTTATCCTCTCCTTTTATGGAAAAATCACAATATTTTTCGATTTTATCTTCTTTTTTTGTATAAATCAAGCAAAATTCAAAAATTTATCAGTATTCATATGTGAAAATATATTTGTAAAACTCTACTATTCATTAATATCTTTGAGATATTAAAAATAAATAAACTTTTATAAATTTCATAAGATATAAGTTGACTATTCGTATAGAATTTTATACACTTAATTCGAGGTGAGTATATTGATTTCTGCAGGAGATTTTAGAAACGGTGTTACATTTGAATTGGATGGAAAAGTCTATGTTATAGTTGAATTCCAACATGTTAAACCTGGTAAGGGATCTGCTTTTGTTAGAGTCAAAATGAAAGATGTCATAACTGGAACTGTTTTGGAAAGGACTTTTAATCCAAATGAAAAAGTTCAAGAAGCTTATATAGAACGTAAAGTAATGCAATATCTCTATAAAGATGGAAATTTGCATTATTTTATGGATATGGAAAGCTATGAGCAAATTCCTATAAATGATTCTGTTCTTTCTGACAATTTCAAATTTGTGAAAGAAAACATGGAGTGTAAAGTTCAAATTTACAAAGGAAACGTTTTTGGTGTCGAGCCTCCGACTTTTGTCACTCTTGAGGTTACTGAAACTGAGCCTGGATTCAAAGGAGACACGTCTACGAACGCAACTAAGCCTGCCATCGTTGAGACTGGAGCTTCTATTAGAATTCCTCTTTTCGTGAACCAAGGAGAAAAAATCAGAATAGACACGAGAACAGGAGAGTATCTAGAAAGAGCGTAATATTTCATTTATTAAAAACACAAGGTTGACAACAAACAAAAAAGTTGATAGAATATTATCTGTGAATGAAAAAAAGGAGGGATTGCTATGGGAAAACAAGCGTCTTATTTGGAAGGATTTTTAAAAGGTTTAAGTATGGATATGAATTCTGATTGCGGAAAAGCAATTAAGGAAATAGTTAACTGCATATCTTCTATCTCTGATGAGGTGGATGCATTGAAAGACAATGTGGATGATATTGATGATAGAGTTGACAGTTTAGAGGATAATATTGATTGTATTAATGATGAGTTGGATGGTTGCTGTTGCGATTGTCACGACGATTCATGCGAGTGTCCTGACTCGTGTTGTTGCAAAGTTGAATGCCCCGAATGTGGATGTGTTACTCACGTTGAGCATGACAAATTAAAAAATTGTGACTGCGGATGTCAATGCGACCACTGTGATTCTGATTTTGACTCCTGTGATTGCGATTGTAACTGCAATTGCGATTGTAACTGCAATTGCGATGACGAATAATTTAGCTTTAGTGGAGGAACTTATGAAAAAGAGAATTTGCGCGGTTTTACTAAGTTTATGTTCACTTGTAGGGGGGGCAGAGCGAAAGTCTGATGCTTCTATTGTTGGTAAGGCTTTAAAATATGGTTCCATTGTTTTAGGCTCGTTTGAAACTCTTTGCGCAGCTTTTTTCTGGGGGAAGTGGATAAAGCATATCATTGATTTAAAAATTCGCGACGCAAAAGAAGCTAAAAATGTTACAAATCAAATAAAGAATCCTAAGTATGAATACGGTTACGAACTTCAGACGCCTTATTGCAATATTAATGATATTCGAGTTTTTACCTTTGGAGCTGTGATATTGGATTTGCTTTGTTACGGTGGTTACAAATTAGGGCAGTATCTGGATAAAGATAAAGAAAACGAGAAGTCTAATATAAATTCAGGAAAGACGGTTCCAGATAAAGATAAAAATTCAACTCTGAATGAAAGTTCTAAAAAATCTAAAATTTAGGAGAGATATTTATGAAAAAGAGAATTTGTGCAACTTTATTGAGTTCATGTTTAGTCATAGGGGCAGAACGAAACTCTGATGCTTCTATTATTGGTAAAGTTTTAAAATATGGTTCTGTTTCCGTTGCTACGGTCGCTCATATAGCTACACTTTATTTGTCCGTGAAATTGTATAAAAATAAAGAAGTGATAGACGCGATGGGGGGAATGATATCATCTACACCTTGTGTGGGCAATTACCTCGAATTTCTCAGTAGTAACTTTTGTTATAAAACCATAGGAATTGTTAATTTATTGGATTTATGGTTAATTGATTCCTTATGTATGAATCTTTACACGTTAGGTAAATATCTAGATAGAGACTCTATAAAATCTAATGCAAATCAAGAAAAAAACTCTGGTAAGGAAAAAGGCGAATCTAAAAATGACGGCAATAACGGTAATAATAATAGTAAGGGTATTGGTAACAACAACCTTAAGAGCGTTAAGTCCTAAATTTTTCATTTTTTGTTAAATATTTCCAATTGCAATGGATTGTTAAATAATTCAACTATCCAAAGAATCATACTAAAAGTGTGGTTCTTTGCTGTTGCTAAGCGTTTCTAAAAGATGTACAATAGGTATAAATAATATGGAAAGGAAGCATTGTGGGTAGTAGGATAATAGTTGTTGACATAAATGATGAAATGAAGCGCTCGTTTCTAGATTATTCCATGTCGGTTATAGTCTCAAGAGCTTTGCCTGATGCAAGAGATGGTCTAAAACCAGTTCACAGAAGAATTTTGTACACTATGCGTGAGAACAATTTAACTGCTGATAAACCTTACAGAAAATGTGCGGATACAGTAGGCTCTGTTTTAGGAAGTTACCACCCACACGGAGATACGTCTGTTTATGATGCTTTAGTTAGATTAGCCCAAGATTTTTCCACTAGGTACACTTTGGTAGATGGTCATGGAAATTTTGGTTCAATCGACGGAGATCCTCCTGCAGCTTATCGTTACACTGAAGCTCGAATGAGCAAAATTGCTGCGGAAATTCTCACTGATATAGATAAAGATACTGTAGATTTCAAGCCAAACTATGATGACAGATTAAAGGAACCTGTGGTTCTTCCTGCTAGATTCCCAAATTTGCTTGTGAATGGGTCTACTGGAATCGCAGTTGGAATGACAACTAATATTCCTCCTCATAATTTGGGTGAAGTCATAGACGCAATTTGCCACATGATAGATAATCCTGATGCAGAAGTTAGCGATCTAATGCAATTTATAAAAGGCCCTGATTTTCCCACTGGAGCTCAAATTATGGGGTTATCTGGAATAAAAAATGCTTATTTAACGGGAAAAGGCAAAATAACAGTAAGATCCAAAAGTGAAATCATAGAAGAGGGAAATAGATTCAAGATAATAGTGACTGAAATCCCCTATCAAGTTAACAAAGCTGCTACCATAGAGCACATTGCTGACTTGATAAAAGACAAAAAAATAAATGGAATCTCTAAAATTGAAGACCATTCAGATAGATCAGGATTAAGAATAGAAATGACAGTCAAATCAGGATTCTCTCCTGAGGTAGCTTTGAATCAAGTTTATAATTTTTCTCAGTTGCAAACGAATTTCGGAGTTATCATGTTGGCTATAGTCAACGGAGAACCGAAAATTTTAAATCTAAAAGAAGCTTTAAAAATATATATAGACTTTCAAGTTGATATAATAACAAGAAGAACAAAATTTGATTTAAAAAAAGCTCATGACAGATGCCATATTCTTGAAGCTTTGAGAATAGCTATCGACAACATAAATGAAGTAATTTCCATCATCAGAAATTCTAAATCTGTCGCTGAGGCAAAAGAAAATCTTTCAGAGAAATTCGGATTCGATGAACCTCAATCTCAAGCAATAGTTCAGATGCCTCTTGGAAGATTGACAGGACTTGAAATAGAGAAAATTGACGCCGAAATAAAAGCTCTTTCCGAAAAAATATCTTATTTCAAAGAACTTTTATCTGATAAAAACAAACTTTTGGGAGTTTTAAAAGAAGAAATACTTAAAATAAAAGAGAAATATTCTGATAAAAGACGCACAGAGATTGTAAAAGTAAGCGGAGAAGTTAACGTTGAAGATTTAATTCCAAATGAGAAGAGAATTATAACATTTACCAAGCTTGGATATATCAAAGTTCAAGATGTTAATACCTATAAGACTCAAAATCGCGGAGGACGAGGAATTTCGGGAATGTCTCGCAGGGAAAGTGATTCTGCTGACGAAATAATGGTATCAAATACGCACGACTATCTAATGTTTTTCACTAATTTTGGAAAAGTTTATAGGATAAAATGCTTTGAAATTCCTGAATCATCCAGAAATTCCAAAGGATTAAATATAGTAAATTTATTGCCTCTAGTTGAAGGAGAAAAAGTAACATCTTTGTTGAAAACTGAAAATTTTGAAGATTCGAAATATATAGTAATGAACACAAAGATGGGAGTAATAAAAAGATGTAATCTCTCAGATTTCAGTTCAGTGAGAAAAAACGGTCTTATTGCAATAAATCTAGATGAAAACGATGAACTTAGGTGGGTTAAAATTACAGACGGTTCTAAAGATATTTTAGTTGCTACTGAAAAAGGGAAAATAATAAGATTTAACGAATCTGACGTTAGAGTTTTAGGAAGAAATTCTCGTGGTGTGAGATCCATAAAACTTAGTAAAAATGATAAAGTTGTAAGTGCAATTACTGCAGAAGATAATGATAACATTTTAACGGTATCAAAGACTGGAAACGCAAGAATTTCTCCTATATCTGATTACAGACTTCAAAACAGAGGAGGCATGGGATTAACCAATTACCACGTAAATGAGCATGGAGAAGTTGCAGCTATTTTGAAAGTGGATTTGGAAAAAGATATAATAGCAATATCATCCGACGGAACAATAATAAGATTTTCTGCATCGTCAGTTAGACAATGTTCTCGACCCTCGAAGGGAGTCAAAATTATGAGGTTATCCGGTGAATCTACCATTGTCTCAGTTACAGAAATAGATAAAAGTGATAGCGAAGTTGATGAAAATAACAGCAACACTACAAAATAATATGGAGATATCTTATAACAAAGCACAAACGTTACAAAAATATCGTGGATATGATAGAATAAAAGAGGTTTGATAATTTATTTAATTTTAACTGATTTGAGGTATTTATGAAATTTAAAAGAATTCTTTTAAAATTGAGCGGAGAATCGCTGGCAGGAGAAAGTGGATTTGGAATTGATTCTGAAAAATGTAAAAAAGTTGCAGAAGTAATAAAAAAATGCACTGATTTTGGTGTGCAAATGGGCATCGTTATTGGAGCAGGAAATTTTTGGAGAGGAAGAACAGGAACCCATATATCAAGAACTGAATCAGACAAGATAGGAATTCTTGCCACTGCAATGAACGCAATAGCATTTTCTGATGTTTTAAACAAAAATGGAGTGAAATCTTGCGTCCAATCTGCTCTGGAAATAAAAGGATTGGTTCCTGCATTTTCAGTTTCTGAGTCACTTCGCTCTTTGGATGAAAAAAAAGTCGTTATATTTTCCTGCGGAATAGGAGCTCCGTTTTTTTCAACTGATACTGCAGCTGCTCTTCGTGCAGCAGAAATCAAAGCAGATGCTATTTTAAAAGCTACTACTGTAGACGGCGTTTACTCGTCGGACCCCAAAATAGAGAAAAGTGCAATAAAATATGAGGATATAAGTTTTGACGAAATTTTGAACAAAAACCTTAAATTTATGGATATGACTGCTATTTCTCTCTGCAGAGATTGTTCTATTCCTGTTGTCGTTTTCAATTTCAAAGATATATACGAAGTCATTTCGGGTGAAAAATCCGGCACATACATTCATAACTAAATATAACTAAAAAATATTATTTGATAGCCAAGTAATTCAAATTTTCCTCAATAATTTATTCCCAATTCATATCATTTCAGCTAGTCTCGATGTGTTGGTTTTTTTGGCAAAAAAAATTCAGCAGTTCATCGAATTTCAGTGCTTGAGATATTTTCGTTTTGGTGCAACAAAATACGCTTACAGATAAAGCAATGTAGATAAGAATCAAGAAAGTTTTTCTAAATTATTATTCTCCTTTTTTCGTGACTAAAGTTTAATCCCAAGAATTTCCTATGAAAAACTAATTCCCACTCCCACTGCACCATTTCCGGTGTGACAAGATACGCTCACAGACAGAGGATTATAATA
>CAMHLN010000019.1 GCA_946186155.1 uncultured Clostridia bacterium | reverse complement strand
TGAATCAAATGGAAATCCTATCATTTTTTTTCACCTCTTTTTAAACATTTTCAAATGATTTTATTAACGGCGTTCCGATTTCAAGCGTTAATTCCCAAACGCCTTCCTTGACAACTTCATAACAACTAATAATTCTGGCATCTAAAGATAATCCTATTTCACTAATTTCAACAGATATCAGATCTCCTAGATCATAATCAATCATATATTGATAACTACCACGGTAAATTTGAAATTCAATATTTTGTTTATCTGTATATTTATTTAATTCTTTATCACCATCAGCCATAACTGCAATTTTAAAATTCTTATCAGCAACGGTATAATCTTGTGTATCTTGATTAAAATAATCTTGTGCTGCTGTTGTCATACCTGCATGAACGAATCTTCCTGATGCATCGGGCATTTCGTTTATTAAAACATACACTTTGTCTTTGTTTTCAGATGTTTGAATAATGGTATCTTTTGTATTAGTGTTACTAACAACTAAAGATGCAGATATAATATTTCCATTTGCACTTGAAAACAAAACTGGGTTATTGCCTTCTGAATTGCCTTGCGTTAAATCTTTTCCATGGATGATATTTAATGTTTTTTCATGTGTTTCATAATCCAAAATAACTTCAATTGAAGCTCCTGATGGTTTTAAAATTTTATAAAGTTTATCGCCTAATCGTTCATGATTTCGATTATGTTCTGAATAATGATATTCTCCATGTTGATCATCAATTGAGCCAAAATCAATGTCTAATTGTCTTGTTGTTGTTACTAAATTAGTTCCTGAATAGTCATCAACTTGATAATTTGTCCAGGATATTTTTTTAAAGCTATTAAAAAATGATTTTGCAACTTGATCTGCCGTTCCTGATTGACTTAACCATAATGGTAAACCTTGATTTTTTAGCAAACATGTTCCTTCTTTTCCAGTTGAAACTGTTTCAGGATCATCATAAAATTTCGTTGGCAACGGATAAACAATCATTTTGTTTAATTCTTCTTCAACAAACATACCTGAAATCGTTACTAATTCAATATAATTTTTTTTCTGCCAATTTACTTGTGATATAATACCTAATTCTTTTCTTTTTTTTGAATAGATATATTTCCAATTTGATTTATATTGACGGCCACGCAATTGAACGGAAAAAGTGCCTACTTCATGAAACTTTCTAGTCCACTGCAAATTTGCATATGAAATTAGTGATACTATTTCAAAATTTTCATCTAAGGCCATTATTTCAAAAGGTTCTTCATACATATTAACTCCTCCTAAATAACAGTATAGGTTTTGTTAAAATAAACAGAAACGATCATTTCATCAGAACCATTTTCTGCATCAAAACGAATTGTATTATTTCCTAAATTCAAATACATTCCATCAAAATTCGATTCTCTATCACATTTACCAATTGCATTTTGACCATTTAGTTTTACTGTTGGTGGAATAACCGTAAAATTAATATCAATTTCATCATTTCTTTCAAGTGTATCTAAAAACCTAATGAAATTATCGTTAATCCAAATTTCAGGATTCCAAACTTGATCTGTTGCAACTATTCTAACTCTTGGATATGAAATCTGATCACCATCGTTAAACAATACAACAGTTTTTTGAAAATTGAATATTCCTGTTGGCTTTCCTTTTATTAATTTCGACAAATATGGAAATGCTGTTGTTGGTGTAACTGCAGCGATATCACGTCCAAAATTATCAACAGATTTTAGAAACGGATTATCAAATGAAAAAGTCATTGTGCATTTAATGTTTTTATAGGTTTTCGTTTCTTCTGAAATTGCCATCTTATATAAACGGCCTTCTGCATACATTTCTCGTCCCATATAAGTTATATAAACGTTATACAGATAATTATATTTAAAGAATTCAATCAATGATTGTCTTGCACTAACATTTTTATCAGGATATAAATACACAATTTTGATTGTTCTATCTTTTTTTGTTAATCTACTATGCCAAGTTGTTCCACCATCCCTTGCATAGTTATCATCGTAGGTTAAATTTGCTGAAAAATCTGCAAAACCGGCTAGACCACCGTTTTTTTGAAATCTCCAATCTAAATTGTTACCGACAAAAAAAGTTTTTCCATCTATCAATCGAACAAACTTCAATTGAATTAAATCACGATCAATTATTTCCTGATTTTCAAAAACTTTATCCAATTGCAGCACCTCCGATTAATCCATATTGTGATTCTGTTCTGATTGCCCTTGCAATTTCATCTGGTGTATCAACCGGTTGATTAATGTTGATATTATAAACATCACCAGTTCTAACAACGTCAGAATTATAATCTGTATTATTTGAATCTGATGCAAATACAAACGATTTATCAAAATCATATTTATCTGGAATTGAAATTAAACTTTCCATTGCTAAATTAACCTTTTGATAGGTATCTTCAATTCCTTCAGCAACACCTAAACCGATGTTTTTTCCTACTTGATCACGGAAAACTCTTGAAGGTGATTTAATGCCTAGAAAACTTTTTACAGTATCCAAAGCACCAGAAGCCAGATTTTTCATGATATCGGTTACCTTATGCGCTGCTCCTTTTATACCATTTACAACGCCTGTTATTATGTTTGTTCCTAACGACAACCAATTTATATTTTTAAATGCATCAAAAGCTTTTTGTCCGATTGATTTTAATGCATCAGGAATTGCTGTTATTAATGATTTAATACCATTAACAATAAAAGTTATAACTTTTGAACCTAATCCAAGCCAGTCAATCGATTGAAATAAACTAACTGCATTGTTACCAATCGTTTGTAATAATTGTGGAATTGCTGTAATTAAAAATTTGATACCATTTACAATAAAATTGATAACTCTTGAACCTAATCCAAGCCAGTCAATCGATTGAAAAAGATTTACTGCTGTTTGTCCAATTTGTTGTAATATTTGTGGGATCAAAGTAAATAAAGCTTTTATGCCATTTACAATAGTATTAATTACAAATTGACCTAAACCAAGCCAATTCACGTTCTTGACTAATTGAACTGCTAAATCAAATATTGTCATGAATATTGTTGGAATAAGTTGCATTACAGTTGTTATTCCATTAACAATAAATTGTATAATTTGAACACCCAAACCAATCCAATCGATACTTTTCGCTAATTCGATAACATGATTTAACGTATTAATTATAATCGGAGGCAACTGTGGCAACATTTGTTGTATTCCTGCAACAAGTGATTGTATAATTTGCATTCCTGTTGCTAAAACTGAAGGCAATGTGTTTACAATTCCTGTTACAATGGATTCTATAATCAAAGGTACATTCGATAATATGTTTGGAATCGCTGCAAGCAAACCTTCGATTAGTTTTGAGATAATATCTCCGCCAACAATATAAATTTGTTCCATCAAATTATAAAAAACAGTCACAATTTGTGGCAATATTGATGCAATAAATTCTAATAATGCAGGAATTCCTTCTGCAATTGCTGTTTTTATCATCTCAAGCAATTGGTTTAATCCATCTAATAGTGAGGAACTGTTTTCTGTAAAACTAGATTTTATTTGTTCGAATAAAGATGGAATTGTATCTATAATAGTTGTTATCAATGTTGGCAACGCTGTTGCAAGTCCTGAAATTAATATAACTGCTGCTGATAACAATTCAGGAAGTATCATTTCAATCATTGAAGGCAACTCTTTTGATATAAGTGGTGCAATTTGTCTAATTAATGTTACGAAACCTTGTAAAGCTTGTTGAAATACTGGTAACAAATTTTTTGTTACTGCTGTCAAACTTGTAACAACATTTTTTACTAATTTACTAATATCAGCATCTTTGTTAGCCATTCCTGCCAACAAATTTTCCCAGGCACCTTTCAACATTCCAAATGAACCGCTGATTGTTGTTGCTGCTTCTCGTGCTGTTGTGCCTGCAATTCCCTGCTTCTGTTGAACAAGATCTATTGCTGTTACTATGTCTGAAAAACTATCAATTGATAGATCTGAAGCTTTGCCAATGCTTCTTGCATATTCATTTGCATCTGCAATAAGTCGCTCCATCTCGGATTTTGTACCTAATACATACCCCTGCTTTCACAGTATTTTAAAGGGTTTAGACTATCTCTTTATCAGAATCATTTGCAAAATACCATTCATATCCTTTATGAGTTTTAAGTTTACCATGACAACATTTAGAAATTGACGTGACATCAAATCCTTCATATTTTGCTAAGATTTTTGCCTTGTATAATTTTGTTTCACCTGTCTTTGGATTTCTTCTTATAACTGGTTTAGCACTATGACTATTTGCAGCAAATTTACCATAACAAAAATGTTTTTCTCCTTTTGGCATATTTTTTCTGAGTCCTATTTTTGTTGCATGATTTTGATTTTCTTTTGCAGTAACCCATTCAAGATTATTAATAGTATTATTTTGCTTATTGCCATCAATATGATTAACTTGTGGTTTATTATCTGGATTTTCAATAAAATGAATTGCAACTAATCTATGCACTCCAATCCATTTCCTTTTATTGTGCATTCTAAGACCAACTTGTAAATATCCATTTTGTTTTAAGCTTGGTTTAATAATAGTTCCTTTTCTATCATGCACACCATCAAATCTATCTACACTTCTAACATTTCCTTGATTTGAGATTTGATAATATCCTTCATAACCATTTATATCTTTCCATATTTCCATATTGTACCTCCATTTCATATATGAATATACCATATATGTATGGTGGTTTGCAATATTATGATTCTAATAGTAGGCACTTCGAATATCGTATTAATAGATATCCTACGAGCTATGCTCTAGTCGTTACACCTTCTCTTTTAGAGCTTGGCACGGTATTGTCATGGGCTTTTGCCTTTAGAGTTTCACCGTTAGCACATGTTTAAACATGTACACCCATTAATAAAATGGTTCACCTACTTTTATTACGGCAGTACAGTTAGTTTACCGTAACCTAACTTAAGGTTATCTAGCATTGTGTAATTTTGCTTGGCGAATCCTTGAAAACTATATGATATCATGTCGATATCTCCGCCAAATGTGTTAAAGTTATCAGAAATAGCACGCATTGCAACATCTGTTTGTTGTGCAGCTTTGACAGTATCTCCATTTAACGAATTAATCAGTGCAGCACTAAATGATGTTGATTGTTCCATGTATTTGTTCGCTGATACTCCAGCTGTTTTATAAGCTTCATTTGCTTGTTTCAACATTAGATTTTGCGCTTTTTCCAAATTGCCATAATCACCACGAACTTCATCAACAGATTTACCAACAGATTTTGCATACTCTTCTATTGATTTTCCAGCTGTTCCATATAATTTTTGTACTCCACCCCAAAGTTGTTCATATTCTGCATATTCTTTTATTGATTTTGTCACAACAGCTGAAACTGCTGCAAATGATGCAGTCAATCCAACTGCTGCAACTTTTCCCAGTGTTGAAAATATGCTTCCTATTTTAGATCCTTTTGATTGAGCTTCTGATTCTGCTGCATTTAGTTCTCTATCGTATTGTGAACGATCTAATCGCAAAATTGCTGACATTTCAAAAATTGTTGCGCTCAATTAAATCACCCCATTTTACGTAACCTATTTTTGATATTATTAATAATATTTTCACTTTCTTTTTCTGGATTGATATTAGATATTTTTTCAGATCTTAAAATTTCATTATAAATATCATAATATCTTTTTCCGTCTAAACGACCTAAACATTTCAAAGAATCAGATATATAAATGCGATACGTTAATAAAGCTATTTCTTTTTTATAACTCTCTATAACGTATCGCATAAATAAGTTTATATTGTTTCTGTTTCCTTGGAATTCTCCATAACAGCAGAAGAAATGTCGTTTAAGTTGCTCATCTGCTGCGATAAAAAAAGCGATTTAACATTTTCATCGTCTAAAACATCGAATATCATTTTAGGTATTTCCCAGAATTTTGGATCAAAATAATCTGGATCTTCACAATTAATAATTGCTAAGATTTCAAGTATTTCTTTTTTGTGATGTTTTAAACAATATTGAACTGCAAAAACAAGTGGTTTTGATTTATATAACTTTTCAAAATCTTTATCTGATGCAATTGCTGTTATAGGTTCGATTAAATCAGCCATTGTATCAATTGCATCTTCTCCACGTAAATTTGAAATTTTCATATTGATTTGCTCCTTTTATTTATGCACCAATTTCTGTTGCTGTTGCAAATATTGTTATATCTGCAGTAACTGATGCAATATTGATTGCTCCAGTTTCTGAATTATAAGCTGTTGATGTTATATCTTCATTTCCTGATAAAATAGAAACGTTTGCAATTTCATAATTTTCTTCTGCTGTTAAAGTTCCTTCGAGTGCTGCAGAATCTTCAATACTAACAGCTGTAATTGTAGAATTAACATGATATAGATTTTGTGTGATTCTATGATATTCAGTTGAATCTGGTTCTTCTGAATAAAATTCCATTGGAACTTCTTTTTGTGCTTTTATAGAAACGTGACCTGTTAATTCAAGCGTAATTTGACCTTTTCCATTTTTTGTTGTCTGAATTGAAAAACCTGCTGTTGATAATGCATTTTTCAATTTGATTGCAACCAGGCCGCCGTCGGCTCTATCACCAACCCACCACAAATTACCAAAATCTGTCTGTTTTAAATCTGCACGTGGAATTATTTTTGATGATTTATTTGTATCTATATCAGCACATCCAAGTGCCAATTTAATTAATTCTGGTTTAGTTCCCAAAGATGTCGTTGATAGCTTGCATTCCCAAGAATCCAAATGTTTGAGTTCCATCATATTGAGTGGAACATTGTCTATATCTTCCCCTTGATCGCTGAAACTAGGAACACATGTTGCATTAATTCCCCCTGTAGTTGCACAAACTATATCTTCATCTAAAGGTTCAACAGGTTGATCTGGATCAAACCTTTTTAACAAAACTCCTGCATCAAGTTGAAGATTATTAAATGTATCTTGTGGTATTACGGTAAATTTACCCATTTTTTCACCTCATTTAATAACTACTCAAATATTCAACATTTATATTAATTAAAATTCTTTTTATCTTATCATCACTGGGTTCATCAATACTTTGCGCAAACGGAGTGCCTCCCGTTATATATAAATACCCGTGATCGAACGGAATCGTTACGAATCCGTGTTCTTTAATATACTTTGATATTTCTTCTGATTTATCAATTATTGATTTCCATGAATCGGTTCTATACCATAAATTCCCAGTTAACAAACAAACATTTTCGAAACTGTCCATTTCATTTGAATACGTAATATAAGGAAATCGTGTATCATCAGGAACTGAATTTTCTTCATATGCCGTCAAGCCGAACCGATTCCAAAATTGATGTAAAGCTTGAATTTTATTCATCTGGGATGCTCCATTCTTCTGCGGCGACTTGTCGCATGTTTAATAATGCACTTTTTGGAGTCTTTTTATCGTCGCCATCTGATAATATTCTAAAGATTTTAGAATCACTAACTCTTTTCAATACATCATGAAATTGTAAATTGATATTCTTTTCAGTTGTTATCGTATATAATGCAGTTACACCTTCCTTTTCTGCAATTCGTGATTGCATCGAATTATCCAATACAACTGCAGCACTAAATTTTGCGCCATCTTGATAAACGGTATAAAAACCGCCATAACCATCTTCAACTGAAATTTTATCTTGCATTATGCAATCTTCCATTGATTCTTGTAATAAATTCATAACAATGTATCCTTTTTTAAGAGTTAACCAAGTTTTCTATAACATTTCAAACGATCTCCAAAATAATCTTTCCATGAAATGTTACTATTTTTACTATTTGATGAATCCTTTAAAGTATAAGAATAACCGCCGAAAGATTCTGATTTATATACTCCGTTTATAGCATTTTCATTATTCTTTTCCCATGCATTAATTTCATCAACTATCTTTAATACATCACGTGGAATTCTTAACGATACAACATCTCCATAAAAAATTTCATCTTTTAATTCATCTAGTTCTTCTGTTTCTTCTGATTCTTCTGATTTATCTAGATCTAAAACATTTTGATCATTTTCTTTATATTTCCAGATACCATCGTTGTAAATACTACCTTTTATCATGTAATATTGTCCGTCGTATAGTTCTATTTTCGAATTTTCAAGTTTATGATCAATGATAGAAATTTTTCCTGAATATGTATCAAGTTGAAAATAATTATGTATATAATCCAAAACTTCCTTTAATTTATACTCCATGTAATTCACCTTTTATTTTTCTTTGATTTCTTTGTACTTTTTAATGATTTATCTTTTTTAAAATCATCATTATCTATAAATTCATTGACTTCTTTTATTAATATTGTTTTTTGCCTATTTTCATTACTAGATAATTCACGAATCCTTGCAAGTGAAGGTTTCAATCCAAGTCGGGGATACTCATCCCCGACCTGATATTTATGATTATTATCTTGTAAATCAGTAAACATTTTTATTACTTTATACATTTTTTATGCTCCTGTTCCAACTACAACTGCGCATGTTGCTGATGCTGTTGAATTTGTCGCTGTGATTGTTGCTTCACCATTTGCAACGCCTGTGACAACTCCATCAGAAACCGTTGCAACTGTTGTATCAGAAGATGTCCATGTTACTGTTGCATCTGCTGGAACTGTTGTTGCTGTAATTGTAACCGTCGAACCGACGTCAACAACTGCGGTTGATTTATCTAATGTAATCGATGGCTCTGGTTCTGGTTCTGGTGATGGTTCTGGAGAACTTCCAAATGTAATAACAGCAATTGCATCTAGATATTCTGCCCATAGCTTCATACCCATCAATGCAAATACTTCACCGACTGCGGTTGAATAATTTCCGTTGGCATGGAAGCCGATTAAATTTGTTTCACCGTCAGTTCTATATGTTAAACCTAATTTAGCGAAATCAGAATTTGCAGGATTTACATAATACAAATCTATATTTTCAACAGCTGTTGCAATAACTTTTCCACGTGGAATGTTAGGTTCTGATAACAAGAATAATGTATTATATCCCATAAAATCTTTGACATACTGCAAACCAAACTGTGTTTGAATTGTGATATTTGCAGCACCTAAATATTGAAATACATCCAAAACATTAACAAAACCAACTATTTCAGATACATTTCGACTTAAAGTGTTAAATTTATCAATAACTTTACCACGTGCCATTGCAAGTGCCATTTGGAATGTTGCTTCTGCACCTGTTAAAGTACCTGTTTTAATGAAATCATAGAATTCTTTTAAAACTTTGTTTTGTAAATCAATTAAAAATTGATCATCAGTTTTTTGAATTGCTACTGCTGCACCATATTTATTGACAGCTTCAATTGATGTTGCTTTTGAATATTTTTCAATTGTTAGATCTTCCTTTAAAGCTTCAACAACTTCAAATTCAGTATATGGAATTTCTTCGCCTTCACCTGGAGATTCTGCCAAACCGCTTTTTGACTGTGTTGTATATGCTCTTAAAATTGTTCCAGGCTCTTTTTCAATAGGGCGCATAATGCTTAAAATATTTTTTAAGGCATCCCAATTTTTTGCAAAACGTTCAACAAAATCTATTTCACGTGCTGTAACATCTAAATCAGCAACTTTTGTTAATCCTTCTTTTGCTGGCATGTATTATTCATCCTTTCTTATCAAGTAAACAATTCTAAATGATTTGCAATTTCTTGTTGCCTTTCAACTGGATCTTTGATTTTCATGATTTCATCTTTTGATGTTCCACCAAGATTTGATGGTGGGATTTCTGAATTAACACCTGAAATCGTATTCTTTACGATAAAACCATCCCATTTGTTTTTGATTGCTTCATTGATTTCATCAACATTTTCCAGTTTATTATTTTCATCAAGATTAATTTCATCAAACTTTGTAACTTCAAGAATTGATTCAATTTGTTTTTGATTAATATTGTTATCAATTAGCAATTGTTTATATTGTTCTTTTTTCAAATCTCTTTGATGATTTTCTTCAACTTCTTTTTTATAATCATCAAATTCTTTTGTAACTGAATCATATTTTTCTTTCCAGTTATCTTTCTTTACATCTGCAGATAATTTTTGAAAATCGTTTTTGATTTGATCATAATCAGCATATTTTGCTTCTAAATCTTTGATTTGTTGCTTTAAAGAATCCTTTGCTGTTGTATGTTCTTCGATAACAGCATTGATTTGTTCATCAGTTAAATTCATACTTTTTAACATTGATCTTGTTAATGCCATAAATAAACTCCTTTACTTTGCAGATCTTCTTTTCTGCCAGAATTTTATCGAAATGTAAATACAATTTAACCTTTTGTATTTACTTTAATTATAAATCATTTAAAAAGTTTTACAAGTCACCAAAAATTATAAATTTCGCAATTCTTCTTGAAAAATTCTCTGAAAATCTCCAACACTTTTTTGTATTGCGAAACGTAAATATCCTTTTCCTTTGTTTGCTGCCCTCATTTTAATTGTTCCCATTTCTTGAAAAATAGCATACTGAACATTTGTTCCTATTACAACATGATCATTATATGATTTATAATCAATAGAACCTTTTAAGTTGCCAGTATCCACTGGTGTAATTTGTGCAACATTTGCAGAACCTTGTATACCTATGATTCTAAATGCACGTGTTAATGCTGCATCTAATTGTTGTTTGTGCGCAGGTATATTATTTGTTGTAATTGTAAAATTATCGTTCATATTTTCACCTTCTTTTTCTTTTTCGTGGCCTACGATATGCAGGCAAATCATTTCCAGTTTTGTATTTATACCATTCACGATAATTCATATTTTCGATCAATTCACCTGATTCATTATCACGGCGAATATTAAAGGTGGACGGATATTTAACAACTTCTCCATCTAAACGACAACGGCAGTTGTACACTAACGATGGATGTGCGTGCGGATCACCAGGAAATCTAATCTTCATGCCTTCAACCTCAAAATATTCATCATAATCAACAACCTGCTGATCTAAATAAGCATGTGCAATTCTTGTTTTAGAATCTAATGTTGCAACCCACTTTTTCTTTGTATCAATTCCCATGTTTATGCTTTCTTGAATTCTGGCCATTCTGCCTTGATTTCTTGCAGAATTTAAAGCTGTGATTGCATGTTTTCGCATCTGTTTTTCATTTCGATTTGTGACTTCTTTTGATAAAACTTTTGCTAATTTATCAACTGATTCACCTTTAATAATAGATTTTGCAACTTCTCTTTTTATATTTTGAAAATTCCAGCGAATGTCCTTTGCTTTATCTAACTTTTTATAAGGTATTACTTCGATATCTTCAAAAACTAACTTTTTGACCGCTGTTGAATCGTAAACATAAAAAGATAAATCAACTTTTGCACCAGTTTCGAGCGTATAAGCCATATAATTAAAATTAGTTGCAAATATATCAGGCGAAACTTCATTTATATATTCATATGCAAGTTTATTAAAATCATATAATTGATTTGCAATGAATTCTTTTCTTTCACCCCACATTTTTCCCTGAAAAATCTGTCCTTCAAGCCATCTTTTATATTCTGCTTCTGTTATTTCACCGTTTTTTAATTTTTTCAACCATTTTTTATTTTTTGCATCAAAACGACCGAAAAAATAATTTAAATCATTTTCAATATCCTTCTGGCAGTCTAAATATAAATCATGCAATTTATCTTCCAGTTCTTTTTCTCGATAAAATGTATAAAAATCAGCATAATTTATATCATTTTTCTTTTTTCTAGCCATTTATTTTTCCTTCTTCTTCTGCTGCATTTTGATCATCTATTTCAGGTTTGTTAGTATTTAAATCATTTGTATCTGTTTCAGAATTAAATTTCAATTCATCTTGTTTATCTTTTTTCTTTAATATTTCAGTAACTTCATCAACCGATATGAATGGCAACTTTGTTAAAACTGTTTCATCATCTAAATATTCTGCTGCAGATAATATCATTTCTGTTTGTTCTTTTTGATTTGATATACGGTTTCTTTTAAATATTGGATCATCTTCAATATCTAATAATGCTAACAAGTTATGTATAAATTTTATAATTTGCAATTCAAAATCATCAGCTTCTTCATCTAAAGGTTGATATGCAGCTTCTATATGATCATTTGTCGAACTTGCTTGTATTGTGTGAACGTCAAGTCCACCGAAATCTTCATAGATACTTTGTTTGATCAAGTCTAAAAATTGAATTCTTGCTGTTGTTGGAATGTCTTGAGTATATGGAACAACGGAAGAATTCTCATCATCAACAGTTGCAACGTGGTTTAATTTCAATTTAGATCTAAATCTAGCCAAATCCGTTGAATCCATTCCAGATGCATTATTTACAATCCAGTAAATTTCAGCACAATCTTCAAGATCATTTGCATAACCTGATCTAACTAAATCATATGCATCAATTAAACCTTTTGTTCCAACTAAAGTCGACTGGTGCAAGCTATTTGCCCATAGTGGGATAATAGGAAAATTTTTATAATTTTTGAATTCTATACCTTCGATTCCTGTTTCGTCTGTACTTTTTACTATTTTTATAAAACCTTTTTTTGGTTCTTGAATTTTCATTTTTTCGCCGTTTTCTTGTATGAATTTTGTAACACCGTCCTCCTCAAATAATCGAATAAATAGTGGTTTTTTGTCGTCAATACGCCAGAAACGAATTCCTCCACGTAAATCAGATGTTTCTTCATCCCATAAAGGAACAAATTCAAGAAAACTAAATACCGTTAATTTGTCAAAATCCCAAAAACCAAAAGATAGGCCTTGAATCAATGATTTATATGCACCATCTTTTAGTGCATTATCAAAATTTTTTCCTAATAATGCCTTGACCTTATCATTTGTAAACGATACACCGTTTCCTAAGGAATATAGGCATCTTTGAGTGTTTAAACGATGGTAAATGTTTGAACACATTTTATTATTACTAGAAATCGGATCTATATTTTTTATACCAACCGAATTATATATATATCTTGTATAATTCATAATGGTTGAATTTTGTTGTTTATCGTATAAAGTCGCATCTTCTGCAACTTTATACATTGGCGAACTAATATGTTGATTAATAGCTGTTGTTATAAAATCACATATTCTGTTAATATCATTTGTTTCTTTTACTTTTAAAAAATCTTGATATGATAACATTTTCAACCTCCTAATTAAAATATCGAACTATATTTATTATGTTTTTCTTCTTGATATAAATCTTTTGTATATTTTTCAGCTAATTTTTTTGTTTTTACAAAATATCTTGTTGAATCCATATAGTGATCATTTTCTTTTAAAGGTTCTTCTTTTGTTGAACTTCTCCTGTCGTCGTCGTCTGTTGGTTCGTTCCAACGATAACCTTTTATTTCATCTTCCCATTCTTTTATATTTTTACTTACATTTATTAAATTCATTCTGATAGCAACAGCTGTATCTCTTATTCCATCACTAACAGCATTATCAGCTTTTCTGACTTTGAATTTTCTTGATTTTTTTAATTCAGTTATAAAGCTTGCCGCAGATGGATCAATAATAACTTCTATTTTATCAAGATCATATTCTTTTGATTTCGCATAAATTGGTGAAACAAAATCAATCATATCTTTTAAATATTGATTATCAGTTTTTTGAATACCTTCTGCCCTGCCTGAATAATAATAACCATCAATTGCATACCAGATTCCGTTGTAAAAATACCATAACAATGCTGCAAATGCATTTAAAGTTCCGTAATCAATCGAAACGCAAAAATCTTTTATTTTAAAGTTTTTAATATTTTGAATTTTGATTTCATCTGGCAAATTAACAACAACATGATTGTAATTTTGATAAATCAAGCCTTCTGCAAGTGCCCATTTACCTAATATGTAACGATCATAATAAACCGTACCTTCATATTTTAATTTCAAATTCTTAACGAATTTTTCTAATAAATACGGATTATCATCAATAATATATTCCTGGATATATTTATCTTCTTCTTCTTTATCTAGAACTTTTTTCAACCAATGATATGGAGATTCTGGGTTTAAAGTGCCATCAAAACATGAATATTCTTTGTCTAGTCGTGATTGTAACATTGTAAATACAGATTCTGACCATTTGGCAACTTCATCTCCATAACAATATGCAATTGAACTACCTTGTATCTTTTTTACCTGTGATTTCTTTTCTGCACCTATGCAATAGACTTCACAACCAAATAAAATTGCAATGTTATTATTATTTATTGTTGATATTCTTTTATCACCGTAAATTTCACGCATTGGTTCTAAAACATTTCGTTCAATTGTACTTTTTGAAACTCCAATTATAACTTTTAACCCTGATTTATTTTGTCGCTCGATTAACCTTTTTGGAATAACTGCAGCAATATCAACAAATGATTTTCCAGAACGAACAGCTCCAACTTTCCAATTCCACGTTTTATTCGCATTATTAATATATTCAATTTGTTTTTCAGATAAATTGATCATTCCGTTATGCTTTTAAATCCTTATATTTTATTTTTTGACCATCTCTAATTACATAAACATCATTTTTGTTATTAGTAAAATCAATATATCTTTTTACAATAACATCAATATAATTCGGTGATAATTCACACATAAAGCATCTTCTATTTAATTGTTCACATGCTATTAGTGTGCTTCCAGAACCGCCGAATGCATCAACAATATTATCATTTTCTTTTGAAAAATCTTTTAAAATATCTGCTAACATGCCAACTGGTTTTTGAGTAGGATGGATTCTTTTTTTGCCTTCAACTTTTCTGCTTCCTTCTCTACATAAACCATTCCACATAAATTTATATAATTTAACGCCTGTTTCAAATGAAGTCCATGCAAGTTCTGCATCTGCAAAATTTCCTGTGTTTTCTTTATCCCAAACCAACCAACATCTTGAAGGTTTTAAAAAATCTGTAAAATAATTACCACCAAATATTATTTGATTTTTTGTATATTTCTTTAATAATTCATAACTTTTCTTTGCTGTTTCTGTTGTATTATCGCCGATAATAGGAGCGTATTCGTTACAATCTATAATTTTGTTTTTCCCTTTTTCACCGTAACCAACTTTTCCTTTACTGCCAAATGGTTTATCTGAACCTATTTTTTTATCAACAGATACAACATTAATTCCATACGGTGGATCTGTTAATAAAAGATCTGCATATTCATTATTCATCAATTGTTTAATTATATTTTCATCTGTTGAATCACCGCAAATTAAACGATGTTTTCCTAAAATATAAATATCTCCGACTTGACTAATTGATGTATCTTCAACATCTGGGACTTCATCTTCAATAATTTCAGGTTTTTCATCTTCTTTTAAGAAATCATCAAGTCCCCAGTCAATGTCAAAATCGTTCCAATCAATTGCGCCTATTTGATCAAATAATAAATCAAAATCCCATTCTGATTCATTCAATTTGTTATCTAATAAACGTAATTTATTTATATCTTTTTCAGATAGATTTTCAATTTTAACGCATGGAACTTCTTTGTATTTTAATCTTTTAAGTGCTTTAAATCTGCAATGGCCGATTATAATAGTATTATTTTGATCAATTACGATCGGTTGAACCATTCCAAATTCTTTTATGCTTTGCATAACATTTTTTATTTGTTTTTCATCATGCTTTTTTGCATTATATTCATATTCTTTTAATTTATTAATATTAATTTGCTGTATTTTCATTGTTTTTCATTCCCTCAATAAATTTTAAAACATTATCATTATCGTTTGTTATTTGTTCCACCTTATCGGTTTGTCCTAAATACTGTTTTCCTAAGAAAATCGCCATTGCTGCAGATTTTTCAGCTAATTGAAATTGCGTTCTTCTTAAAGATATTTTCCCTGGTGCTCTTTTTGCTTTGAAAACCTCGGAAAAAGTCTGATTGTCGTAATTACGACGGCACCACGTATTTAAGGTTTTATCAGTAATTCCAAACCAACCACAAATTTCTTCTTCTGTACATTGAAGAGCACATAATTTTTCAAATTCTTTTATGTCTATGTATTTACGTGGCCGCCCCATCTTTTTCTTCTTTTTTGTGTTTTTATTCATATGTTAAACTCCTTATTGCTTTTTTTGTTTTCATTTTTTATCTTTTCCCAAACCACGCAGCAAATTTTCTTTCGTTTTGTTTTTGTCATCTATCATATGTTCTTTTACATAGCACTCCAATAAGCAGATTTTCTGTTTCCTGATTTTTTCCTTCTAGATTCTCTCTTTTCTCTATCTTTTAATCCTTTTTCATAGTTCTTTTTTGCTTCTGCTTCAATTTTTTCAACAGCTGCATCAGATAATATTTTAGCTTTAGAACTGCCTAATTTTTTTATTAAACCGTCAGTTCCTCCATAAGTATCATAGGCCTTTTGCACAATTTCATTTTTATCTGATGATCCAAATATATCAGCCAAACTTTTACTTCTATATATATCCCCTACTTCTTCAACTTTACCATTTACAACTCTAAAATTTTTTACTTCACCATCTGGATAAGTTAATGTAAATCCTTGATATTTCTTATTTGAATTTCTTCCACTTGATTTATTTCCTTTTAATTTACTTTTACCTGCCCCCATATGATCACCTTTCCTTTTTAAATTTTAATTCATAATATGTTGGTATTCTAATAATATTACCTTTTAATTTTATATTTTTTGGCAACGATCCATAAAACAAAACTGCTGTTGGTTCTAATCTTTGTAACATTTCATTATAACCTTCAAGAAATAAATTATTATTTTTTCCATTCCAGTCGTTGTCTTGTAAAATTCCCAACGTTGAAACTGATACAACAGATTTTTTTGGTATTCCTAAAAAACAATAATTGAACGATTCTTTGTCACCCCATACGACCTGCGGTATAACATTTATATTTTTTTCAGACCAATATTTTGCAACCCAATTGCGCTTATAACATGATAAAATTTGTAAAACACGTGGAAAATCTGTATATAATGAAAAATTCGGTGCAACAACTGCCTTGAATTCTTTTAATCTATCAATATATTTATCAGGATGTTTCCACGCTTGAATAAATTTGTAGTCATCATAATAAAAGTGTGCTATATAATTTTTTCTTTCATTTTCTGGAATTTCTTTCCAGTCGCAAAATCTAACCATTTTATCAGATACAACATCACTTTTTTTTATTTCTGGAATACCATAATAATTGTTTGATTCATAATAACCTTTTTCGATATTATCAAAAGTGTTATATCTTAATGATGGATCTAATTTTTCAGGTATTTCTTTTTCTTCTGAAAAAATATTGCATAGATCAAAATCGAATCCTAATTCATTAAAATCAGTAATATCTTTTAAATCTGTTATTTCTTCTCCTAATAAATCAAAATCCCATTCTGATAATTCTGCTGATCTATTATGTATTAATGCATAGCTTCTTCTTTCATCATCTGTTAGATGATCTAACCTAACAACTGGAATATTTTTTAATTTCAATTCTTTTGCAGCTAAAAATCTTCCATGCCCTTCAACAATTATGTTGTTTTTGCCCCAAATACCTATAGGATCGTTAAAACCAAATTGTTTTATGCTATTTTTTATAACATCAATATCTTCTTCAGCATGTTTTCTTGCATTTTTTTCATAAACTTTTAAATCATCAATAGATAAATATTCTATTTTTAAATTCATATTTACCTCCATTTGATCACTATTCTATTTTGATTATATCATAATTATCTAATAATAAGGTTTTTTAATTGAAGTTTTCTGATATTTACATAGATATCCTATTGATTTATACTATATATATAAGTGTTTTTCATTTTAAATCTCCAAAAAAAATAAAAGGTTCATAACGAACCTTTTATTTTTAATTAATAACATTTAATAAAGGAGGAATTTGTATGATCATCAAAAATGAGAAAATATTTTTGATTATTCGATTCATTATCCTAATTGTATTACCTGCGTTTTGCACATTTTATAATACAATTGGATTGATATGGCACTTAAATTATACTAAAGAAATAACTGCAACAATAACAGCATTGCAAGTTTTTCTTGGAAGCTGTTTAGAAATAAGCAATAAAAATTATAAAAAAAATCAAGATAATCATTAAATATATATATAAAAATGGCAAATAATTTTTATTTGCCATTTTTCGTATAGAATATATATATTATGAATAAGAGTTATGAAAATGGAATTAGAAGAAAATAAACCCGCTGAAGGAGCTCAAGTCAAAGAGGCGGAAAATGGAGATAAAAATAATAGAAATA